>UQRS01000015.1 GCA_900543525.1 uncultured Oscillospiraceae bacterium
GATTTTGAAATCACG
Organism: uncultured Oscillospiraceae bacterium; assembly: GCA_900543525.1. Classification (GTDB taxonomy): domain Bacteria; phylum Bacillota; class Clostridia; order Oscillospirales; family Acutalibacteraceae; genus UQRS01. The sequence goes on from UQRS01000015.1 coordinate 16, forward strand.
TTGCCCATGGTCTGCCCCAGATTTTCCCCCACGACGCCGAGGTAATAATCCGGTGCGCGCAGGCCGAGATCCTTAAAAAACACTTCATTTAAGGTGTAGTCATAGTTCTGCCCGGTATGCACCAGAATATGTTCAAAATACTGGTCGCATTTTTTGATGATGGCCGACATCTTGATAATCTCCGGCCGGGTGCCGAGGATGGTCATCACTTTCATTTTTCCCATATTGCGCTCCTCCCCCTTACAGCCCGTAATGCGGGTACATGGATTTGTGTGCCCGCATCCAGGCGGCCAGTTCGGCAATCATCTGCTCATAATCCGGTATACGATAATCGAAATCGAATCGTGTACGCTTTAGCGATTTGTCGGCGCGGACTCCCGCTGCCGGCCGGATCGTTACCGCGTCGTTTCGCAGATAGCGGTTGAACAGCTTCAGCAATTCATATTTGCTGATTGACCGATCGGGCACAGCGTTATACAGCCCGTGCGTGCGGGAGAGGGCTGCCGCCTCCATCGTTCGTGCAAGCTGAAGCGTTGTTTGCCCTGTCCATATGGCTTTTGTGTAGCCGTCGACCTCCCCCTCCTGCTGCATGAACCAATTGAGCAGACCTATCCCCTCGGGATGAAGGTCGGGGCCGACAATGGAATTGCGGAGCGTGAGGTTTTTTTCATCCTCCAGCTCGCCGAGCGCCTTGGAACGGTCATAAAAGGTCTCCCCATCCGGGAGGTCATCCTCCGTATAGCTGCCCCTGCGGCCGGAGAAAACGCAGTCCGTGCTCATATGAATTACCTGCGTATGCGTGCCGGCCGTCGCCTCGGCCAGAAAATGCGGGAAATACGCGTTTAAAAAGACGGCCAGGCCTTTATTCTGCTCTGCAAATTGGTTGAGAATACCGATGCAGTTGATGACCGTGTCAAAATTCCCCTCGGACAGCATTCTTTCCATTGCCGCCGTATCTTTCGCGTCGCCGGCAATGTTTCGCACATAGTTCGACGTCGTCCGATCAAAGCCGAGCACCTCATATCCTCGCTCCTGCAAATAGAGAGAGATCGTATGCCCCGCCATGCCGTTGCATCCAAGCACCAAAAATTTCAAAGCCATATGCCTCCTTTACCGACACACCGCGGCACAATTCCGACTCGGTCAGGGCTGCCCCATGCGAGCCAGCTCCTCCCGAATATAAGAGAGGGAGAGCAGCTTTGCTTTTACCGCCTCCACATCCAGCAGAGTCGTGTTGCCGGAATTAAACTCGGTCAGCACGTCGCGTGCGGTGTCACCGTGAATAAAATACTTGTCGTAATTCAAATCCCGCCGGTCGCAGGGCACGCGATAAAACTTGCCCAGATCGACGGCCTGCGCGCACTCCTCATTGGTCAGGAGGGTTTCGTACATTTTCTCCCCGTGGCGGATGCCGATAACCTTTATCTCGGCCTGTGGGCAAAAGAGCTGCCGCACCGCCTCGGCCAGGACGCCGATGGTGCAGGCCGGCGCCTTCTGCACCAGAATATCGCCCGAGACCCCCTCCTCAAAAGCGAAGAGGACGAGGTCGACCGCCTCCTCCAACGACATGATAAAGCGGGTCATGTTGGGATCGGTAACGGTCAAGGGAGCGCCGGCCCTGATCTGCTCAATCCAAAGCGGAATCACCGACCCGCGAGAGCACATGACGTTGCCGTAGCGGGTGCAGCAGATTTTGGTCCGCTCGGGCGAGACGGTGCGGGATTTGGCCACCACGACCTTCTCCATCATCGCCTTGGAGGTACCCATCGCATTGACCGGGTAGGCCGCCTTATCGGTTGAGAGGCAGGTCACACGCTTTACCCCGGCCTCGATTGCGGCGGTTAAAACATTCTCCGTTCCGAGGACGTTGGTTTTCACCGCCTCTACGGGAAAAAATTCGCAGGAGGGAACCTGCTTTAACGCCGCCGCGTGGAAGATATAGTCGACGCCATGCATCGCATTCTTTACCGAGGAAAGGTCGCGCACATCTCCGATGAAAAACTGAATTTTTCCGGCGGCCTGCGGCATTTTCGCCTGAAACTCGTGCCGCATGTCATCCTGTTTTTTCTCATCCCTTGAAAAAATGCGGATCTCACCGATATCGGTATCCAGAAAACGGTTCAAAACAGCGTTGCCAAAGGAACCTGTTCCGCCCGTAATCAGCAGCGTTTTTCCAGAGAAAATGGAACTGTCGGGCATAATTCTCCCCCTCATATTACGAAAAATACACAAGCGTATGCCATGTGTCGTGTGAATTTGGAAGCCTCTTTGAAAGACTCCCAAATTCGTATACCATCGGTTAACAAGGGCAAACACGCCTGCAACGCGTCTTTCCGGCGCTTTTTGTCCTTTTCGCCTTGGCGGGCGTCAGCCCGCCTGCGTCTCAAAAACCGAAAAACACTCGAAAATCCATCACTGGCAGGTGCTTTGCAGTTTTGCTAAAGCAAAACCTTGTATTCCCTTATCAACCGATGGTAAACCGGATAGAGAAAACACCCCATCCGGTTCCATACAGTGGCACAAGACCGCGGCCGGAGCAGGACGCAAGCCTTCAGCCCGCCGCGGACATGCCATCCTTATTTCAATGTAATCGCCTGCTTCGCCGCGGCGGCAATGTGCGGCGCGGTCAGTTTGTGATACTCCAGCAGTTCGAGCGCCGGGCCGGAAATTCCGTAGGTGTCCCGCACGCCAACCCGGACAACCGGCGTCGGCGCTTTTTCGGAAAGCACCTCACACACGGCCGAGCCGAGCCCTCCGACAATCGAGTGCTCTTCCGCCGTGACGATGGCGCCGGTCTCCCGCGCGGCCTTCAGCACGGCCGCCTCGTCCAGAGGCTTGATGGTCGCCATGTTGAGAATGCGGGCCGAAACGCCCTCCTTCTCCAGCAGCTTGGCAGCCTCCAGCGCTTCGGCCACCATGAGGCCGGTTGCGATGATGGTAACGTCGCTGCCCTCGACCAGGGTGTTGGCCTTGCCAATCTCAAAGGCGTAGTCCTCGTCAAAAATAACCGGCACAGCCAGTCGGCCAAACCGCATATACACCGGGCCGTCGTGCGCGAAAGCAGCCAGGACGGCCTTTTCCGCCTCCACCTCGTCGGCGGGATTGATGATGGTCATGCCGGGAATGGTGCGCATCAGGGCGATGTCCTCGCAGCACTGATGGGTCGCGCCGTCCTCACCGACCGAGACGCCGGCGTGGGTCGCACCGATTTTTACATTCAGATGCGGATAGCCGATCGAGTTGCGCACCTGCTCAAAGGCACGGCCGGCGGCAAACATGGCGAACGAGCTGGCAAAAACCGTCATGCCGGTCGCGGCGACGCCGGCTGCGATGCTCATCATATTCTGTTCGGCGATGCCGCAGTTGTAAAATTTATCCGGGAAGGCACTCTTGAACTTGCCGGTGCGGGTCGCCCCCGCAAGATCGGCGTCCAGAACCAGAAAATCCTTCCCCGCGTTGCCAAGTGCAATCAGGCCTTTCCCGTATCCGTCACGGGTAGCTGCTTTTTTAACTTCTGCCATAATCTTCTGCTTCCTCCCTATCTCTCGAGCGCGGCGAGCGTCTGCTCCAGCTCAGCCATAGCGGTTTTATATTCCTCTGCGTTCGGGGCAACACCGTGCCAGCCGCAGACATTCTCCATAAAAGAGACGCCCTTGCCCTTGACCGTTTGGCAGATGATGGCGCAGGGCTTGTCCGACTTCTCCCCCGCCTCGACCGCGCGCTCGATCGCCTCGAGGTCGTGGCCGTCAATGACCTCGACGTGCCAGCCGAAGGCGGCGAACTTCTCATCAAGCGGAAGCGGAGAATTTACCTCCTCAATCGTGCCGTCGATTTGCAGGTGGTTCAGATCGACAAAGGCGGTCAGGTTATCCAGCTTTTTGTGGGCGGCGAACATGGCGGCCTCCCAAACCTGCCCCTCCTCCGACTCGCCGTCGCCGACGATGGTATAGACGCGATAATCCAGTCCCCTGTGCTTGGCCGAAAGCGCCATGCCGCAGGCGGCCGAGATTCCCTGTCCGAGCGAACCGGTCGACATATCGACACCCGGCACCTTCTTCATATCCGGGTGTCCCTGCAGGAAATGCCCCGTCTTGCGAAGGGAAGCCAGCTCCTCCACCGGGAAGAAGCCGCGGTTGGCCAGCGCCGCATAGAGGGCGGGCGCCGCATGCCCCTTGGAAAGCACAAAACGATCGCGGTTCTCCATCCCCGGGTTGGCCGGGTCGATGTTCATCTTATCAAAATACAGATAAGACAAAATTTCCGCAATCGAGAGAGAGCCGCCCGGGTGGCCGGATTTCGCGTTGTAGGTTCCCACAATCGCGCCCATCCGGATTTTCGCAGCGGCGATTTCCAGTTGTTTTTTGGTGTTGGAATCCATGGCTTCACACAATCCTTTCAGCAATTCAAAGAAATAGAGAAAATATAGTGACAGGTCAATCCTGTAATTTCTGCTTTAAATAGTCGATAAAGTCTGCGACGCAGCCCTCCTCACACCGGCCGGCTGTAAAGTCCACCCGGCTTTTGATCTCCTCCGGCGCACCGGAGGGGGCTGCGCTGATTCCGGCGGCGGCAAGCATCTCCACATCGTTGAAGTAATCCCCGATGGCAAAGCTTTTGCTGCGCGGAATCCGGTAGTGCGCCGCGAGGCGGGAGAGTGCCTCCCCCTTATTCACGCCGCCGCAGGTCAGCTCGTAATAAATGTCGGCCGTCTCCAGAAAATAATAGTCGCCGCAGTTGTACGGCCTGCAGCGGGTGTGGAGGCGTTCCATCTCTTCCCGGTCGAAGGTGGCAAAAAGCACCTTGGTCCAGGGCCGTTCATAAATCTCCGCCTCCGAAAGGGGCAGAGGAGAAATCTGCTCATATTCCATATGTGCGCGAACCGCGTCGGTCCGGTTCAGCAGATACAGCTCACGGAGGTGATGCGCCTCCGCTCCGACGGCGGGAAATTCCTGCACCAGCTCTTTTACAAGCGGCTTGACCTCCTCCGGCAAAGTGCGGCTGTAAATCGGCCGCTCGGCCGCATAGTCATAAATCACCGCGCCATTGCAGGTTACCACGCCGGCGTTGGCGCCCGACTGCGTTACATAAAGGCGCGTAGCCTCTACCGAACGGCCGGTCGCGATGGAAAACAGGCCGCCCTGTTTCACAAAAAAATCAATCGCCGCAAGGTTGCGTTCGGGAATCCTCCCCTCATGCACCAGGGTGCCGTCGATGTCCGACAGCAGCAGGCAGCCGTTGAAAAGGCCGCCCTTGCGAAATGCGGGCATAAATCTCCTCCATATCTTCTGCAAGGGTTACAAGGGTTTTAAACGGTTTAAAAAATCGGTAAAATAGTCGGGCAGCTCGCTTTCAAAGGTCAGGCGCTCCCCCGTGACGGGATGGTCAAAGCCGATCCGCTTCGCATGGAGACACTGCCCGTTTAGAAAGGCAATCTGCTTCTTCGGCCCGTAGAGCGGGTCGCCGGCCACCGGATGCCCAATATAGGCCATATGCACCCGAATCTGATGGGTGCGCCCGGTCTCCAGCCGGAGGCGAAGGTGGCAGAACCCCTCGTACCGCTGCAGCACCGTAAAATGGGTAACCGCCGGTTTGGAGTGCTGGTCGGTCACGGCCATCTGCTTGCGTTTGACCGGATGCCGGCCGATGGGGGCGTCCACCCAGCCGCTGTTCTCTTTTATATTTCCGTACACGACCGCCTCATAACAGCGGTCGAAGGTGTGTTCCTGAATCTGTTTTGCGAGGCCGGTGTGCGCACGATCACTTTTGGCCACAATCAGCAGGCCGCTGGTGTCCTTATCAATGCGGTGGACAATGCCCGGCCGCAGCACGCCGTTGATGCCCGAGAGGCTGTCGCCGCAATGCGCCAGCAGCGCGTTGACCAGCGTGCCGTCCCGGTTGCCCGGCGCCGGATGCACGACCATCCCCTTCGGTTTGTTCACCACCAGAAGATCATCGTCCTCATACACGATGTCGAGAGGGATATCCTCCGCCTCGACATCCAGCGCCTCCGGCTCCGGCAGGGTGAGAAGAAGATGGCTGCCCGGTCGGATTTTGAGAGATTTTACGGCGGGAGCGCCGTCTACCTCCAGGCCGCCGGACGCAATCACTGCGGCGGCCGCCGCCCGGCTGATTCCGGCAACCCGGCTGATCAGCAGGTCGGCGCGAACCGGCGCCTCCTCCGCACAGACAAATTCCATGCGCTCCATCTTCTGAACTCCCGCCTTCCCCTGACGCTTAAAGGATAAAGAGGACTCACTCCCCCGACTCCTCGGTCGAGATGCGCCGTCCCAGCCGATAGTCCCGGATAGTATCCACAATGAAGTAGACCAGGATCAGTAGAACGCCGATCACGACACAGCAATCCGCGATATTGAAAATATAAAAATCCATGAACTGTACGTCAATAAAGTCTACAACATATCCGCGGAAAATCCGGTCGATCATATTGCCGACTCCGCCGGCCAGCACAAGGCAAATTGCCCAGTACATCATCCGACTTTTAAACGCTTTTTTGATCAGCAGGCCGATGCAGACCGCCAAAATGATCGCACTGAAGGAGAGCAGCAACCAACGCTGATTTTCAAAAAAGCCAAACACCGCACCCTTGTTGTGGATATAGGTCAGGTTCAGCACCTTATCCACAAGCACGGTGCTCTGCCCGTAAGCCATGTTAGAAACGACCAGATACTTGGTCAGTTGATCCAGCCCGACCATCAGCAGGCCGAAAAGAACCGCGCACAGATAAACCATCTAACGACTCCTCCCTCCTGCCGGAGGAAATGCTCCGGCTCGGCAGGTTTATTTTACAATACCGGCGCACCGGCTGCACAGGGTCGGATGTGCACTGTCGCTGCCGACCGTGTCGGTATATTTCCAGCAGCGAACGCACTTTTCACCATCCGCATGCCGAACCGAGACGCCGAGCTTCTGCTCCTCGCTCTGATAGGTGCCGCCGGCCTCTTCATGCAGCGCGACGGCCGAAACAATGCAGATTTCCGGCAGGATTTCCATCCGGTCGCGCAGGAAGCTGTACAGCTCCCCTTCGGCGTAGAGGTCGACCGCCGCCTCAAGAGAGGCGCCGATCACCTTGGCTGCACGCGCCATCTCCAACGCCTTGGAGACATCGTTGCGCACGGCGTGCAGATTCTCCCACATCTCCATAAACGCGTGATCTGCATCGGAGAGAGGCTTCGCCTCCGGAATCGGGTTGAAGACCACATTGGCCTTCTCATCCCCGGCGCGATGGGGCATGAACTGCCAGATCTCATCCGCCGTAAAGGCGAGAATCGGGGCAACCAGCCGGGTCAAAGTGTCGAGAATATCGAAAATCACCGTCTGCGCCGCCCGGCGGGAGGTGCTGTTTTTCTCCTCCACATACAGGCGATCCTTCACAACATCGAGGTAGAAGTTGGACATATCCACCACGCAGAAGTTGTGAATGGCGTGATAAACCGCGTGATACTCGAAAGCGTCATACCCTGCACGGCATTTTTCAACCAGCTCATTCAGCTTGAGCAGGGCAAAACGGTCGAGGTCGGTCAGCGCCTCCTCCCCGACGCGGTCGGCATCGGGATCAAAGTCGCTGATGTTTCCGAGGATGAAGCGCGCGGTATTCCGGATTTTGCGATAGCTTTCGGAAAGCTGCTTCAAAATCTCCTTCGAAATGCGGATGTCGGCGTGATAGTCGGCCGAGGCCACCCACAGCCGCAGAATATCCGCACCGTACTGCTTGATAATCTCCTCCGGCGCGATGGTGTTTCCGATGGATTTGGACATCTTCTTGCCCTCGCCATCGACCACCCAGCCGTGGGTAACAACCGTCTTGTAGGGGGCGACGCCCTTGGTCGCAACCGAGGTCAGGAGAGAGGACTGGAACCATCCTCTGTACTGATCGGCGCCCTCCAGATACAGGTCGGCCGGGAAGCGAAGATAATCCCGCTCATCCAGCACGGCGGCGTGGGTCACGCCCGAGTCGAACCAGACATCCATGATGTCGGTCTCTTTCTTGAAATGCGTGCCGCCGCAGTGGGGGCAGACATACCCCTCGGGCAGCAGGTCGCGCTCATCCATGGCGTACCAGGCGTCCGCGCCCTTTTTACGGAAGATATCCGAAATCTTCGCAATGGTGGTTTTGTTGATGACCTCTTTCCCGCAGTCGCGGCAGTAGAAGATCGGGATCGGCACGCCCCAGGTGCGCTGCCGCGAGATGCACCAGTCGGAGCGGTCCTTCACCATGTTGGTGATGCGATCCTCGCCCCATGCCGGGATCCACTGAACGCCCCGAATCGCCTCGACCGCCTTGTCCGCGAAGTCGGAGATCGAGCAGAACCACTGCTCGGTCGCACGGAAGAGGATGGGCGATTTGCACCGCCAGCAATGCGGATACTGGTGGATAATCTTTTCCAGCGCGAAGAGATGTCCGCTCTCCTCCAGCTTGCGGGCGATCGCCTTGTTGGCGTCGTTCGTGGAAAGGCCGGCAAATTCCCCGGCCTCCTCCGTCAGGACGCCCTTGTGGTCGACCGGAACGATCATCGGAATTTCTTTATAATTCCGGCAGACTTCAAAGTCCTCTACACCATGGCCGGGCGCGGTATGTACGCAGCCGGTACCGCTTTCCAGCGTGACGTGGTCGCCGACAATCACCAGCGACTCCCGGTCGAGGAAGGGGTGCGCCGTCTTCATGTACTCCAGCTCTTTGCCGGAAATGGTGCCGATGACCTCATACTCGGTCTTGCCAGCGGCCTTCATGGCGTTTTCAAACAGAGCCGACGCCATCACATAGTATTCCTCACCCGAACGGATGAGGGCATATTCATACTCAGGCCCGACGCAAATCGCCACGTTGCCCGGCAGAGTCCAAGTCGTGGTCGTCCAAATTACAAAATAGGTTTTGGCAAGATCGGCGCCCATGGCCGCCAGCTTGCCCAGATCATCGGTCACCTGGAACTTCACATAGATCGAATGGCAGGGATCCTCGGCATATTCAATCTCGGCCTCAGCCAGGGCGGTCTGACACTCCGGACACCAGTAGACCGGCTTGAGTCCCTTGTAGATATAGCCCTTGTCGGACATCTCGCCAAAGACCTCCACCTGCTTGGCGACAAACTCATTCTTCAGGGTGAGATAGGGGTTGTCCCACTCGCCCAGCACGCCGAGGCGCTCAAACTGTACCCGCTGATCCTCCACAAAGCCGAGCGCAAACTCCCGGCAGAGGCGGCGCAGCTCGAGGGTCGACATCTGCTCCGCAGAGGCGACGCCGGCCGCCTTGCGCGCCTTGAGTTCGGTCGGCAGGCCGTGGGTATCATACCCGGGGACGTAGGGCGCTTTATACCCGGTCATGTTTTTATAGCGGAGGATAAAATCCTTCAGCGTTTTATTCAGCGCCGTGCCGAGGTGAATCACCCCGTTGGCATAGGGAGGGCCGTCGTGCAGCACATACAGCGGCTTGCCCTCGTTCCGCTTCATCAGTTCCTCATACACATGATTCTTCTGCCACTCGGCCAGAGCAAGCGGCTCTCTCGTCGGAAGGCCGGCCCGCATCGGAAATTCCGTTTGCGGCAGATTCAGCGTTTTGTTATAATCCTGTTCCATTTTCTAAATGATCTCCCTATCACAAATTTTCGTTATCCATGAATCGCCATACAGGGGAGGCACGGCGTATTTTCGGTTATTCCAGCCCCTCCACATCGGTGCTGACGACAAACCCGCCCGCCTCCGCAGACTTTTCGGCTTTTCCGTCGGCTATGGGAAGCTCCGGCTGCAGCTCCTGCGCAGTCTCCGCCTCGGCGGGCGCTGCCGGAACCTCCGAAGCTGCCGGAGCGGCCTCCGCCTCGTCGGCGGAAGAGGTGTCCGCTTGCGCTGCATCCGGTTCGGCAGCCGCGCGTGCCTGCTCGATCACGGCCTTGACGTCCACGTCGGTCGTCGGACGCGCCGCCTCCGCCATCGCCTCATAATCCGGGACGCTGTCAAAGGCAAAGCGCAGCACCTCCGCCGCACGCTCGGCGTCGAAGGGCACCTCATCCGGCAGGGACTCCACAAAAGTGATCTGCCGCTTGTATTTCTGCAACAGCGAGTCGCGGAGGTTCTTCGTCTCCACCTTCAGGCGATCGAAAAGCATCTGCTGCCGGGCGACACTGTCGTGCGCGGCGGCAATCATACTTTCGGTTTTGGCGATGGCGTCGGCGATGATGGCGTCGGCCTTTCGCTCGGCCTCAGCCACGATGTCCTCCGCCTGCGTTTCGGCATCGCTGACAACCAGCTCGGCCTTTTTGGCCGCTTCGGTCGTGGTGTGTCCGGCGGCCTCGCTTGCCTCCTTCACCGTCTGATCGGCGAGGCGCTGTGCGTTCAGCAGAGCGGTGTGAATGCTGTTTTCCGACGTGCGGTATCCCTCCAGCTTCTCGCTGAGGATCGCCAGCCGGGCTTCAACCTCCGCCTTTTCCTGCTCAAGCTTTGCAAAATCATCCGCCACCGCGTCGAGGAGGTCGTCCACCTCGTCCACATGATAGCCGCCAAAAGCCGATTTTTTAATCTCGGCATTGCGTATCTTTTCCGCAGAATACATAGTTTCATTCCTCCGAGTTCAAAAGATGCACAGCCGCAGCAAAAGGCGGGCTGCAAATCAAAACGTCCGGCAATACGGCCGGAGCGTATCAAGCGCTAAGGGAATCAGACATACTGTTCATATCGCAAAATCAAACGCTGTTTTTTGGTTCTGTCATCCAGGGAGCTTAATTTAAATTTACCCTTCCCGCGGATTTTTATAACCGTCCCGGCAAAAACCGTCCGGGTCGTTTTCTCACAGACCAGCGCGTCGATCGAGACCAGTCCGCTTTCAATCAGCCGGGCGGCCTCTCCCCTTCCCGTTTTGGCAAGGGCGGCAACCACCGCGTCCAGCCGTGGGGAGGAAATCGTGGTGGAAAAGCTTTCCATTCGGTGGGCGGAGGGCAAAGGCTCCATAGCCCCCTCGCTCACAGAGACCCCGACCGAGCCGACCTTACGCAGCTCCGAAAGGACAAGCGGAGCCGTCTCCCGCGATAGGAAGGCGACGGCGCGTCCATCCTCAATCAGAATGTCCCCGATCGCCTCCCGACGGAGCTGCAGCGCCATCAGGCTGCCGAGAAAATCCCGGTGAGAAAGGCCGCTGCCCTTCCGATAAGTGAAGGTAAGGGGCGTGATGGGAAAATACTCCTCCTGCGGGTCGGCGCACCAGTCGGGCAATGCGGCGAAGAAAACCCGCTCTGCCTCCGGATAGCCGCCGTAAAAGAGGTAGTTTGCATGCTTCTTTTTCATATAATCCCGCAAAAAGGCCGCCGACGCCTCATCCAGAAAGCCGATGAATTTCGGCCGGCCGTCCAGATCGCAGAGGCGGACAGCGTCGTCAGCCCGGGCAAGCAGGAGCTTCTGCTCTTCCTGTCCTTCCACGGTTTATATGTAGAGGTTGCTGCTCTCCAGCTCGTCGAGGATCAAATCGCCCATGATGTCGACGTCAAAGGGCGTGATGATAAAGGTGCTGTTGGCCACCCTTTTGAGCTGCCCCTGATTGGCATAGGCCACGCCGCTCAGAAAATCAATCAGGCGACGGGAAGTCTCCTTATTGGCGGCCTCAAGATTGAGCACTACCGTCCGCTTGGCGTTCAGATGGTCGGCAATTGCCGGCGCGTCATCAAACCGCTCCGGCTTGACCAGCACAACCTTCAGCTGAGTTGTGGCGTGGATGTTCACTACCTTATTGCGCTTCTCCCCCTCGTAAGAAGAGGAGGACGCGCGGGATTCATGCCGCTCCTCCGGCTCGTGCTTGGCAAAGTTGACCTCCTCCGGCATGTCGTCGTAGTCATCCTCCGGCACGCTGACGATGTCCTTGATCTTATCCAGAATGCTCATGTTTTCCAAATCTCCATTCTATTCCGAAATTCAGCGGTACAGCCGCCTTCCAAACAGGGCGGTACCGATGCGTACAAGATTGGCGCCCTCCTCAATCGCGATGTCGAAATCATCCGACATGCCCATGGACAGGCATACCATATTACTATTATCTATGTTTTTGGCCTTAATGTCAATAAACAGTTGCCGCATTTGCGCAAAATATTTTCTGGCCGTCTTTTCATCGTCACAAATCGGGGGGATTGTCATAAGTCCCTGCACACAGACGCCCTCTATTTGTGCGATTTCACGAACGGCCGCCTCGACATTTTCGGGAAGGAGGCCGGATTTGCTCTCCTCCCTGCCAATATTTACCTCCAGCAGGATGTCCATCACCCGGCCGGCGCGCGCCGACTGCTCCCCGATGCAGGAGGCAAGGCGGACAGAGTCCACCGACTCAATCATCTCCACCTTGTCCAGAATCATCCTGACTTTGTTGGTCTGCAGATGCCCGATAAAATGGCGGGTCACCCCGTCCAGCTGCAGCTCGTCGTATTTGGAGAGGAATTCCTGCACCCGGTTCTCCCCCATATACCGGATCCCTTTTGAGAAGGCGTAGTTCATCACCTCGGGAGAGACGGTTTTGGTCGCGGCGAGAAGGGTGATCTCCTCCGGCCTGCGGCCGCTTTTTTCTGCCGCGGCGGCCGCCCGGGTCAGGATGTCTGCGTAGTTTTGGTCGAAATACCTCTTTTTCTCATTCAGTTCATCATTTGACAATCTTTCCGTCATAAAGATTTTTCCCCTTTACAATGACTTCGTCATACAAATTCAGCATGTCCGCGTCCGTATTATCGAACCGGCAAACGGCATACCCGCCGTTTGTATAAACAATATCCACCTTGCGGAAGCGCACGGTCGAGCCGGAGAGGATATAGACCCCCTTCTGCCCGTCCACCACACGAATGGCAGAGGCGCTGACCTTCAGTCCGTCATAGGCGTTCAGTACCGCCGTGACCGGCTGGGTGCGGATGGCGGCCAACTCTCCACTCATATACTTGCACCTGAAAATCACAACCGCCTGCTTGCCGTCGGCCGATTTGTTGATCCGTTCGACCGTCACTGGCAGCTCCGGCATGGAGGAAAGCTCGGTCCGCAGCGTGAGTGCGCTGCCCTCGGTGAACTTCGCCGCCTCCTCCGTCGTGGCGACGCAGGCGATATACCAGGCGTAGTCCCCGACGATTTTGCCGATCGGCGATTCGGTTCCGGTCGTTTCCTCCACGGGGGCAAGATTTGCAATCCCCTCCGGCGTGAGGCGGTCAATCCCCTCCGGCGTCAGCAGCGATTCATACCCGTCGACCTCCAAAATAAAATAGCCGGAGGTATCGGTCACGACGCTGCCGCTCGCCCGGAGGCCGGAAGCCTCCAGCGAGGCCTTTTCCGACTCGAGCGAAGCGATGCGGCCGGCAAGGTCGGCGCTTTGTCCGACGGCCACCACCCGGCGGTTCAGCAAGGTCAGAAGCTTATCCGAAAGCGTGCTGACCGAGACAAAGCGGTGTCCCGACGCGCTGTCAAGCAGCGCTGTATAAGCGTCGGTGATCTGTGTCTCCACCGTGACAAGGTCGGCCGAGGTCCCGGCCGTCTGCAAGGATTTCAGGGTGTTCAGCTGCTCCTCCACCTCCCGCAGGCGGGCGGCATTGGCTGCTGTGGCCGTGTCGTTATAGAGGTTTACCACCACGGCGTCCTTGGCGACCCGGCGGCCGCTCTCGACCGAGAAGCTCTGAACCCCCTGCGCGCTGTTCGAAAGCACCGTCTCACTCCGGATGGAGAGGCCGGTCAGCTGCACCCCGTCAAAGGTGCTGTAGTGGGTCGCCGTCTCGGTCGTGAAGGGATTGTAAAGGGAGTTGTATATCTGCATCAGCAAATAGGAAACGATAAAAATCGCCAGAACCGCTTTCAATATATTGGCATAGGATTTTTTCATTTTTTACCTCCCTGTCAAGACTTCCGCCGGCCGGGCTGCAGCCATTTTCTTCACACCTTCTGCGCAAAGGCTACAGCGTCTGCCGCCACGACTCTATCCGCTCGGCCGCCCGGGAGGCAATCTCCTCCACGCTGCGGCCGTCGCAATCTATCCAATGAATCTGTTCGTTTTTTGAAAACCAGGTCATCTGCCGCTTGGCATATCGCCTGGTCTGCCGTTTTAAATTTTCCGCCGCCGCGTCCAGAGAAATCTCCCCCGCGAAGTACGGCGCCAGCTCCTTGTGCCCGATGGCCTGCGCCGCCGTGCCGGAGGTGGGATCGTACTCCCGCTCAGCCTCCGCCGCAAGGCCGGCGTCCAGCATGGCGTCCACCCGCCGGTTGATCCGGTCGTACAAAAGTGCCCGATCGCAGTACCGCAGCCCGATGTAAAGCGCCTGATAAGGGCTTTCTCCCGCGGCGGCCGCCCGGTCGAGTTCGGATTTCCGCTGTCCGGTGGTCATCTGCACCTCCAGCGCGCGGAGGATGCGCTTGCGGTCGTTGGGATGCAGGCGCGCGGCCGCCTCCGGATCCGATTTTTCCAGGCGGGCGAGCATCTCCTCCCCGCCCAGGCGGTCGTATTCCGCCGACAGCCGCCGGCGGAGTGCCGGGTCGGTCTCCTCCTCTGCAAACGTGAGGCCGGAGAGCAGCGCGTCGATATAGAGTCCTGTGCCGCCGACCACGACCGGCAATTTTCCGCGGCCGGCAATATCGCGGATGACCTCTCCCGCCAAGGCGACGTATTCCGCGACCGAAAAGCGGGTCTGCCGGTCGGCAAAATCAATCAGGTGATGCGGCGCGGCCTCCCTTTCGGCCGCCGTCGGTTTGGCCGAGGCGATGTCCATCCCTTTGTAAATCTGCATGGAATCGGCCGAAACAATCTCCCCGTCAAAGCGCCGGGCAATCGCAATGCCCAGGCCCGTTTTACCGGAGGCGGTCGGTCCGACCACCGCGACGACCGGAATTTTCTTCATGTTTACTGAATCCTTCCAAATTTCTTTTCCAGTTCTTTTTTGCCCATGCGTAAGACGACCGGCCGCCCGTGCGGACAGGTGGCCACATCCCCTCCATAGAGAATGCGTTCGGCCAGCGCCGTCATCTCAGGCAGGGAGAGGCGGTCGCCCGCCTTGATCGCGGCGCGGCAGGCCACCGATTCATACAGCCAGGTCATCTTTGCGCCGACCGCATCCCGCTTGTGCTGCAAAAATCCGTCGGCCGCCTCACTGATCAGGGTGGGAATGTCCTCCCCCTCCAGATAGGCCGGGATCGCCCGAACCAGCACCGAGCCGCCGAACTCCTCCACCGCGTAGCCGGATTTTTCCAGAAGGTCGAGGTTTTGCAGGATGGCGTCAGACTCCTCCCGCGGGAGGGTGACCGGCACCGGGGTCAGCAAAAGCTGCTGCCGGGGCGCCTCGCTCTTGCAGAGGTTGTCATAGATCAGCCGCTCATGTGCGGCGTGCTTGTCGAGGAGGATCAGCTCCTCCCCCTGCTCGATCAGGATGTAGGTTGAAAAAACCTCCCCAATCACGCGAAGGGGCAAGGGCGCCTCAGCCTCCGCCGTTTCGGCCGCAGCGGCGTCCTGCGAAGGGAAAGCCGCCTCCCGTGCAGAAGGAGGGGCGGCTTCAGCCGGAGAGCAGGCTTTGCCCGCATTTTTCTCCTCTGCCGAGGCGGCGGACGTAATGGATGGCGCAGCCGGAGCGGCAGGCGCGTCCGTCGGCCGGTCGTCGACCATAATATCGAGATTTACCGGACGGCCGCCCGGGCTGTACAGCCGGATGCCGCTGTCGGCAAATTGAATCTCTCCATTCGGTATGGGAGGCGAAACGCGCTCCGGTTCTGCTGCCGGAGTGGGTGCGGCCGCCGGCTTTGCGGCCGGTGCAGCGGTCAAAGGCCCGGATGGCGACCCGGACGAGGATTTTGGCGCCGTCGTTTGCCAGAACTGGCGGATGGTCGCCTGCGTCGGCTTTTCCTCACCCGAAAAGCCGGGGAACGGCCGGGCGGCAGGACGCGCCGCCTCCTCCGCGGTGGAGAAAAGCGTGTTCTTGACCGCGTAATATACCGCGTCGAATATTCGCTTTTCGTCCGAGAAGCGAACCTCCGTCTTGGCCGGGTGGACATTGACGTCCACCGCGCCGTAGGGAATGGTAAGATGCAGCACCCCGGCCGGAAATTTTCCGACCATGACGGCGTTCCGATAGGCCTGCTCCAGCGCGGCCATGACCGTGCGGGATTTGACATACCGTCCGTTGATGAAGAAATACTGCATGTTCCGGTTGGGACGTCCGGCCGCCGGCTTGGAGATGTATCCGGTTACCCGGATGCCGTTTTGCTCCCGGTCGACGGGCAGCAGCCCTTCGGAGAAGGCGCGCCCCAGCACGGTATAAATCGCCGAGCGGAGCTGATTGTCCCCCGGCGTTTGCAGGGTCGTTTTTCCCTCCCGGATCAGGCGAAAGCTCACCTCCGGGTGGGAGAGGGCGATGCGCTCCACCAGAGCGGACACAGCGTTGCCCTCCGACACGTCCTTTTTCAAAAATTTCATACGGGCGGGGGTGTTGTAAAACAGCTCTTTCACCGAAATGGCGGTGCCAACCGCGCAGCCGATGTCGGAAGCCTCCCCCTCCTCCCCGCCGTCGCAGGTGTAGAGGGTACCGGCCTCCTCCTCCGCCGTGCGGGTCACAATTTCGATGTGCGACACGGCAGAGATGGCGGCCAGCGCCTCCCCCCGGAAGCCGAGGGTAGCGATGCCGTCAAGATCGCTTTGCTGCCGGATCTTGCTGGTCGCGTGGCGGAGAAAGGCGGTTCTTACATCCTCCCGCGCGATGCCGCTGCCGTTGTCGGTCACCCGGATCAGGAGGACGCCGCCCCGCTCAATCTCCACCGTGATGCCGGTCGCACCGGCGTCGAGCGCGTTCTCCACCAGCTCCTTGACGACCGAGGCGGGGCGCTCGACCACCTCGCCCGCGGCGATGAGCTCGGAGAGCTGCTTGTCCATCACCCGGATCTTACCCATGGCGTTCTCCTCCTTTACCGTTTGTCCAAATTTTGCGGCCGTACTTTCGGCCGGTTAGTATTTTTTCGCTTCTCCCGACAACTCGTGGAGGAGGCTGAGTGCCTCAATCGGGGTCAGGGTGTTGACGTCCACCAGCTTCAGCCGTTCGATCAGCTCGGCGGACGGACCCGACACATCGAGGCCGAATTGCAGGTCGTCCGCGCCTTGTGCGGCAAGGCGCTGCGGCACACCTACATCCGAGGCGGCGTGCTCGCCGCTCTCAATCTCGGCCAGGACATCCTTGGCGCGGGAGATCACCCCGTCGGGGAGTCCGGCCAGCGCCGCCACCTCGATACCGTAGCTGTCGTCCGCGCCGCCGCGCACAATCCGCCGCAGGAAAGTGATGTCATCTCCCCGCTTTTTGACCGCGACATTGTAATTTTTCACCCCGTCGAGCAGTCCCTCGAGCGCGGTCAGCTCGTGATAATGAGTGGCAAAAAGAGTCCTTGCTCCCAGCCGCTTTTTATCGGCGGCAAACTCCAGCACCGCACGGGCGATCGACATTCCGTCATAGGTTGAAGTACCCCGCCCGATTTCGTCCAGAATCAGCAGGCTGTCTCCCGTCGCGTTGTCGAGGATAAAGGCAACCTCGCTCATCTCCACCATAAAGGTAGACTGCCCGGCCGCCAGGTCGTCGGAGGCGCCCACCCGGGTATAAATCGCGTCGGCCAGTCCGATCTCGGCCGAGGAGGCCGGCACGAAGGAGCCGATCTGCGCCATCAGCGTAATCAGGGCCACCTGCCGCATATAGGTCGATTTACCCGCCATGTTGGGGCCGGTGATAACGGCGCAGCGGCTGTCTGAGGTGTTCATGTCGGTGTCGTTGGGCACAAAGGGGGGTTTCAGCATGGCCTCCACCACCGGATGGCGACCCTCCCGGATTTTCAGCCGGCCGTCGGTGTAAATCTCCGGCCGGGTGTAGGAGGAGGTCACCGCCACCTCGGCGAAGGAGGAGAAAACATCCAACCGCGCCACGGCGGCCGCCGTCTCCTTAAATCTGGGGAGCGCCTCAGCCACCTGCTTGCGCAGCCGGTCGAAAGCCTGATACTCCAGCGCGATAATCCGCTCCTTCGCGCCGAGCACCCGATGCTCCAGCGTTTTCAGCTCCTCGGTAATATACCGCTCGCAGTTGGTCAGGGTCTGCTTGCGGATGTAATCCGCCGGCACCTGATCTTTATAGGAATTGGTTACCTCGATGTAATAACCGAACACCCGGTTGAAGGCAACCTTCAGCTTTGGAATGCCGGTGCGCTCCCGTTCCTGCTGCTCGATTCGGGTGATAAACCCCTCTCCATCGGTCATGTCGCGGCGCAACTCGTCAATTTCGGGGTCATAGCCGTCGCGGATGATGCCGCCATCCTTACTGGTCATCGGAGGCTTGTCCACCAGCGCCGATTCCAAAAGGGCGTACACATCCTCCAGCGGGTCAATCTCCCGATGGATCGCCGAGAGCATGGCGCAGCTGCAATTCTCCACAAGCTGCTTCAGCGAGGGCAGCGGCTCAACGGCGTAAAAGAGGTCTTTAAGCTCCTTCGGCTTGACCGTGCCGTAAACCACCTTGGCCATAATCCGCTCGAGGTCATAAACGCCGCGGAGCTTGTCCCGCAGCTCGCCCCGCAGAACGGTGTCTCCCGCCAGCTCCTCGACCGCGTTGAGCCGCTTCTCGATCGCGGGGGCCTGCACCAGCGGCTGCTCAATCCAGCTGCGGAGCATACGCTTGCCCATCGCGGTGGAGGTCTTATCCAGCACCCAGAGCAGGCTGCCCTTGCGGTCCTTGTTGCGCATGGTCTCACACAGCTCCAGATTGTGGCGGGCGGTCAGGTCGAGCCGCATGAACTGCGCCTCGGTATAAAAATTTATCGTATTTACCGCGTCGAGGCCGGTGCGCTGCGTCTCATACAAATAGTCCAGCGCGCAGCCGAGGGCGGCCACCGCCGCCGGCAGGCTTCCCAGCTCAAGCTCGGTAAGTGTTTTCGCTTTAAAGTGCCGCAGTACAATATCTTCACAAACGGCCTGCGCAAAGCATTCGGCCGGCCGAATCTGGGTCAGGCAGCCCATCCGCTGCCGGATAAAATCGCCCACTTCGGTATTTCCCGAAAATTCGGGAGAAAGCAAAATCTCGCTCGGGGCGTAGCGTCCCAGTTCATCTATAATTTTTGCAGACAGGTCTTTTCCGCCGATTTCGGTCAGGTTCAGCGCGCCGGTCGAAGCATCGACAAAGCAAACCCCGACACGGCGGCCAACCTTGGCCACAACGCCGAGATAGTTGTTTTTCGACTCGTCCAGCATGGTATCCTCAATCACCGTGCCGGGCGTGATAACCCGCACAACCTCCCGCTTGACGAGACCCTTGGCAAGGGCGGGATCCTCCATCTGCTCACAAACGGCAACCTTGTACCCCTTGGCCACCAGACGGCTTATGTACGCTTCACAGCTGTGGTAAGGCACGCCGCACATCGGCGCCCGTTCCTCCAGCCCGCAGTCCCGTCCGGTCAGCACCAGATCAAGCTCTTTGGAGATTTTTTCGGCGTCGTCGAAAAACATCTCATAAAAATCGCCCAGCCGGAAGAAAACGACGCTGTCGCTGTATTCTTCCTTCACCCGCAAATACTGCTGCATCATGGGGGAGAGTTCCGGCATCTTTTGCACACTTCCCTTCCCTGCCGCACCCCGGCAAAAAGCTTTGCCGGAGTGCGGTCGGTTTGTTTCAAATCTCAGTGGCAGCCGCCGCAGGTGGAGCAGCTTCCCGAGCAGCCGCTGTGCGGCTCGCAGGTCGCCGGATCCTCCCCGTTCAGGCAAAGCTCAATGATCCCGTTGATCTGGTTGACAATGACATCCAGCTGGGATTTGGCCTCATTATAAGCGGTCATCGAGGGATTCATCATCACTTCGCCGTAGGTTTTGCGAAGCGACTCGTTCAGCTCGGTGATCTTGTCGTTGTCCTTCTCCTCCTTGGCCAGCTCGTTGTCGAGGTTCATACGCTCGAGGTTGAAGCGGCCGATCGCCTCCTGCAAAGCGGCGTCGTTGTCGCAGGCGGCCTTGGCCTCATAAAATTTCTTGTAGGTTTCGTCCGCCTGAATGGCGGCGCCCAGCTGTCTTGTGATTTCGAGAATTTCCATTGTTTCAAACTCCTTTATATTTTCCACCGGAAAGGGGCGTTTTAAAATCTGCCGCCCTTTTTCGGCAAAGATTAACAAATCAAGAAGTGGATCATTCCACAATAACCCCGCGATACATGCGCGGCGTCGTCTCCTCCGCACGGACGGTGACAAATCGGCCGACCAAGGACGCGTCCCCCGAAAACTCGGTCAGAATTCCGCCGGAGGTGTGTCCCCGCAGAAGCTGCGGCTGATCGGGGTCCGCCTCCTCACACAGCAGGCGGAAAATCCGCCCGCAGTCGCGCTCTGCACGGCGCTGCGCAATTTCCTCCTGCGCGGCGAGCAGCTCGGTGAACCAGGCCTTCTTCTCCTCCATCGGGACGGGATCGTCCATTTTCGCGGCCGGCGTGCCCTCCCGTGGGGAGTAGATGAAGGTGAACAGGGAGGTAAACTCCACCTCCCGCACAAGGCGCAGCGTGTCCAGAAAATCGTCGCGCGTCTCCCCGGGGAAGCCGACGATGATGTCGCTGGTCAGGCAGACGTCGGGGATTTTCGCCTTCGCGCGACGGATGAGGTCGAGGTAGCCCGCTCGGTCGTAGTGGCGGTTCATCTCCTTCAAAATGCGGTCGCTGCCCGACTGAAACGGCAGATGCAGGTGACGGGAAATTTTCCCCTCCGCCGCGATGGTGTCCAGCAGCTCATCGGTGCAGTCCTTCGGGTGGGAGGTCATGAACCGCAGGATGAACTCCCCCGGTTCGGCGCAGAGCAGCCGGAGCAGTCCGGCAAAATCGAGGCAGCCCTCCACGCCCTTGCCGTAGGAGTTGACATTCTGCCCGAGCAGAGTGATGTCGCGGCAGCCGTCGGCCAGCATGGCGCGGAACTCGCGCAAAATATCCTCTGGCCGGCGGGAGCGCTCCCGTCCGCGGACGTATGGCACGATGCAGTAGGTGCAGAAGTTGTTGCAGCCGTACATGACCGGCAGCCATCCCTTGCAGGAGCCGTCGCGCCGAACCGGCACATCCTCATAAATCCGCTCGCCCTCGCTCAAGTCAAAGACCCTGCGGCCATCGGTAAGCTTTTTGTACAGCAGCTCGGGAAGGCGGTAAACCGCGTCGGTGCCGAGCACCATGTCCACATACGGAAAGCTTTGCCGGATCCGATCGGCGACCGACTGCTGCTGGGTCATGCAGCCGCAGAGGGCCAGCACCGCCGAAGGGTGCGAGCGCTTGTACTTTTTCAAAGCGCCGACATTGCCGAGCACCCGCTCCTCCGCATGCTCCCGCACGGCGCAGGTGTTGAAGAGGATCAGCTCCGCCTCCTCCGGCGCCGAGACCGGGCGGTAGCCCATGCGGCTCAGCATGCCGGAAAACCGCTCGCTGTCGCTGACATTCTGCTGGCAGCCGTAGGTGCGGACATATGCTCCCGGCGGCGAAGGATATCTCTCCTTCAAAAGGGCGGCGATTTTTTCAATATATTCCTGCTGTGCATTTTCCCACAAAAAAGGGGCGTAGCTTTTCTTCAAGGGCATTTCTCTCCAATATATTTATATACCAATATAGTATAGCAAAATTCGCCGCGCTTTTCAATACAATTGTAAGCAGGAAAATAAAACGAAATTTTCGTATCAACCACATACGAAAAAAACAGAGGCCGCACCCGGTCAAGGGATGCGGCCTCTGCTCTGTCCGGCCGTCTATCCGTCAGGCCTTCTGCGCCGCGGCGGCTTTTTTCGACGGCCGGCAGCACAGCAGCGCAATCAGAATCAGCAGAGCCGTCGCCGCAAGGCTGATCGGATAGGCCGTCATGATCGTCCGGAAGGTTCTGCTCTGCGGAAACACAAGCTGAATCCAGCAAATGCGGATGCCGCAGACGCCGAGGGTAGTGAGAATGGCCGGCGCCAGCGAAATTCCAAAGCCTCTTAAGTACCCCGACATGACCTCGTAAAGCAGGCTGAAGGAGTGCGCGATCATAATAATCATCAGCCGAACATAGCCGGTCTCTATAACCTCCGGATCGCGGTTGAAAAGCGCAATCAGCGTTTTTCCGAAGAACAAAATCAGCGCAATGGCGGCCGCCAGGGCGATCGCCCCCTCTACAAGGCAGAGTGCCAGCGTCCTCCGGCAGCGCTTCAGCTCCCCCGCGCCGTAGTTCTGCCCGACGAAGGTGGTGCAGGCCTGACTGAAGGAGTTCAGAATATCATAGGTGATGATCTCAATATTAAAAGCCGCGCTGGAGGCCGCCATAACTACCGTGCCGAGGCTGTTGATGGCCGACTGAATCACGATGTTGGAAACCGCGAACACCGCTCCCTGAATTCCGGCGGGAAAGCCGATTCTGAGAATCCGCTTCAGGCTTTCCAGATCAATCCGGAGGTTGGCAGGCTCTACGTGAACCTCCCTCGTCGTGACGCGCAGCCTGTGGTACAAAACCGCCGCGCTGACCGCGTTGGAGATTACGGTCGCAATGGCCACGCCGTTCACCGTCATGTGCAGAACAGCGACAAAAAACAGATTGAGCAGAACATTCAAAACGCCGGATACCGCCAGCGCAATAAGCGGGAATTTCGTCTCTCCGATGCTGCGGAAAATGGCCGCCTCAAAATTATACAAAAGGATAACCGGCATTCCCACAAGATAAATCCGCAGATAGAGCAGCGCCATCGGAAGCACCTCATCCGGGACGTTCAGCATTCCGAGCAAGGGCGCCGCGGCAACCTCCCCGAGGACGGCCACCGCCGCACCGCCGAGCAGCGCCACCAGAATGGAGGTGTGCACCGCCTTTTGCACGGCAGCCCTGTCTCCGAGGCCGATTGCGTGTGCGATCACGACGTTGGCGCCCAGAGCAATACCGATAAACAGATTTAAAATCAGACCGACAATCGGACTGTTCGCCCCTACAGCGGCCACCGCCGCCGTGCTTGCGTCCCCGGTGAAGTTCCCGACGATCGCCACATCCGAGGCGTTGAAAAGCTGCTCCAAAATGGCGGTCGCCGCCACAGGCAGCGCAAACAGAGGAATTTTATTCCAGATGGAGCCGTGCCGCATATCCAGTTGTCGTTTCTGCGCTTTTTCTTCCATGTCATCCTGCTTCTTTCTGTTTCAAAACTGCGATAAGTGAGGAAAACCGGCTGCGCCGCCTTTTTGCCGGAGGTCGAGGCCGGTACAGGCCGTGAACGCCAGGGGAGGTGCATGCCTCCCCGTCGCTGACGGCGCAACTACAAGTATAGCACTGTTTTTAAAAATAGCAAATTCTATAGTAGAAAAATCCCGGATAAAATCCGCCGCTTTGCAGCGCAGCACTTTGCTCAGGACTCCGCCCCTTCGGAAGGCCGCACGCCGCCGGCAAGCAGGCCTTGCGTGAGGCCGCGCTCCCCCCTCCGGCAAAAAAATGCAGAGTCTGCCGCTGCGTTCGAGCGGCAGCGACAGCGAAAAGGCGTTACCAAACCCTTGTGTCCGGTAACGCCTGCCGTCGGCCGCCCGGTCAAACCGAAGGCGGCCGGCAATATGTGGGGAGGCAGAAAAGCCCTTGCCGATTTTTTTACCGGCAGGCGGAGTCAGGCTCCACCTTTTTTACCCTTGCTCGAGGCAAAGGCACGCCTTTTCGATGCATGCGGGAGGTTCCTTTTTACCTGCCCGTCAGCGCGCCGCCCGCATGGCGTCCAGCTTTTCAAAAAATCATGCTGGTGCCCATCTCGATATCCTCCGTCTGGGAGACGAGGGTCTCCATCGGGCAAAAGCCGGTTTTGTCCCGGTTGAGGATGCGGTCGGTCACCCTGCCGCAGTGCAGCTCGACGCCGTGCGCCGTGAGCAGGGCGCGGGCGCTTTCCGAAATGATTTCGGCGTACACCGCGCGCACCCCCGCCTTTACAAACAGCATTGCCGCCGCCTTTCCGACGACGCGGTCGGCCGCACAAAAGCCGGAGAGGTCCCTCCCCTCCCGGAGGAAATCCACCATCGGAGCCACGCCGCGCGCGTCGCTTGTGATTACCTCCCCATCCTTGCAAAGCGCGAGGGTGTGGCCGGGGAGGTTTTGCATCGCCATTTCAAGATCAGTCATTGCCGTTTTCTTTTTTCAGCAGCGCGGCAAGACCCATCACCATAAGCGGCGTCACAACCGCCTGCAAAGCGAGGCCGATGAACCCGGTCTGAATCTGCGCCCAGACCGTGACGGCACTCAGCGAGGACCGGGGCTGAAACACTGCAGCGATCAGCAGGAAGAAGGCTCTGCCGACAAGCTCAGCCAGCACAACCGCCGGAAAAGCGAGCCACGCCTTCTCCACGATTCTTTTGGAGAAGAGGCCGGAGATGACCGCAAACACCGCAAGCTCGGCCATCATAAAGGGCAAACGCCCGGCCGCCGGCATCGGCTGCCCCGCCGCCGAGGTGAGAAGAAAGCTGACAACCGGAGAGAGCACGCCTACTCCAAGGCCCCATTTCCAGCCGAGCAGGCAGCCGCCGAGCAGCACCGGAAGATACATCGGCAAAAGCATTTTGCCGGCCTGTTCTCCGACCGCCAGATGGGCAAGTTGCGGCAAAACGACCGCCAGCACGAGGACGCCGATGGAAATCAGCGCTTTGACCGTAAGCTTCATTTGCAGGGAGACCTGCCGTCTTTCAAGTGCGTTTTCAATCATGGTGATTTTCTCCTTTTTAAAATATTCTGCAATGGTTTTCATTCTCGAACGCTGCTTTACGCCAAAGGGACACCGGCGGTCACAGTAGCCGCAGCCGGTGCAGGCCTCTGCCCCGACCGCCAGCTTGCTGTAATGATCGTGCGCCATGCGATCTCCCGCCAGCGAAAGATCGTAGTATTTGTTGATCAGGCCGATATCCAGCCCCGCCGGGCAGGGCTGACAGTGGCTGCAGTAAACGCAGTTTCCGACTGCCGCCTCCGGCGTGAACTCTCCGATTACGGAGTAGTCGTTCTCCGCCCGCGTGGAATCTGGGAAGGTCAGCAGCGCATGCAGGTCGTCAAGCCCCCGCACGCCCGGCACGGCCGTCAGCACAGCCGGCCGGTCGAGCACATACTGAAGGCACTGATTTTTCGTCAGCGCCCGCCGAAAGGGCGAGGTTTTTTCCGAAAGCAGCTGCCCGCCGTGGAAGGGCATCATGACCGAGATACCGATTCCCTCCGCTTCACATCGGCGAAACAACTCCGCCCGCTCGCCGGTCGTACCGATACCGTATTCGTCCCCGCACTCCAGATCATAGGCCGGATTGATCGAGAACATCAGCATATCCACAAGCCCCGTATCAAGCAGCCGGTTGGAAACCGACGGCGTGTGCGAGGAAAAACCGATGTGACGGACAATCCCCTTCGCCTGAAGTTCGCAGACATGGTCGAGGATGCCGTTTTTCCGGATATCGTCAAGGTCGCTTTCCTCATCCACGCAGTGCAGAAAACCAAAGTCCGCATAGTCGGTTCCGAGGGTATGCAGCTCCCGGTCGAAGGTTTCCCTGATTTTGTTCAGATCCCTCGACCATCCGTACTCTCCGCGCGCATTGTACACCGCGCCGAAATGCAGCTGAAAATAGACCTTCTCCCGCACCTCTGCGATCGCGCTTCCAAACGGGGCATAGACCGTAGCGCCGCCGGCACAGAGGTCAAAAAAGTTAATGCCCTGCGCGACAGCCTCACGGATGACCGCCTCAATCTCCTCCGGCGGCGCTTTTTCAAAAGAGCGCGCTTTTTTGAAGGGAATCATCCCCTCCGCCGCTTATAAACAACAGCCACCCCCAGCCCGAGCAGGAGGCATGCCGCGCTCACCGCAAGCAGAATCCACTTCTCTGCCGAGGAGCTGTCCGCCGCCTTTGCAGAGGTTTGCACCGAATCTCCCTGCCGCGTACCGCCTGCCGTCTGCCCGGCGGAGGCGCTTTGCTCTGTGCCGCTGCTTTCGCCGTTTCCAAAGGCTGGCGGCGTTCCGCCCTGCTGCGTACCTCCGGCCGTCTGCCCCTCCGTGTCGGAGGGGCTGTCCGGCCTCATCTGTGAAGAGGCGGTCTGATCGGTGTCAGAGGCCTGCGTGGGTGCGGAAGACTGCGCAGCGCCGCTGTCCGTTCCCTCCTGCGGCTGTGCGTCCGGCATGCCGCCGGGTGCCTCGCCGCCGGGAGACATGTCACCCGGCTGACCCATTCCGCCGCCGGCCGAGCCTTTCATCGAACCCATATCCTGTATCTGTATGCCGTCGGCGTCGATCAGTGTGCTGCTCTCCTGCATGTTGGAGGTCGATCTGATTGTCCCCGCAAGCTGGCCGCTTATACTCTCCGCGCGGAGCAGGCAGAAGGTTTTCGGGGTGGACGCGCCCGTCTCGAATTCCGCATATGTGCAGAATTTGGTCGGGTCCTTCTCGACATAGGGAGAAATCAGCGAAACGGTTCTATCCATCATCTCTTCAAAATTGCCGCTGTCAAACCAGTCGGATATAAATTCGGAAAAGTACTGATGATACAGCGCGGTATAGGTCTCGTCCGCGAAAATCCAGGCAAGCATCGGCCGATCCTCGATCGTCCCGCCCGAAACGGGAGAATCTATCGGATAATTCACGAGGCTGGTCGCGTCTCCCATCGACTGAAAGCCCCCGAAGGCGAGGTTGTAATCCCACGGCAGCATCTGCAGTTGGCCGTCCTTTTCATAAAGATAATAGTTGTGAATCATAGAGCCGGTGTAGCTGTCAAAATTCAAAACAAAATTATGCACAACAAAGTAACGGATCACCGCCTCGACATCCATCGTGTCGGCAAGCTTCTCTCCGTCGGACAGGTTTTTGAGCGACTCGATCAGCCGCGCCTTGTCCGCCTCGGAAGTGTCGGTTTTGGCGTTGTCGAAGATGTTGGCATAGCTTTCCACCTGATCGTCGATGTATTTCAGGAGTACATCGTCGCTGCCGTTGTTCATCATGCCGCCGGGCATTCCATCCGAGCTGAAGCCGCCGGGCGCTTGGTCGCCGGGTGATAAAGCACCCGGTTGTCCCATTCTACCATCGGGTGCCTCGCCATCGGGCTGAGTGGCCTCTCCCGCGCCGCTCTCCCCTTCTTCTCCCGCCGTGGGAGGGGTCATGCCGCCGGGCATTCCATCCGAGCCGAAGCTATCGGGACTCGCCCCATCTGGCAGCGCGGGAGGCGTGCCCTTCATTCCTCCGGGCGGCATATTGCCCGGCTGTATTCCTTGCGCCGTGCTGCTGCCGGACGCCTCTCCTGCCGCGCCGGACGGCATCTGTCCGAAGGGGGCGGAGGTATTGCCTCCGGCGCTTTCGCTGCCATCGCCGTCATTGGAGGCGGCGGCTTCCGAATCATCGGAATCGATCGTGTTTAAAAACGCGTCCATGTCAAATTTTTCACCGTTGCCTCTGCCGCCGCCCATACTCTGGCTGTCCGGCTTATACAGCTCGCCGTAATCCTTGCCGTAATTCCGCTGGAGGAAGGATTCCTCGATCCCCTCCACCGCAAGGTAAAGGCCGAAATCCTCCCCGTTCACGGTGATATAGGCATAGCTGCACAGCGGCGCGGCCACACCCGTTTCGCGCATCATCTGATAGCAGAGATAGTCCTTCATATAGGTATTGTCCTGAATGATGTTGTTCAGGCAAAGCTTATCCAGCCCGTGATAGCTCTTGGAGCTGTCATAATGATCGAACTCGATCTTGAAGCTGTACCGGTCGTTCCCGTAGGAGGCCACCTGCGTCAGAGAGGTGTTTCCCTTGGCGCGGATGGCCACGTTTTTATAAGCCTCATTGTCGATCACAACCGTGCAGGTTTCGTACTCCTCATCCTGACAGCCCTCGAGAAAGGCGTCCCAGTCATCCATGATAATGTTGACGGTGTGCACGCTCGAGGTGTCGAACAGCTTCTCCTCATACCCCATGACGGCAGAGGCCTTTTGCACACCGAAGCGCCCGGCGTTTACAAAAAGAAGGGTGGAAAGCAGCGTAAGGACAAGGATGACACAGCAGATTTTGTCGATATGTCTGTGCGTTGACATAGAGGTCACCTCTTATCCCATATACTCGCCGTTATAACTCACAAGCACGGCACTGTTTACACCGGGCATCGTGCCAAGCGTGTTGATGAAGTCGGTATCCTCGCCCTTCATACGGATTTCCAGATTCAGCTCTATGGCCCCGTTTTGTGCGGTCTTGCTTTTTACAACGCACTTCTGCACCCTGCCGGAGAGGAAGTCGACTGCGTCCTTTTCGGCCGCGGAATCCGCACAGGAGAGGACGACGATATAAGGATTGCAGTGGGATTTCCGGTTCGCAAATACAAGAAGGATTACCCCGATGATCACGCTGCCGACCACCGCAAGCGGAATCATGCCGGCGGCAAGGACGATGCCGACCGCAATGGACCAGAACAAAAACGCGATATCGAGCGGCTCCTTGATGGCGGTGCGGAAACGCACGATCGAAAGGGCGCCGACCATACCGAGCGAAAGAACCACGTTGGAGGTCACTGCCAGAATCACTACGGTCGTAATCATGGTCAGAGCGATCAGCGTTGTGCCGAAGCCGGAGGAATACATGACGCTCTGGCAGGTCTTTTTATAAATAAGGAAGATGAATACACCAAGCCCAAAGGCCAGTATCAGCGCAATCGCCATATCGAGGATGCTGACGCTTGTGATGTTCTCTAAAAAGCTGGATTTGAAAATATCCTGAAAAGTCATAATAATCTACTCCTTTTAAACTGATGTTAAAAACGATGTTAACCGTATATTCTGCATGCGGCGTATTTTGAAAAGGCGCCCGCGCGGCATCCGGGAAGTTGTACCGCGTCCCGGATAATATCCGGAAGATAGGCGTCCCATTTTACCTCGAGGATGATCGCCGCCTCTCCCGCCGGGACGGTCAGGCAGTGCGGGTTCAGAAAATCCGTGCATCGCAGCCCTGTCCGGATGTCATAATCCAGCGCCACCCGGACGTTGCCGGGGGCAAAGACGAACGGCTCTCTCGTATAATCCACAATGGTTTTCGGTCGAAGCCCCTGAAGGGTCATTTTGCTGTAAAGCTCTCCGATCAGTGAAATGCCGCTGTCCGCCATCCAGGCGCAGTCTCCCTTTGCGATGGCGGCGGCCTGCGCCTTTGTCAAAGGAACGCTTTCTTTCGCGCAGAGTCCGTTTATCTTGCTTTTCTTTTCCAAACGGATCACGGAGGTGTCGCCGTTATAATACCGGATGCGGAATTTTTCCCGACGGTTCACACCGTCTATTTTTTCTCGCAGCGCCTTGTCCGACGCATTGTCGAAATAGAGGCTGCGGATCTGATATTTCCCGTCGATCGCGTGCGCGTCCTGCCCGGCTATGGCGGACAGCCTCTGCCGGAGGATCAGCCGGTCTCCGGCGCTGATCTCGTGCTTCCACTCGTGTCTGTATTGCATTCTCCCCACTCCTTTCTCAGGCGGCCGCGAAAATGAAGAGGCCGGCCTCCTGCAGCTTTGATGGGGAGATTGTACAAAAGGAAGATTGAAGTTTTATTGAAAGCCCGGATTTTCTTTTAAAAAAGCGATTCCGAATTCATAAAAAACGCCGCCGTCCCGGTAAGGATGGTTCCAAAAAAGCTTTGCGAGGCCGGCTTTCCTTTTGCCCGGGAGAAAGCACCCCCGCAAGCCCGCATAATTTCAAAAGTGGCCATTGCCACTTTTGAAATTGCCCGAAATTCAGCCCTCCCTCATGCTATAATGTCAGTGAATAAAATATAAATTCCCGTTTCTTTGGAAAGAGGAGATGCCTATACAGCAAAACCACCGCGCCGAAAGATCAATTTAAGGAAAACACAAATTAAAAACACGAAACAGGAAATTACCTGAATGCGGCAAAAGCCGCGGAAAGGAGCACTTATGAAACCTGCATCCAAAAAAGCAAAACTGCTGGCAATCCTGCTCACCCTTTGCATGGTGCTGCCCGTAATGCCGTTTTCGGCATTTGCGTCGGAACCGGCTGCGGGGACGGCGGATTTCTGCGTGAAAAGCGGCACCGAGGCCATCGACCTTCTCAATCAGTATAAGACCGGCACGGCCCTTTCCTCGTGGGACAACAGTTCCAAGACCCTGACCCTGCGCGGTATCGACTTCACCACCACCGCAGCTACCGCCCTGAAGCTGCCGGTCAGCTCTACCATCGTTCTGGCCGACGGCAGCACCAACACCATTAAGAACGGCGATGTGGAAATCAATGTAAGCGGCAAGGAAAAGAGCGATACCTACGTCAACGCTCTGGACGCCGCGGGCAACCTTACCATTCAGGGTGAAATGGCGGGCACGGGCACGCTGGAGGTCACCGCCGGCAAGGTCAGCAACAGCAGCAACGGCTGGACCTATTCTTCGGGTATTGGCGTGTATGGCGACCTCACCGTAAAGGGCGGCCACGTGACGGCTCGGGGCGGCCGTGTGCAGGTCAGCGGCGACGGCGGCTGTGCATTCTCCATTGGCGTCAACATGGATAGCAATATTAAAAACAAGGCGCTGCTGATCACCGGCGGCACCCTCACGGCCATTGCCGGGGAATCTTATCAGCTCAGCGATGCCGACGATACCGATCCCCAGCACAACTTCTCCCGAGGCGTGTATATGTACCGGGGCAATGTCACCGTATCCGGCGACAGCAAGCTGCAGGCCGAGAGTGTAGAGACGATGGCAGACGCGACGCTCCTCTCCAACGGTCTGTATATCTTCGTGGGCGACCTCTTCATCGCCAACGAGGGGGAGGTCACGGCCTCCGGCGGCTATGGCGTGAATATTTCCGACGGCTGCATCCAGATGGACGGCGGCCGGCTCACCGCCGCAAGCACACAGGCGCCCGATGTCAACGGCAATCTTGGAAATGCTATTTATGTGGATCTGGGCAGCGGAACCACCAACACGGGCAGCACGGGCAACATCACCATCACCGACGGCACGCTGGAAACCGAAAACGGTAAGATTTATATATCCGATTTCGGCGCTAAAGAAAATCAGGGCGTATTCACCGTTACCGGCGGCACTATTGTGAACAGCGGTCGGCTGGATGGCGCGACAAAGATCAATATCTCCGACGGCTCGGTGCAGACCTGGGGCATTGATGCCGACGAGCTGACCCTGTCCGGCGGCTCTCTCACCATCCGGGAGCCGATACGCAAGAACCCGAATTACGACAATTTGTTGGTGTGCCCCGCGCTGGAAGCGGGTACCCTCACCGTAAGCGGCGGCAGGCTGGATGCGGCCTGGGATTGGGGGGCTTTACACCCATCGTGTTCCCCGTAGACGACTACTACGGCTACGCCACCCCTCTGGTGGAGATGCCCCGTGACTTTCACACCGCCACCTTCAACGGCGGCACGACCAGTCTGAATACCGGAAAGGCCGGGAACACCGCCCTGAAGCTGGGCGGCCAGCTGATCCTTGGCGACGGCGTAAGGGAGATCGGCGCGGACGACAACCACTGCCAGCTGGGCGTCGCTCCTGTAAAGTTCATGGTTGCCTCTGCCTCGGACATCACCGCAGCCTCTGTGGAGAATGTGAATTTTGACTATGCACACGGCGACGCTCCGCAGGCCTCGGCCACGGTGGCGACGGGCGATGCAGACAAGTACGATATTTACTATGAAGAATGGGGAAAGCTGGAAAAGACCGACGAGTACACCACTAAAACCGTGGCATACTGGTATTCCGACGACAGCTGGTATCAGGATGGCGACGTGCGCCTGAACACCTTTGAAAAAGATGGAAAGTATCAGTATTCCGTGCGGCTGGAGGCCAAGGGCGGCTTCACCTTCAGCGACAGCATCTCTGCGGAGGATATTACGCTGAACGGCAAGAGCCTGCCCGAAGGCTCCTATGTCCTCGTGCTGGATGAGGGCAGGACCTGCCTCATCCATTACGGCATGAGCATGCGCACCGTCCGCCCGGTCGAGGAGATTAAATTCAACGGACCATCCACCGATTTTTTCATTGACGGTGACAAGCCGAGGTTTACAGGAGATACCTATTCCGCCTTCTGCGACGTCGAGTATCAGAAGTGGGAGGAGAAGGATAACCCCGGCGTCGGCGTCGGTTCCACCGCAGCTTATGACAAGGACTTCAGTCAGATTATCACGAAGTTTGAATACGGCAAAACGTATAACTACAGCGTGTATTTCAGTATCAGTGACCTGGGGCTGGAGGAAGGCTACCGCTTCGACGGGAATGCAAAGTTCTACATCAGCAACGAAGAGATCACTTTGAATTCCGACCAGGTGAAGGTGCTGGACGGCGGCAGGATGATCCAGTTTAAAAATATTCTGTCCATGACGCCGGACGCACCGTGGCAGGAAATCGACCTGGTGGAGATTGAGGGTGCTACCATTACCTTCAAGGCCGGTGACAAGCCCGTCTTTACCGGCAAGGCTCCCGAAAACGCGCCGTATATTTACCAGTGCGAGTGGTGGAATGCCGCGGACGGCTCCGGTGTGAACTCCGTCGAGTTCTGGGACAAAAATTACGAAAAGCACATCACGGCTTTTGAAAACGGCATGACCTATACCTATGGCGTGTACATCAAGGCTGCGCAGGGGTATTACTTCACCTCCGACACCAAGCTGAAGATCAATGGCACAATTTACGACTATCACCTTCGTGAGGGCGATCCGGAGCTTGACAATCCTGACAGGATGTCGACCATCTGGGCCATCACGAGTCTGACCGTGACGCCGGGAGGCATCCGGCGCGGAGATGTGAACGGCGACGGCAAGGTGACCGTATCGGATGTTGTGGCACTGCGCCAGCTGATCATAGCTGGAAGCTGGACCGAGCGGGAGTTTGCGGCCGGCAACCTCGACGACACGGACGAGAGCCTGACCGTCTCCGACGTGGTAGCGCTGCGGGCGCTGATCGTCTCCGGCGTGTAATCCGCTATAGCACAAAACAGGGGTATGAATCCGTAATGGATTCATACCCCTGTTCTATTGTTAAGAGAAAGCGCTATGCGAAAGCCGCAGCCCTACGGATGCCTGCCGGCAAGCCGCAAAACCCTTCGCCCCAAATATTGCGCAAGCCGAGCCGCAGCCGCCACTCCCCTTTTGCAAAAGCCGTTTTGACAAAGCGGCCGCGCAAAGGAACTGCCGAGAGACCGCCGGGTACAACAACTCCGACATCCGTAGGCGAAGGCGGCAAAAAAAGGCGCAGGAGAGCTTTAGCAAGCACCCGCCATTCCCGGCGGGCATAATTTGCAAAAAGATGCAAAACCTTGGCTGAGTGTTAACAAGGAAGTATTGGTTTCTCGCATAAAAATCCATTATTAC
>UQRS01000016.1 GCA_900543525.1 uncultured Oscillospiraceae bacterium
CGGCGGCGAAAGCCGCAATTTAGTCATTCAATGTTCTCCGAAACGGTCAAAATCTCTGATTTTGCCAGCGTTTCGTGATATTGATTGTGGTTTAACGAGGGGATGAATCAATGCAGAATGCAAGACCGCTAAAATCCAAGGTAAGCATTACATTGGACGACGAAGTTATTCAGCAGATAAGGTCATGGTCTATTGAAGAAGATAACAGCTTTTCCCGTTATATTAATCGGGTTTTAAAGCAGCACATTGAACAAAAACGAAAAAGCCAAAAAAAATAAAACACCGGGGACAATACCCGGTGTTTTATTTTTTGACGCTTGAGCTTCGGAGGGGAGTTTGTCTTTTTGTGGATGCTGTCTCTATCCGATATACTGTAATATCCAACCCTTCCGCTCATGCCGCGGGGGCACTGTACCTATCTAATTTACTACAAAATTGAACCTTTTGCGCTCAGGCCGCGCAGCCCCTTCCTTTTCTGTATGGACAGAAAGGAAGCAAAGAGCCAATTAAGGGGAACCCTTTCGATGGGTTCCCCTTAATAATCCCTTCCTGAGCGACCAAGGGCATAGCCCTTGGAACCCGATGGACAAGGGTAAGATAAGAGCTTGAACTTTGCAAGTAAAATGGTTTATCCATCCTGAACGTATCAACTAATAGGGGGAACCAAAGTTTTATCAAGGCTTTGGCGTTTGAACTTTACGTTCAAACGCTCAGCAAACGCTCTGCTTGCTTTCGTTGCTATCCTTGTATATGCGTTTGCGGGTTCCCCCTTTGCGGTTCTTATTTTTGTATCAGCTCTTTCTTTGGTGTTTGCCCTCTGGGCAATCACTTAGCAAACGCTCGACCGAGTATGATGTGCTCTTTCTTGCTGCGTTTGCGCATTTCTGTCCGTACAGAAAAGGGGTGCCTCCGCGGCATGAGCGGAAAGGTAAGATTTTGCAGGAAGTTGGATAGAGAAATCCACCCTCGCGACCCCAGCGCAAAAGTTTGATTTTGCAGTAAGCAGGATAGGGGAAGCGCCCCCTCCCCCTTCCCCCTCCTCCCAAATATTAAAAATAAAAAAATCTCCCCCCCGGGTCATAAAGTCCGATTTATCGGACATATAATGTGTTAGGATAAGGCCAGTCGGAAAGGACAAGCGATTTTCCCCCTCTTTTGAAATCCCCAGAACGTCGGCCGGGACAGGCCGCCTGTCGGCG
This sequence comes from uncultured Oscillospiraceae bacterium, assembly GCA_900543525.1. Lineage (GTDB taxonomy): Bacteria > Bacillota > Clostridia > Oscillospirales > Acutalibacteraceae > UQRS01. The sequence continues at coordinate 1,200 of UQRS01000016.1, forward strand.
CCGGGGCAATTTTTTTCAAAAAAGGGTTGACAAATCCAGGCCGCCGAACTATAATAATCACGAAAAGAACATTTGTTCTTTTCGGGGAGGTTAATCATCATGTCAGGAAATTTCATCTTCGCCAGCATTTTTGAGATCATCGTTGCCGCTTTCATCATCTGGGGCGTTTTTCATGAAGAATCCTTGGCCGAGTGGGAGGATCGCCTCTTTACCCGGATCAAACGGGCGGTCAAGGCCGTCTGCCGCAGACGGCGCGACCGGCGTGATCGGCGCGCCCGACACTACGCCGCCGCCCGCCGGAGTGTCCGGCGCCGCCTGGCCTCCTAAAGCGCCGCATTGCCGACTTTGTCAGGTTTGCTGTATTTGCCGCGCTTCTTATAATCAAACCGGCGGCCTCGTACGCGGCAGAGGGAGGCAGGCTCTCCTCCGCGGCAGCAAAGGCTCTCCCACATTCCCTTTGCCGATGTGAGGAGGAGCAGCGCGCCGCACAAAACTGTGCCACACGAAATTGTGCGACGTAAAACCGCTCGGCATAAAATCACTGGGCATAAAGCTGTGCCGCAAAAAAGCAATCGGTATAAAACCGCCCGGCACAAGAGTGCCCGGCACAAGAATGCCTGACACAAAAGTGTCCGGCGCAAATCGTACCCGCGCAAAATTATCTGTGCAAAATCGTACAGCGCAGCATTGTCCGCGCAGATATAGCCGGTTTTCCCACCGGCGGCAATGCGAAAAACAGGCGGCCGCCGCAGGAAAAGGGAATTTTCCCTCACAGGGTTTTTGCAACTCGCACAGGGTTTTTGCGATCCGCGCCGGTACGGCTGGCCGCAAAGGGGGAAAGACGGATTTTGCACCCTGCTTTGCCGCCGCTTTTATCATGCTTTCCAAATTTTCCTATATTCCAAAACAGCAAGGGACGGGATATTGCATCCCGCCCCTTGCTGTTTTTCCTTTTATATGCCGCCGCGCTGCGCCGGGCGAAGGGCAGTCCCCCACTCTCCGGTGCCAAAGGCCGCAGCCTACCGGATGGTTACCGGAATCCCCTCCGCCCCAAGGCCGGAGGTGCAGACAACCTCCCCCGAGGCGGTGATCAGCAACGCCTCGGTATCCGGCAGGGACTCGATCAGCGCCAGTGCCCCCTCTTTTCCATAAAGGAAGCAGACGGTCGACAGGGCGTCAGCCCTCTCCCCCTCCCGGCAGAGCACCGTGGCCGAGGCCAGATCGCTCTCGGCCGGGTAGCCGGTTTTGGGGTCCAGAATATGGTGATAGGTCACGCCCTCCTCGGTAAAGCAGCGCTCATACCCGCCGGAGGTCGCAACCGCCATGTCCGAAACCTTCACCACGGCGGAGAGGGCGGCGGTATTCTGCGGATTTTTGACCCCGACGGTGAAGTCGCCGCCATCCTTCCGGCCGCCGATGCAGAGGATGTTGCCCCCAAGGTCGATCAGGCCGCTGGTTACTCCGTTTTCGATCAGGCAGTCGCGCAGCCGGTCGCCGATGTACCCCTTTGCAATCCCGCCGAGGTCGACCGCCGCCCCGTCCTGCAGTAAGACGCCGCCCTCTTCGAAAACGACCTTGTCATAGCCGACCCGCGGCAGCGCCGCCGCGATCTCCTCCGCCGAAGGGAGGCGGCCGCCGTTCCCAAAATCCCAGAGGTCGGACAGCGGCGCGACGGTCGGGTCAAAGCGGCCGCCGGTCTCCTCCGCCAGGGCGCAGGCGGTGCGCAGAACCTCCTCCAGCTCGGGGTCGAGGGCGACCGGCTCGCCCGCGGCATGATTGAGGGTATAGAGCGCGCTCGACGGGTCGGTGCGGCTGAAAAGCTTCTCGTATGCCGCGCAGAGGGCGAAGGCGCTGTCCAGCGCGGCCTCGCTCCCGCCGGCGTAGAGGGTCAGGGTGACGACCGTGTTGAAATAATAGCCGGTGCGGCTGGACACCGCCGGCCGGGATTTGCAGCCGCAAAGCAGCAGGCAGAGCGCCAGCAGCAAAGCGGCTGCGGTTTGAAAAAACTTCGATTTCATCGCGTAACCTTCTGTCGTGAGAGAGGGGGCAGCGCGCCTCCTCCCCTTTTTATATATTCAGTAGGTACCGCCCCTTGCGGCAGATCAAACGGATAAAAGCAGTCCATTTGCAGCGACCTGTTTTCCCGGCTATTATACCGAACCGCCGCGGCCGCTGTCAACCGGGCAGGCAAAGCGCTTTGGCAAACGCTGCCTCTCCGACAAAAAGACCCACCCGTAAAAATCCGGGTGGGTCATGCAGAAGAAAGCTTACGACTCCGCCAGCACGTAAAAATAGTACCAGATGTCCTTCAGATCCGTGTCCGAAATGCCGCCGGCCTCATACACCTCACGAATGGTGTAGAAAACGCCGTCCTTGTACAGCCGCATGTGGGGAGAATCGGGATAGGTGCTGAAATCATAGCTCCCGATGATATCCTCCGACAAATTTTCCGGCTGGTGCGCGGTGACGACCGCCTTGTCCTTTACCCGGTATTTGACGGCGATGTACCCTTCATAAGTGCCGCCGTAGGCATAAAACTTCACGTCGTCGGCCGTCTTTTTGGCCGGCTCCTCCGGCTTTTTCAGCTCAGCCGGCTTGTAGGTGGAGATGTACTCGCTTCCGGCCTTGGAGGCCTCGGCCTGCGCGCTCGCGTCGGCGGCAGAGGCCAGCGCGTCCGCAATGACCGCTTCGTTATACGCCTCCATCGCGTCGGTGTAGAGGATCAGCTGCTCCCGATTCCACTCGTCGGCCGCCGAGGTTTTGATCACAACAATCTCATCCTCGGTCAGGGCAAGCGGATTTTTTGCAGCCGGCTCGTACCTTTTGTCATAGCTCTTTTTCGCGTCGTCATAGTGATATATACCGCCGGCGCCGCACCCGGATAAGGAGGCGGTCAGAACGATCGCCAGCAGCGCGGCTGTCGCTATGCGGAGTGTTTTCTGCATCATACGGTTTATCCTCACCTTTCCCTACCATCGGCTGGCAAGGGCAGACACGGTTTTGACGGGCAAAACTGCAAAGCACCTGCCAGCGATGGATTTTCGAGTGATTTTTGGTTTTTGAGACGCAGGCGGGCTGCCGCCCGCCAAAGCGAAAAGGACAAAAAGCGCCGGAAAGGCGCGCTGTCAGGCACTTTTTGTCCTTATTAACCGATAGTAAATATACCGGAATCGCAAACGGTTCTCTGCGGCAAGAGGCCGCAAAGCCCGGCAGACTGCCTTCTTACTTTGCGCCGTAGGCGGCAAGATACGCTTCCATTTTTTCCTTTACCGCGTCGTCGATGTAAATTTTTCCGTCGACCGGCTTGTTGTGCAGCGCCTCGATAATCTCCCGCACGGTGACAATGGCATAGGTTTCGATCCCGTAGAGGTCGCGTACCTCCTCCAGTGCCGAGCGCTCGCCCTTGCCGCGCTCCATCCGGTCGACGCTGACCACCACGCCGGTCACCCGGACATCGGCTGCCGCCTTCAGCAGCGGAACCGACTCGCTGATAGAGGTGCCGGCCGTGATGACATCTTCAATAATCAGGATGTCGTCGCCATCCTGCGGCTTATACCCGACGATCGCGCCGCCCTCGCCGTGATCCTTGACCTCCTTGCGGTTGAAGCAGTAACGGATATCCTCCCCATACTGCTCAAACAGCGCAATCGAAGCGGTCACGCACAGCGGAATCCCTTTATAAGCCGGGCCGTAAAGTGCCGTCGGAAGAGAGGCGCAATGCTCCTTTATACAGGCGGCATAAAACCGGCCGAGCTTCGAAGCCTGCTCCCCGGTTTTATAATTGCCGGTGTTGATGAAATAGGGGGTCCGGCGGCCGCTCTTGGTAACGAAATCGCCAAAGGTCAGCACGCCCGAACGAACCATAAATTCGATAAATTCCTGTTTATAGCTTTGCACGGTTCTCCTCAAATCCTCTCCATTTTAAAATGATGCCGCTATGCCGCCATCCGCAGGCAAGAGAGCCGACGGCAGCCACTCCTATTATCCACGAAACCGGGGAATCTGTAAAGTGGAAATTTCGCAATTTAAGGGAATTTTAAAGAATTTTTGCGGATTCCTCCTGCCCGTACGCGGCGGAGAGAACCCCCTCCTCCCCGGCCGGAAGGGTAAAGCTGAGGCCGGAGCGACGCGCCTGCTCATGCTGGAAGCGGCGCGCGATGTGATACAGGCGCCCGTCCTTCAGAAGCTTTGCGCCGGTCTGATGATAAAAGAAGCTGACACCGGCCGCTTTGCAGGCCTCGCGAATCCTCAAAACCCAGGCAAAATCGCAGACCCGCGCCCGGCTGCCCGACTCTCCTCCCACGGCGACCTGCGCCACCGCGGAAGAAAGATAGGGCGCAAGATCAATCTCCCCGAGCAGCGGCGCGCAAATGATGAGCCGCCGCCGGATCGGCAGCCGGAGAAACACAGGCAGGCGGCGGTCGGCCATTTTCTGGTTTTCGCAGCTGCAGCCGATGGTCACGTTGGCATACCCATCTTCCCAGTCGTCGGGCAAAAGGCCGCCCAGCCGCTCGATCCGTTTGGTGAAAAAGAGAAATTGCAGATCCTGCCGCTCCCGCATGAAGCGCCAGGCCTCCGCACGCCAGGGGTCGGCCGTCTCGAGCAGAAAGTCCGAGCTGAAGCAGGTGTAGACCGTCTCTCCCCCGGGGATTTTATAGCTGCCGTCCCGCTTTTTTCGGATCGGCAGGTCAAAATCGGCGTTGCGCTTTACCTCCGCCGCGTCACGGCCGTGGGCAGTGTCGATACGATAAACATAGCAATTTGCGCAGCCGTCGCTGCATTTTTTACAGCCGTGCCAGGGATTCCAACTCACCGACATGCATTCTCTCTCCTTTTCCAATATGCCTTCAGTAAGGCCGCCACCCCTCCATCCGGGAGAGGAGAAGCCCCGCCAGCCAACCGATCAAAAAGCCGGAGATGGCACCGGCGGCGATCAGGAAAGGGGCGTAATACAGCAGCCCGATGCTGCGCAGCAAAAGCGCCGCCGCAAGCAGCTGTCCGAGCATGTGCGCCACCCCTCCGCAGAGGCTGACCCCCGCAGATCCGAGAAGCCGCACCCTCCGCGCGGCCAGCATGGCGGCAAAGCTGAGCAGCCCGCCGCAGAGGCTGAACAGCGCACTCTGCAGGTTGCCGAACAGCAGGGCGGTGAGGAAAATGCGAGCAAGGTTGACCGTCAGCGCCAAACCTGTCCCGTCCCGATACAACAAAAGCAAAATAACAAGGTTCGCCAGCCCCAGCTTTATTCCGGGCACCGGCGCAGGCAGGGACAGAAGGCTCTCGATATAGCTGAAAATCATCGCCAGCGCCAGCATCACGCCGGTATAGGCGGTTTTTTTAGCCATGGGTTCGGGTCGCCTCCATATACAAAAAATCGCGCGCAAAAGGCGGCTTCAGGTGGATAAGGGATATGCGGGGTTCACGCACAATCGGGAGTCCCCCGACCTTTCGCGAAGCAGGCCTACCCCAAGTGCGCACGGAGGGCAGGTTCGCCCTTTGCAAAAGCAAAAGATCAGGTGACGGCGTCGGTTTCCGGCTCGCCCTCCACCAAAACGACCACCCGGTTGGGCAGGCAGACGATACTCTGCCCGGCCTGGGAGATCGGCAGGTGCGCCACGCAGAGGCGGTCGAGACAATCGGCCGACTGCATGACCGCCTCTCCCCCTTGAATACGCAGGAGGTTGTGCTCTCCGATCGGGATCTCGGCATCCCGGGAGAGACTCCACCGGCCGTAGAGGGTGCCGTCCACCTCCACCCGGACGGTGCGGCCGCTCCTCCCGCCCCAGAGGTAGAGCGGCAAAGCGACGGCGCAAAGCAGCAGAACGATGCATAGCAAAAAAACATCCGCTTTTTTTATCGATGCGTCCTTTTTTTGCATGGCTCACCCTTCCTTTTTTGGTTGCTCAAGCCCTTGCCGGATTACAAATTATTTTTATTGTACCACAACGCTTGCAAAATGAAAAGCGGCCACCTCTTTTTAGCCTGTTGCGAGGCATAAAAAAACTGCCCCAGATTACAGGAGCAGTTTTTTAAAACTCTTATGCCTTTGCCGTTTTCTTTACCTTGGTGTTCTTTTTGTGGTTCATCCACTTGACCCACATCGGAGAAGAGATGCACAGAGAGGTAAAGCATCCGGACAGCAAACCGACCGCCATCGGAATTGCAAAGCTGCGCAATGTTGTCAGTCCAAAGCACTCCGCTACAATGCAGATGGTCAGAATCGCGACAAATGTCGTGATTGTCGTTGTGATGGTACGAGTCAGAACCTGATTGACGCTGAGATTGACAAGCTCCGGCGTATCCATATTACTCTTCAGGCTCTTATTTTCTCGAATGCGGTCATACACAACCACCGTATCATTCAAAGAATAGCCGAGAAGAGTCAGGATAACCGCCACAAAATTCATATCAATCTGCAGACGGAACAGCACACAGGCGAAGAAGGCCATAAAGCAGTCAATCACCAACGCCAGCAAAGCCATCAGGCCGGAGGAAACGCCGCCGATCTTTCTGAACCGGATTCCGATATAGATGATTACGATCACCGCCGCAAACAGCACGGCCACCAGCGCCTTCACGAAGAAGGAGCGCGCCACGGTCGGGTTGACAGTATTGGAGTCGCCGAGTTCGATGTTGTTATCCGGGAATTTTTCTTGCAAGGCGTCCAGCAGCGCGGCCTGATCCTCGGCCGACAGTGCACTCTCGCCCGCAAGGGAGACGACCAGTTTGGAGGAAGCGTCCGAGATACCGGTGCTCTGGGTCACGCTGACCTCCTGCCCGAGATGCTCATGCAGCGCGGATTCAAAATCCGACACGCTGATCTCATTCTCATAAGTAAAGGTAAAGCGGCTGCCGCCCTTGAAGTTGATGTCCAGATTCACTCCGAAAATCAGGGCGACCACAATACCCACAACCGCGATGGCGGCCGGAATAAAGATGAGCCGGTTGACATTCTTGACAAAATTGATCTTTGTGGTCCGGCTCGGCTTGGCGCCGCCATACAGCGACGGCTTGCGCAGACCCTTCAGCTGGGAGATGGATTTCATCATCACGCGGGTAGCGCCCACGCCCATGATCAGGTTGAAGATAACACCGATCAGGAGGGTATAACCGAACGAATAGATCGAACCGGTGATCGAAGAACTCAGCCAGCTGAACATCCAAGCCAGCGGATTGTCCGGCGTACCGAAAGCGCCCATCAGCACAACGGATACAATAACAACCGTAACGTTTCCGTCCAGAATGGCGCTCCAGGCGTTTTTATAACCGGCGGCAATCGCGCCGTCGATGGTCTTGCCGTTGGCAAACTCTTCCTTAATACGCTCGGCCACGATTACGTTGGCATCCACGCCGATACCGATCGAGAGGATGATACCCGCGATGCCCGGGATGGTCAGCGTAAAGCTGGACATATTCGGGAAGAAGCCCGAAATACAGGCGATCATGCCGCCCACCTGTCCGAGCAGGGCGATCGAAGCGATCACGCCCGGCAGACGATAGCGGATAATCATCAAAATGCAGATCAGGCCGAACGCAATCGCACCGGCGATCAGCATGACATTCAGCGCCTCCGCGCCGAGGGTCGGGCTGACAATCTGCAGCTTGGAGTCGTCAACAGTCAGCGCAAAGGGAAGCGAACCGGCGTTGATCTTGTTGGCCAGCTCGGTCGCCGAGTCGGCGTCAAAGTTACCGGAGATCATGGCCTGTCCATCGGTGATCGCCTCGTTTACCGTCGGAGCGCTGATCATGGTGTTGTCCATCCAGATCGAAATCTGCTGGTTCACAAGCCGCGCCGTCGCCTCGGCAAACTTGGTCTTTCCTTCCGACGTCAGCGTCAGGGAGACAACATAAGCGCCGGTTTCTTGATTGACCGTAGCGGTGGCATGGTCGATGTCAGCCGCACCCGACAGGACCACCGTGTCCTGCGTCGTCCCCTCACAGAAGGTCAGGAGAGCCGTCTCTCCCAGCTCCTGCACAGCGGTGGTCGGATCAAAGTCGCTCTCGCCCGATTTCCAGGGGAAGCGCACGATCACCTGCTTGTTGGAATAGTCGGTGTAAACCTCGCTATCCGTTATGTTCTGATTCACAAGACGGGTTTCGATAATTTCCTTCGCGGCGTCCATGTCATCATCCGTGATGCTGTCCGCCTCAATATCCGGGGCAAAGACGGCCTCCACGCCGCCCTGAATGTCGATACCCCAGCGAATATCCTCCGCCCCTTTGACATACACAATCCGATTATCGCCGTAATAATTGCTGATGCCGAAAAAGGCAGCAAACGTCAGCGAAATGATCAGTATGGCAACAATGAAAAACCACGGTTTTCCAACTCTCTTCATTGGCCAAGTCCTCCAATACTTCTTACTTCTGCCCGAAAAGCGGGCAGCGGATTCACGGTGCTCTCCGCCGCCCGTTTTCAAACAATCTTAAATTAAATTATAAAGGCTATCCCCTATAAAGTCAATGTGCAAGCCGCAGATTTTTACACATTTTTTCTAAATTTTCGGGTAAATTCCCGCTTTGGTTGTGCAAACTCCCCTGCTTTTTTAAGGGAGGCTTATTCTCTACAGCGTCCGGCCGGTCAGCTTTTCGAGGCAGGCGAGTTTGACCGCCACACAAAGCAGATCGGCGGCGGCGGCCAACTCCTCCACACTCGGGTAGGAGGGGGCAATCCGCAGGTTGCTGTCATGCGGGTCGCGGCCGTAAGGATAGGTCGCGCCCGCGCCGGTCAGAATCAGGCCGGCGTCCTTGCACAGGGCGGCCACGCGGGCGGCGCAGCCCTCCATCACATCGAGGCTGATAAAATACCCGCCGTCCGGGTCGGTCCATTTGGCAATGCCCAGCCCGTCAAGGTTTTTCTGCAGCGCGTCCAGCACGGTCTGGAATTTGGGGCGCAGAATCGCCGCGTGGCGCTTCATGTGCGCCAGCACATCCTCCACCGAGTGGAACATGCGGGCATGACGGAGCTGATTGAGCTTGTCCGGGCCGATGGTCTGATAACTCATGCGGTGCTTGACCTCCCCGATCAGAGAGGGGCTGGCGGCCATGGCGGCAAGCCCCGCGCCCGGGAAGGTGATTTTGGAAGTAGAGGTGAACAGCATGACCCGGTCGGGATGTCCGGCGGCCACGCACTCCTCATAAATATTGGCCAGCGGCGCCAGCTCATCCTTCAGATAATGCACGACATACGCGTTGTCCCACATGATGACAAAGTCGCTGGCGGCCGTCTCCATCCGCGCGAGGCGGCGGACAACCTCATCCGAATAGGTGACGCCGAGCGGGTTGGAATATTTCGGCACGCACCAGATGCCCTTGATCGCCGGGTCGGAGGCGGCCAGCCGCTCGACCAGATCCATATCCGGGCCATCCTCGTTCATCGGGATGGTGATCATATCAAAATCATAATACTCGGTAACGGCGAAGTGGCGGTCATATCCCGGCGCCGGGCAGAGGAATTTCAGCTTCTTCTCCTTCAGCCAGGGCGTGCCGCCATGCAGACCCTTGGTCATGGCCTGCGTCAGGAAATCGAACATCAGGTTGAGAGAGGAGTTGCCGGCCACAACAACCTGCGCCGCCGGAACGCCCAAAATCTCCCCAAACAGCTCCTTGAGCTCGTCCAGGCCGTCGAGGCCGCCGTAATTGCGGCAATCGCGCCCTGTGCGGCTGGCATAGCCGGAGCCGTCGTCAATCTGATGAAACAGCGCATAGCTGAGATCCATCTGATCCGTGCCTGGCTTGCCCCGCGACATATCGAGCGAGAGGCCGCGGCTCTTATATTCCTCATAAGCTGCGGCAACCCTGTCATATTCGGCATACAAATCGTCCAGAGACATTTTGCTGTATTCCGTCATTTAACCTCATCCCGTTCAAAATAAATTTTCTGTGCAGAAGAAAAGCGCCGACCTAAGCCTTAAAACCCGCAAAGCACGGAATTTTCTCAGTGTCGATGCCGATAATATAGTACTATATCCACCGGATTTTTTCAAGTGCCTTTTTCCCGGAGGTCGGGTTTGCAAAATCGGCCGGAGCGACGTTTTTATATAGAAAAAGCGCAGGAGGCTTTAAAAGCCCCCTGCGAACTGCTTTCATACGGCGGATAAGCCTTTCTCAAATACCTGCCAGCTTTTTGGAGCAGGCGATTGCCAGCGCGCCCGGCCCGATATGGCAGGAGACGCTGAGGGACAGCGGGTCGATATGTACCTCCTCCAAACCGAAGGCGGCCCTGACGGTATCCGCAAAGTCCGCCGCCGCGGCAGCGTTGTCGGTGTGCGCCACAAAGACGCGCACCTGATCCATGCCGCCGAACCGCTCGTCAATATCGCGGCGCATGGCCTCGATCATAATCTCCCGCCCGAGCTTTTCACTTCTCGCCTTGGCGAAGGCGTCCAGCTTTTCCCCCTGAATCTGGAGAACCGGCCGGATTTTGAGCACGGTGGCAATGGCCGCCGCAGCCGGTGTGACCCGTCCGCCTTTTTTCAGATATTTCAGGGTGTCCAGCATGATATAGATGGAGGAGTCGAACCGGGTCTCCTCCAGAAGGCGGGCGATTTTAGCCGCCGGACGGCCGGCTCTGGCCAGGGCGAGGGCATCCAGCACCGACTGCCGCTGGGTTACCGAAATACGCTGATTGTTGACCACGCAGACCCGGCCGTCATAATCCTGCGACAAGGCGAGCGCCGTCGCGCAGGAGCCGGACAGGCCGCTGGACATCGGAATATGCACCAGCTCGTCATACTCCCTCAGCACACCGTCCCAGAGGGAGAGCAAATCGCCGACCAGCGGCTGTGAGGTTGAAACCTCCACCCCGTCGGCCAGCTTTTCATAAAACTCGGCCTGGGAAAGACTTACATCCTCATAATACGTATTTTCGCCGATCACAAAAGGCATGGGCAGCACAAAGACGCCGAGCTCTTTTCCCTGCGCCTGCGTAATTCCGCTGTTGCTGTCGGTTACAATCGCTACTTTTGGAGCCATAGATATATTTCTCCCCATTCTGAATTCTGTATTACATAAATTGCATTATAGCACACCGCATCCGACATGTCGAGGATTTTTCCCGCAGTTTTCCCGATTTTCGAAGGAATCGGCCGGCCGTATCCCCGCGCAGCAAAAAGCCGGCCGGTGCTTTTTGCACCGGCCGGGGAAAAACCGCAGCTTATTCTTTTGTCCGGAAGGTGAAGTCGCCATCCGCAAAATCGCAGAGGATTTCCGACTTTTCGGGGAAGCTGCCCTCCAGCAGCTTCTCGGACAGGGGATCCTCAATCCGGGAGGTAATCGCCCTCCGCAGCGGACGCGCGCCGTAAACCGGATCAAACCCGGCGTCGGCAATCGCACTTACCGCCGCGTCAGTGAACTCGATCGAACGATTCATCTCACTCAGCCGCTGGCCGAGGCCGCGGAGCATACGCCGCGCAATCTCGGCGATCTCCTCCTTCTGCAGCTTGTGGAAGACGATGATGTCATCCACACGGTTGAGGAACTCGGGACGGAACTCCCGCTTGAGCTCGGCCAGCACCTCCTCACGAACCTTGGCGTTGTCGCGCGCCTCCTCATCGGTATGGTCGCCGAAGCCAAAGGAGACCTTGCTGTCGGTAATCAGCCGCGCGCCGACGTTGGAGGTCATGATGATGACCGTGTTCTTGAAGTCGACCCTGCGCCCCTTGGAATCGGTGAGGATACCATCCTCCAGAATCTGGAGCAGGATGTTAAAGACATCCGGGTGCGCCTTTTCGATCTCATCAAACAGCACGACAGAGTAGGGCTTGCGGCGCACCTTTTCGGTAAGCTGACCGCCCTCCTCATACCCGACGTATCCGGGCGGAGAACCAACCAGCCGGGAGACGGTGTGCTTTTCCATATACTCCGACATATCCAGACGGATCATGGCCGATTCGTCGCCGAACATGGCCTCTGCCAGCGCTTTGCACAGCTCGGTCTTGCCCACGCCGGTCGGGCCGAGGAAGATGAACGACCCGATCGGGCGCTTTTTATCCTTGAGGCCGACCCGGCCGCGCCGGATGGCTTTGGAGACGGCGGCCACGGCCTCATCCTGGCCGACCAGCCGCTCGTGCAGCACCTTCTCCATATTCAGCAGGCGCTGGCTCTCCTCTTCGGTCAGGCGGGTGGCCGGAATCCCGGTCCAGCTTGAGACGATTTGGGCGATTTCCTCCTCGGTTACCTCGCCGGTGGCCGTCTCGTCCGCCTTCCATTTCTGCTTTTCAGCCTCCAGCTTTTCGGAGAGCTGCTTCTCCTGATCCCGCAGCTCGGCCGCCTTTTCAAAATTCTGGGCGTTGATGGCCTTGGTCTTCTGATCCGAGATTTCCTTCACCTGCTCTTCCAGCGCCTTGAGATCGGGCGGCGCGGTGAAAATGCTCATCCGCACCTTGGAAGCGCCCTCGTCGATCAGGTCGATCGCCTTATCCGGGAGGTAGCGGTCGGCAATATACCGGGCCGAGAGGCGGACAGCCGCCTCGATCGCGCCGTCGGTGATACGCACCTTGTGGTGCGCCTCATACTTGTCCCGCAGACCCTTTAAGATCTGCACCGCTTCCTCCTCGGTCGGCTCGCCCACCGTGACCGGCTGGAACCGGCGCTCGAGAGCGGCGTCCTTCTCAATATTCTTGCGATACTCATCCAGCGTGGTCGCGCCGACAACCTGCAGCTCGCCCCGCGCCAGCGAAGGCTTGAGGATATTGGCCGCGTCGGTCGACCCTTCGGCCGAGCCGGCGCCGACGATGGTGTGCACCTCGTCGATAAAGAGGATGACATCCCCGGCCGACTTTACCTCGTCAATGATGGATTTGATCCGCTCCTCAAAATCGCCGCGGTATTTGGTGCCGGCCACCATGCCGGTCAGGTCGAGGGCAACCACCCTCCGGCCGGCCAGCAGCTCGGGAACCTCTCCGGCCGCGATCTTCTGCGCCAGCCCTTCGACGACGGCCGTCTTGCCGACGCCCGGCTCGCCGATCAGGCAGGGGTTGTTCTTGGTCCGGCGGGAGAGAATCTGGATAACCCGCTCAATCTCCTTCGCCCGGCCGATCACCGGGTCAAGCTTGCCGTCTCTGGCCTTGGCGGTCAGATCCTCGCCGAACTTGTCGAGGGTCGGCGTCTTTCCGCCGCTCTTTCCGCCGGAGGCAGAATCGCCTCCGCTCTCCCCGCCGGAGGTCAGGCGCAGCGCCTCATCCAGCAGGGCGGAGACATCCACGCCCAGCAGCTTGAGGAAGCGGACGGCGTAGTTCTGTCCCTCCTCCAGCAGCGCGATCAGCAGATGCTCGGTGCCGGCATAGGTGTTTCCGGTCGCCCGCGCGCCCGACAGAGCAATCTCGATCACCTGCTTGGCGCGGGGGGTAAAGCTGTCGGGCGTCAGGCTGGAGGGAATTCCCCGGCCGACCGTGCTGGCAAGCAGCTCGGCGACCTGCTCGGCCGTCACATTGCGAGCGGCCAGCAGGCTGGCTGCCGCGCCCTCCTGCTCCTTCAGCAGGCCGACCAGCAGATGCTCGCTGCCGACATAGGTATGGCCCATCTCTTCGGCCGTTTCAATCGCAAAGCAAAGGGCATTGTTCGCCCCTTTGGTAAAACCGTTGAATTGATATTTCATAAAACTTACACTCCTTTCGGATAAAAGGCCGTGCGGCCGGCTTTATGCCAGCCGTTCGCGCACAAGCCCGGCGCGGAAGACGTCCCGATCCTCTTCGTCCATGGGACCTTTCAGCTGGATCGTATTCGCGCCCGCTTCAAACATCAGTGTCGTCAGGGTCGAGGGTGCAATCCCCTCGATCAGTCCGAGGGAGACGCCGAGCCGCACGGCTGACAGCATCCCGAACAGCTCGTCGCTGCTCATCATCCGGGCGGTACGCAGGATACCCAGCGCCCGCCAGGCCTTATCCTCCATGTATATGCGACTCCACTGGCCGCGCGCCGCCTTTTCCTGAGTCATGAGCTGTGCGGCGATGGATTTCAGGTTGGAGATGGCCGTCTCCTCCGACAGACCCAGCGTAACCTGATTGGAAAGCTGATAGAGAGAAGCCTTGCTCTCGCTCCCCTCGCCATAGAGGCCGCGCACCGTCAGTCCCAGCTTTGCAACCGAGGAGGAGAGCCTCCCGATCGCACCGGTCGCCGACAGCGCCGGCAGGTGCAGCATGACCGAGGCGCGAAGCCCGGTACCGAGGTTGGTCGGGCACTCGGTCAAAAAGCCGAGCCGCCGATCAAAGGCGATTTCCAGACTCTCGCACAGCAGGGTGTCCAGCTTATCGGCCAGGTCATACGCCTCATGCAGGTCGAGGCCGGGCGCAATCACCTGAATCCGGATGTGATCCTCCTCTCCCAGCATGATGCTGACCGACTCATCACTGGATAGTATAAGCCCGCGGCCGGCGCGGTATTTGGCGAAATTCGGGCTGATAATGTGTCGTTCCACCATGGAATAAGCCTCTGTGTCGGAGATTTTGTCCATCTTGACATACCGCAGCTTGAGCGGCCCGTCAAAGCCGCCCTTCTGCACCGCCTCCCAGACGGCATGGCAAACCTCCTGCCGCTGCTGGAGGGTCATTTTGGAGGGGAAGGGATAATTCTTCAGATTCCGTGCCAGACGGATCCTCGAGCTGAGGCAGACATCGTCTTCCTTACCGGGACGCATATACCATTTATTCATCATCCTGCACCTTCCCTTTCAGCGCGTTGATCTGATCACGAAGCCGCGCGGCTTCTTCAAAATTTTCGTCCTTGATCGCTTTGTCCAGCGCGGCGCGGAGGGTTTCCTCCTCGCTTTTTGCAGGCTCGGTCTCAGCCGCGCCGACATCAATTTTGGCCGAGCCGGGAATCTTTCCGACGTGGGCGGTGTTGCCGTGCAGCTTGGACAGCGTCGGCATCAGCCGGTCATAGAAGGTTGTATAGCAATTTGCGCAGCCGACCCGGCCGGTGCGGGCAATCTCCTCAAACGTGCTGCCGCAGAAGCCGCATTTGGCACCGGTCGGCATCCCGGCCGGTGCAGCGCCGAGCGCGTCCCCGAAAATCGAGCCGAGCAGGCCGCCCAGCCCCATCTGGAAGGGATTTGCCGCCCCCTCCTCCGCCGCGCAGGCCGAGCAGAGATTCATCGACGACTGCTTGCCGTTGACATAGGTTTCAATATGTGTGGTGGCGATGTTCTTTCCGCATTTTTCGCAAATCATAAAAACAACTCCTTCGTCGTTAAAGTATAAATGCAAATTTTATTGCCGCACCACCGCTTTTCGTGCAGCGGCCGGCGCATACAGCGGCAGAAAATATCCACCGCAATGACGGTTGGTTATAAAAGCTTAAATTGACAAATGTTATTTAAAAATCGATTAAAATTTTTTCTTCAACCTCCTGTCTGTCGGGTTCCAAGGGCTTTGCCCTTGGTCGTTTAGGGAGGGGGAGCGCCGTCCGACAAGCATCCCCCGTTTTCCTACGAGCTTGTCATCGGCCTCGACCCTTGCCGCCCTTCGTCGGATTTTTCTTCGCGATTTTTGGGCAAGGGTCCGATGACCTTTTGCAGCAACTTATTACGGTGGCGCGGTGGGGAGGGGATCGAAACCCCTCCCCTCGGCGTTCTTTTCCCCTTTTCTGACGCGACAGAAAAGGGGTGCCCGCGCGGCACGAGCGCAAACGCTTAAAGTCACTACTTGCTATAGTTTGTCGTGCGTTTGCTGTGCGTTTCGCCTTACGGCAAAACGCCGCACTTTTATTTTTTGATATGGCTTTGAGCGCAAACGCTTATGCTTTGCAGAATGTTTAGACTTTTCTTCTAAATCTGCGTGACCAGCATCTGCTTGAGAATGGCGGCGCGCACCCGATCGCGAAAAGCCGCCGGCACCTCCCGCAACGCGGCGGGAGAAATCGCACCCAGCATAGCGCTGCCGGCCTCCTGCCCGATCAGGCCGCTGTGGATGCAGTTGTCCAGCACGGCCCGGGCGGCAGCGGCGTCCATCCGCTCTCCCACCGTGTTGATCAGATGCATCAGCGCCGAGCTTCGATCCAGCCGGACCCGTGTGATCCGTATGTATCCGCCGCCGCCCCGTCGACTCTCCACAATATAGCCGCGCTCGGGCGTAAAGCGGGAGGAGAGGACGTAGTTGATCTGGCTCGGCACACAGCCCAGCCCCTCTGCCATCTCGTTACGCTGAATCTCGGCAATATTCTGGCCGGAGGCTTCAATCTGGCGCAGGATCTGCTCGGTGATAATATCGATCATCTTCATTTTTCGCATCATCCTTTTTCGGGTCAGCCGCTGGCCTCTATAACAATTTGACTTTAACTGACCTTTGATTTTATTATAGCTAAAAGTCAAATTTTGATTTTCTTCTATTTTCGGCAAATTTTTAATTTATGCTTTAAAATCAAAAGAAATCTTCATAATCTGTACAATTTACTAAAAATTCCTCATCTTCCATATCAAGCAGAGCGGCGTCCAGCTCCAGCTCCTCCGCATAGGGGTCGGGCGCGTAATCCGCCGGAATTTCCCCCAGATCATAGTCATAGCCCATATCGCTTGCATCCTCAAAACCGTATCCCATGTTTTTCCCCCCCTTTCTTTGGATTTTTTATAGAACCGATGTCCTCCTTATTTTTTTCCAAATCATTTTTCTTATACGGACAAGGAACGAAAACCGAAAATTTCCATAAACTGTGATTGAAGGAGCGAAAGGAGGTTTAAGCGTTATGTGTGGATGCAACGGACTGTTCGGCGGCAATAGCTGCACGTGGGTTCTCATTCTCGTTGTCCTGCTTCTGCTCTGCAACTGCGGTTGCGGCGACAATCGCAGCAGCAACGACTGTAACTGCGGCTGCGGATGCTAAGCATCGGTTAAGCGCACCAAAGCCTGAAACCCCGCAAAAGAAAAACCGGCTCGCAGCATTTTGCCGCGAGCCGGTTTTTTAAAATTTTCTTTTTTTCAGATGTGGTACAGCTCCTCCGCGTTCATGAGGGAGATCCCACCGGCCTCCAGCAGAGAGACCGCCTTCTCGCTATCCTCCACCCGCAGAATGACAAAGGCCAGATCGCCCTTCGCACCCAGAGAGGCATACATATACTCAATGTCAATCCCCTCAGCCGCCAGAACCTCCACCGCGTGGCTGAGGCCGCCCGGCACGTCCGGAACCGAAATGGCGATCACATCGGTCAGCGCAACCGTCATATGCTCCTCTTTCAGAACAAGCACCGCCTTTTTGGGATCGTCAACGATCAGGCGCAGTATTCCGTAGTCCGTGGTGTCGGCAAGTGACAGCGCGCGGATATCAATGCCGTGGGCAGCCAGTGTCCTCGTAATATCGGCCATGCGGCCTTTCTTGTTTTCCACAAAGATCGAAAGCTGTTTGATGAGCATAGATGCGTCCTCCCTTTCTTATATTTTACGGTTGTCGATTACACGAACGGCCTTACCCTCCGACCGGGCGAGAGACTTCGGCTCGACCAGCGTGACCTTGGCCGAAATGTTGAGGGTCGACTGCAGCGCGGCGGCAATCTTCTTCTCACTCGCCGCAATATTCTTGACCGCGTCACTGAACATCCCCGCCGTCATCTCGACCTGCACCTCCATGGTGTCGTGGTTGCCCACCCGGTCGACCAGAATGCGGTAGTTGGGCTCCAGCCCGAGCTTGGTCAGCACATACTCGATCTGCGAGGGGAACACGTTGACCCCGCGGATAATCAGCATGTCGTCGGTACGGCCGCGCGGCTTCTTCATCTTGACCAGCGTCCGGCCGCAGGCGCATTTCTCGTGGGTCAGCATGCTGATGTCCCGGGTGCGGTACCGGATGAGAGGCAGCGCCTCCTTCCCGATGCAGGTAAATACCAGCTCGCCATAAACGCCGTCGGGCAGCACCTCGCCGGTGTCGGGGTCGATAATCTCCGGGTAAAAATAATCCTCGCAGATATGCATGCCGGTCTGCTCGCAGCACTCATAAGCGACGCCGGGGCCGGCAATCTCCGACAGGCCGTAAATGTCATAAGCCTTGATATTCAGCAGGCTCTCGATATTCTGACGCATGCCCTCGCTCCAGGCCTCCGCCCCGAAGAGGCCGGCCCGCAGCGGCAGCTTGGAGGTATCCACGCCCATGTCTCGGCAGGTCTCCCCAATATAGGCCGCGTAGGAGGGGGTACAGCAGAGGATGTTGGAACCGAAATCCTGCAGAATCTGCACCTGCCGCGCCGTATTCCCGGAAGAGACCGGAATCGCAGTTGCGCCCATACGCTCGGCGCCGAAATGCAGGCCGAGGCCGCCGGTAAACAGCCCGTAGCCGTAGGAAACATGGACATAGTCGCTCTTTGTACAGCCGGCCGCGCAAAGGGCGCGCGCCGCGCCGTCGGCCCAATGCTCAATATCCTCCTGCGTATAGCCGACGACCGTCTGCTTTCCCGTCGTGCCGGAGGAGGCGTGAATGCGCACCAGTTCCTCCTTCGGGACGGCAAACAGGCCGTAAGGATAATTGTCCCGCAGATCGGTTTTATAGGTAAAGGGAAGCTTTACAATATCGTCGACCGACTGAACATCCTCCGGCTTCAGGCCGATTTCATCAAATTTCGCACGGTAGAAGGGGACGTTCTCATAGCAGTTTTTGACCATCTTTTTCAGCCGCTCGGATTGCAGCGTGCGCAAAGCCTCCCGGTCGGCACACTCCACCTCGGGCTGGAAATATTTCTGCGGTTCCATTCTCTGATTAACCATCCTTTCACTGTCCTTGAAAGGAGGCGCGCCCGGCAAAGGGCAAAGCCGGCCTCCTCCCTTTTTACCGTTCAGCCGTCGTAGCCGAGCGCAAACGCTTTCAAATTCATCTCCAGAAACTTCGGAGGCACCGTTTCGCGGATCGCGTCGAGCCAGACCTCTTTGGCAAAGTCCATCTGCCGAGCCATACGGCCGATCAGCACGACGTTGACCGCCTTGGGGGAGCCGGCCTCATCCGCGAGAGACAGCGCGTCGAGCTCGATCACTCTGGCGCCGGCCGCACGGACCTTATCCAGCACCCCGTCGGGATACTGCGCCGTGCCGATGACCACCGGCATGGGGTCGATGCACTGGGTGTTCACGATAATCTCCCCCTCCGGGGCGAGATAAGGCAGCCAGCGCGCCGCCTCCAGCTGTTCAAAGGCAAGGATGAGATCCGCCTCTCCCCGCTCGATCAGCGGAGAGGCCACCGACTCACCCGCGCGGACATAGGTAACCACGCTGCCGCCCCGCTGGGACATGCCGTGCACCTCGCTCACCTTGACGTCGTACCCGCCCGAGATCATCACCTTGCCGAGCAGGCGGCTGGCAAGGAGGGTTCCCTGGCCGCCGACGCCTACAATCATAATATTGATATCCTTCACGGCCTATTCCTCCTCTCCCGCGATTGCCGAAAGCCGGCACATCTGCTGACAGACGCCGCAGCCGACACACTGGGTATAATCAATAACCGCCTTGCCCTGCTTTATGGAGATAGCAGGGCAGCCGATTTTCATGCAGTTCTTGCAGCCGACGCACTTGTCGGCCTTTACTTTAAGCGGCGGCTTGTGCTTTACATATTTCAGCAGCGCGCAGGGCCGGCGGGAGATAATCATCGACGGCGCTTCCACCGCCAGCTCCTCCCGGACGGCGGTCTCCACCTCCGCCAGGTTATAGGGGTCAACCACCCGCACGCGCTGAATGCCGCAGGCCCGGGCCAGGGCGGTCAGATCGACCGCGGAGGTCGGATCTCCCTTAATCGTGTAGCCGGTGGTGGGGTTCTGCTGATGGCCGGTCATACCGGTGATCGAGTTGTCAAGCACGATCACGGTCGAAACGCCCTGATTATAAGCGATATCAATCAGGCCGGTGACGCCCGAGTGGATGAAGGTAGAATCTCCGATAACGGCGACCGATTTTTTGCAGAAGTCGTTGCCGCGCGCCTTATTCATTCCGTGCAGCGCCGAAATCGACGCGCCCATGCAGATGCAGGAGTCGATAGAGGACAGAGGCGCCAGCGCACCCAGCGTATAGCAGCCGATGTCGCCGCTGACGTTGCAGCCCAGCTTCTTCAAGGTATAGAAGAGGCCGCGGTGCGGACATCCGGCACAGAGCACCGGCGGCCGGCCGGGAATCTCCAGATCGGCCGACATGGTCTTGGGCGAAACGCCCAGCAGCTTCTCCCGCACGATGCGCTGAGACAGCTCTCCCAGATAACCGAAAATCTCCTTGCCGGTAACCTCTACCCCGATGGCCTTGCAGTGGGTCTCCAGCACGCCGTCCAGCTCCTCAATGACATAGACGGTTTTGCACTTCGCGGCAAAGTCGCGAATCAGCCGAACCGGCAGCGGGTTCACCAGCCCCAGCTTGAGATAGTTGGCGGAGGTTCCCAGCGCCTCCTTCGCGTACTGGTAGCAAATGCCCGAGCAGATCACGCCGATCTCGGCGCCGTTATCCTCCACCCGGTTGAAATCGGCCGTCTCGGCATATTCCGCAAGGGCGGCCTGCCGCGCCTCCACAACGGCGTGGCGCTTGATGGCCATGGCCGGCATCATGACATACTTCTGCGGATCCTTCGGGAAATTTTTCAGCTCCGGCTCGACGCGCTCTCCCGTTTCTACAAGGCTGCGGGCGTGGGAGATGCGGGTGGTCAGCCGCAGCATAACCGGAGTGTCGTATTTTTCCGACAGCTCGTAAGCCAGCTTGGCAAAGGCCAGACATTCGGCCGAGTCGGCCGGCTCGAGCATCGGGACCTTGGACGCGATGGCGTGATGACGGGAATCCTGCTCGTTTTGAGAGGAGTGCATGCCCGGGTCATCCGCGACCGCCAGCACCATGCCGGCGTTCACGCCGGTATACGCGGCGGTGTAGATGGGGTCGGCCGCTACGTTGAGGCCGACATGCTTCATCGCACAGAAGGAGCGCGCGCCGCCGATGCTGGCGCCCACCGCAACCTCACAGGCGACCTTCTCGTTCGGCGCCCACTCGCAGTAAACCTCGTCATATTTTGCAATCGTTTCGGTAATTTCGGTGCTCGGTGTGCCAGGATAGCTGGACACAACCCGAACGCCCGCTTCATACAGGCCGCGGGCTACCGCCTCGTTGCCTAACATCAGTTCCTTCATATGTTGAATCCTTTCTGTTGTTTTTTGAAAGCCGGTGCAAATTCCTCCGGCTGTATGGTGTATCGCCGCAAAGCCGCCGATCGGACGATCGGTTACTGATTCCGCAGATCCAGCACCCGCCGTGCCTTCCCCTGGAACCGTTCGAGAGACTTCGGCTCTACCAGGGTCACCTTGGTCTCCAGCCCCAGGACGCTCTTCAGCTTGTCGTGGATTTTTTTCTGCAAGCCCTCCAGCTCGCGGTAGTTGACCAGCAGCTCGCCGCTGATCAGCTCCACTCTGACCTCGACCGAGTCCTTGAAATTCTCCCTCCGGACGACGATCTGGTAATGCGGGCCGATATACTCCATTCCGACCAGCGCACTCTCAATCTGGGTCGGGAAGACGTTGACGCCTTTGATAATCAGCATGTCGTCGGTGCGGCCCATCGTCTTGCTCATCCGGGCGTGGGTGCGGCCGCAGGGACATGGCGCATAGGTGATTTTGGTAATATCCTTGGTGCGATAGCGCAGCACCGGCATCCCCTTGCGGGAGAGGGTGGTCACGACCAGCTCGCCCATCTCCCCCTCGCCGAGGCGCTCGCCGGTGTCGGTATTGATAATCTCGGGCAAAAAGTGATCCTCGGCGAAATGCATGCCGTCCCGCATCTTGCAATCGCCCGAGACGCCCGGGCCGCCAAGCTCGGTCATGCCGTAGTTGTCCGACACCCGGATGTTCAGGTTGCGCTCAATCTGCTCCCGCATCTCGGGCGTGCAGGGCTCCGACCCCAGAATCCCGAGGCGAAGGCTGTAGGCGTCCATCGGGTAGCCGGCCTCCTTCACCGCCTCGCTCAAATAAAGGGCATAGGAAGGGGTCGCTACCAACCCGGTCACGCCGAAGTCGCGCAGCATCATCAGCTGCTTCTCGGTATTGCCGGAGGAGGCGGGGATAACCGTCGCACCGATCTTCTCCAGCCCGTAGTGCAGACCCAGCGCCCCGGTAAAGAGGCCGTAGCCGAAGCTGATCTGGATGATATCGTCGGCCGAAGCGCCGCCCGCCATAGCCACCCGGGCCACGCAGTCGGACCAGGTTTCGAGATCCTCCGCCGTATAAACGCCGACGGTCGGCTTGCCCGTCGTCCCGGAGGAGGCGTGCACCCGCACAATCTCCTTCATCGGGACGGCCATCATCCCAAAGGGATAATTCTCCCGAATATCGTCCTTGGTCGTAAAAGGTATGTACTGAATGTCCGACAGCGTCTTGATCCGGCTGCCATCCAGCACGCCGCACTCGGTCAGCTTTCTGTTATAAAACGGGATGTTGTTATAACAGTAGGACACCATTTTCTTCAGTTTTTCCAGCTGCAGCGCCTCAATCTGCGCGCGCGGCATCGTTTCTGCTTCCTTTTGAAAAAACAACAATAACACTCCTTCAAATCGGATGGAAAAACGCCAAGATAACCGCATCCTTCTCCGATGCGGTTATCTTTTTAAAGATTATAGCATTTTTCAGATAAAATTGAAATAGCAAATTTTGCATTTTCGACAAAGTTTCGACAGGGGCGCTCTGCCCGGCCGCGGCGCTTATTCGGCCGAAAGCGCGGCAAATATCTCCTCCGTATCGGCCGGGTGCCGATCTTTGGTAAAGAGGCTGACCAGCGGCACCTCGATCAGGCCGGCCAGCATGGCGATCGCGCCCCAGTTGATCGGCGACGCCAGGTTGAAGGAGAAGCCTCCGACCGTGAAGGAGGCCGCCCATTTGGTCAGCTCGGGGAAGAGGCCGAGATTGAAGAAGATCATGGTCGCCACCGTGATGATGACGCCGCTTGCAAAGCTGACCCAGACGGCCGCCTTGCTCACCCGCTTCATAAACAGGCCGTAGAGGAAGGGCGCAAGGAAAGAGCCGGCCAGCGTTCCCCAGGAAATCGACATCAAAGCGGAGATGTTGATGCCCATGTTGTTCAAAGTATCCTTATTGATCGCGATGAGCACCGAAACCAGCAGGAAAACGGCGATAAACACCCGCATAATCAGAACCTGCTTTTTCTCGGTCATTTTCTGCTTCATGGCCGGCTTGATCAGGTCGATCGTCAGGGTCGAGCTGGAGCTCAGCACCAGGGAGGCCAGCGTACTCATCGAAGCCGAAAGCACCAGCACCACCACAATGCCGAAAAGGATGTCCGGCACCGACGCGCGCAAAACCGCCGGCACGATCGAATCATAATCCGGCTTTCCGTTGGCCAGGGTGGCAATGTGGGTCAGGCCGCTCTCCTCCCCGGTCGTGCAGAAGAGGCGTCCCAGCCCGCCGAGGAAATAGGAGCCGCCGGCCACAACCACTGCAAAAACGGTCGAGATAACGGTGCCCCGTCGGATGGCCGGCTTGTCCTTGATGGCGTAAAACTTCTGCACCATCTGGGGCAGACCCCACGTGCCCAGGGAGGTCAGAATGACAACGCCCAGCAAATTGAGCGGATCAGGCCCGATAATCGAGCCGTAGGTGCCCTTTGCTCCCTCGGCCACCGGCAGGGCGTTCAGCCCGGCCAGCGCAGCCGAAAAGCCGCCCTGCTTCGAGAGGGCCAGCACCACGACCGCCGCGATTCCGACCAGCATGATCAGCCCCTGAATAAAGTCGTTCACCGCCGTTGCCTTATACCCGCCGAGGATGACGTACACCGCCGTCAGCAGCGCCATTACAACAATCCAGGCGGCATAGGGAATGCCCGGAAAGGCGTCGGCAAAAAGGGTGGACAGGCCGTTGTACACCGACGCGGTGTAGGGAATCAGAAACAGAAAAACAATCAGTGCAGAGGCGGTTTTCAACCCGGTCGAGTTATACCGCTTCTCAAAATACTCCGGCATTGTGGAAACGCCGAGCGACCGGGTCATCTTCCGCGCCCGGTTTCCAAGAAGGATCCAGGCCAGCATGGAGCCGATAAAGGCGTTGCCCAGCCCGATCCAGGTGGAGGAGACGCCGTAGCTCCAGCCGAACTGTCCGGCGTAGCCGATGAAGATCACCGCGCTGAAATAAGAGGTTCCGTACGCAAACGCGGTCATCCAGCCGCCAATATTCCGGCCGCCCAGCACATACTCCGACACATTGGAGGTTTGCCGCCGGCAGTAAACGCCAATCCCGATCATAATGGCCACATATACGATAAGTATCGCCCAAATCAACATAGAATACCGCTCCTTCGCACCGATTCACGCAGATTGTTGAATTTAGCGCTTTAAAGCTTTCTTGCGTTAAATCGTCCGCTTTATTATGCATGAATCGCAAGCGAAAGTCAAGCGGAATTTGCGCCTTATGCCGACCTTTGTAAAAACCTACAATTTTTCCGGCAGAATTTGGTGCATTCAAACGAAACGGCAGCTCTTGCGGGCTGCATATATGTGCGAAGCCCCTCCGGCGGCGCACAGCCCCCCCACCCGGTTCGACAGAATACGCCTTCGCCCCAGCGAGGCAACATACCTGCCAGCGCGGCTTTGCGGTGCTTTTGTTCTTCTCCCCTTAATAGGAGGCCAGTATTTCTAAAAGCCTTGCGCGGTACGGGCGCACTTTCTGCCTATCAAACCGTATCTGCCTCCGGTCAGGCGAGGACGCCATTCGACAAAATTTTGACAATCGTGCTGAATTTTGTAGATTTATAAAATTTTGCTCAATTGGTGAAATCCGTTGACAAGTTTTGTGAAATATTATATATTCTTAACGTAACAATTCTGCACATGACGCAAATCTGCAAAACCCGACCGACCACATACAGCCGATCGGACGTTTCGGGGATTCAGAGCTGTTTTCCGCTCCGCACAGGCTTTTGCGGGGACGATTCTGAATTTTGCCGGAGGCACGATTGAAAATTTACGTGTTTTAAAAAACAGAAAGGTGGAACAACTCTGCATGGAAGCCAAATATGAAATTTTGAAAAGCATGGATAACACCTACGCGGTTGGCATCCGGCACCGCTCCGGAAGGCGGGAGTACATTCCGGTGCGCGGAAATATTGAGGAGCTGCCGCATCTGGTGGAGCTGTGCAACTTTCTCGCGCTGTCGCCGGTGCACATCCGCGACGTCATCGAAGATTTTGGTTATATTGCAGAATAAAGCGTCAGACCGGGCGGTTTTGTAAAAACACGCCGAAGTTCAGATACCCGGCATAAATCAGCCACAAAAGATACGGAATCTGCAAAAACGCGGCCGGAGGGCTGATCTGATAAAACCGCAGCGTCATGAGCAGCACAAAAACAAACAGCAGACACAGCCAGATAAACGCCAGCAGAAAGCTCTGCTCTCGAAAAAATATGATCGGCCAGAAAAACTGTATAAACAGCTGTATGCCGTACAAAAACAGCGCCTGCTCGGAGGCCTCTCCCTTTCCGGAGACGAGGTAGGACGAAAGGCCCATCAGAAAATACAGAATCGTCCAAACCACCGGAAAAATCCAGGCCGGGGGCGACAGCGGCGGGCGGGCCAGCGTGCCATACAAAGCGAAGCTGTCCTTTGAAATAAAGGATGCCAGCGCCCCGACAAACAGCGGAACGGCCAAACAAATAAGCAGCTTTTTCCAATCCGGCTTTGCGACAAAACGCATATGGAACACCTCCGCACAAATTTTATCCGACCTGCTTCGCGCCTGCACGCGCATGCGGCCGCACGGTCGTATGGTTATCGGTTTCATATTTATGCAGGGCAAAGTCAAAATAGAAGCGGTCGGCGCCCACTTTTTCTGCGTCTGCCGCGTCCGCATGGATGCTGCGCGCCTCCCGTGTCGGGCTGCTCTGTATGTTTTTTGGAGGAGGCCGCCCGGCGCGAAAAAAATAAAAAAAGCAAATCCGTCGGCAGGCCGGTCGGCGGATTTGCTTATTTATAACCGTTTTCATCGAGGGAAAGACCGCGCGCAAAATAAACATCGCCTTTTTCGCCCTGCCGCTTTGTCCTGCCCTCCCCGGCAGAGTCTAAGCCCTCTCCCGGGAGAGCAGGAGGCCGTAATCCTCCAGCACCTCATATATCTGCACCGGATCCAGTCCGGCGCGGTTGCAGCGCTCCACCAGCACGCACAAATCCGAAAAGCTTCCCCGCAGCGGGATGTATACCCGTCTGCCGGACGCAAGGCGGAGGCCGAGCGCCATACCGCCCGTCCCAGTGTAAAGCGCCTCATATTCCGCATCCAAAATTTTTCATCCTTCCAGGGTTATAAAAAATGCAGCCGCCCGATCGACCCTTGTAAAAGGTCGGCGGGAGGCGATGTGTTTTCTGCCGGGGATACCGCGGCCTTTTCCGGCCGTCCTCCGCCGAAAGCAGAGAACGGCCGGCTTTTGAAAAATCCGCTTTTACTCCCTGTCGAGACAAAGGCCGCGGTAGGTCTGCACGCCGACCACGCCGTCGGCCGCCTTGCCCTCGGCCTTCTGCCAGGCGCGCACCGTTGCGGCCGTTTTCGCGCCGTAGGCCGCGTCCACCGCGTCGGGACAGAGCAGCCGCTGTACAAAGACGACACAGTGCCCCCGACTGCCGTTTTTCAAGACGTGTGCCTTTGCCGCCGCCTCGGTTTTCGCGCCGAGCTTGCCGTCCACCGTCACCGCGCTGCCGTCGAGGGTAAGCGCAATCTGCAAGGCCTTGACCTTATCCGTCTCGCTTGAGGCGGCGCTCACCGCGTAGATAAAGGCCGCCGGGTCGCTGCCATAGCCCGGAATCAGCTCTGCGGAGGGGCTGCCTCCCGCCTCTCCTTTGGCGATTTTCTGCCGCAGCGCCACCACATCGGCAGCGGTGTTCCTGCCGTCTCCATCCAAATCCCCGGCCGGAGAATACTCTCCCGCCACGATTTTCTGTCGGAGTTCCACCACGTCCGCGACGGTCACCTTTCCGTCGCCGTCCACATCTCCGGGCAGAGGCTTTTCCTCCCCCGGGTCGGAAAAGGCAATCCCCGCCCAGTCGCAAACGCCCCGCGCGATGGCGGCCGCCAGCGTGGTCTGATAGCCGGGGTCGCTCAGCTTCGCACGGTCGCCGTCGTGGTTGATGAAGCCGGTCTCGACCAGAACGGCCGGCATGTGGGTGGCACGCAGTACGTACAGCCCCGGGCGCAGCTTGACGCCGCGATTCACCGCCCCGGTGGCCGCGATGACCGCGTTCTGCACCCTTTCGGCGAGGCTGTAGGCCTTCGTGCCGGTCGAATACACCAGCGTCTCCACGCCGGAGGCCGGTGTGCCCGCGTTGGAGTTCAGATGAATTGAAACAAAGCAGTCGGCCGCCGCATTGTTGGCGGACGTACAGCGGCTTGCCAGCGTGACATCCGCGTCGGTCGAACGGGTGAGAACGGCCTTTATGCCGTTCGCCTCCAGCACCTCGGAAAGCCTTTTCGCGATCTCCAGCGCCAGCGCCTTTTCGGTTTTTCCGCCGCCGACCGCGCCGGAATCGCTCCCGCCGTGGCCGGGGTCGATGTAGATTTGCATACAGAATCTCCTCCATTCCTCATATCGCAGGGTTTGCGCGGCATGCAGCCGGGCAGAAGGCCGATCGGCCGGCTGTCCGGTTTCCTCTGACAAAGCCGTTTCGCCTTCGAGAATATCTATGCAGAATACGGCTTGTATTAAACCAGCACTGCAATATTCCACTCCTTCCGAAGCCGAAAAAACAGCCGCCTTACCCAAAACGGGAATTTTGTGCGGCTGCATGGGGCGGCGCAAAGGCAGGGCCCCGCCGATCAAGGCTGCACCCGCGGCGAGTCCCTGCCTCCGGCATTCTTCGCCCGGTTTTATGCTTTGCCAAAAGCTTTAAGCGGTTTGCTTACCGCCCGCGCCGATCACTTTTCGGGCGTCTGCGGCGTGCTGCCTCCGGGCAGATTCATGACCGCCGCAAGCCCGGCCGCGATGGCCGATACGCCGACACCCATGAGCACCGTTTTCAGCACGTTCAGGTCGGAGAAATCGCTCCCCACATACAGGGCGATGTTGGCCGCAAAGTAACCGGCCGCCGCCTGCAGGAAGGTTCTCGCCGCGCGTTTCAGTGTTTCTTTCATATACCCCGCCTCCTTTTATCAGGCGGCCTGCCGCCGGGGCGGTGTGGAGCTCCCCCGCAAAACAGTGCCGCCATGAAAAGGCGATACCCCCGCTTCGGTTGCCCAAAAGCGGACAACATTTCCGGAATTTAAGATTCTGTCAGCCGTCAGCCTCCTTCAGCTTCCGTATGCGCCGAGCCGTCGGATCTCCGAATCTTCCGCCCGCCGTCACCGCAGCCCAAGAAGAGAATCTACGCTGCGTTCAAACAGCTTGGACAAGGTCAGCAGCTGCCTGCCCGGTATCGGTTCGCCGCAAAGATAACTTTCATAAACCTCCGCTGTAATGTTCAGCCTTCCGGCCAGTTCCTGCTTTGAATATCCGCGGCGAATCCGTTCCGTCTCTATATTTTCAGCCAACTTGTTCATGCTTTTTCCTCCCTCTCTAAATTACTCGTTTTGAGTAATTTTATCTTCGTTTTAGAATTTTGTCAAGATTATTTGATAAAATATTT
This sequence comes from uncultured Oscillospiraceae bacterium, assembly GCA_900543525.1. Classification (GTDB taxonomy): domain Bacteria; phylum Bacillota; class Clostridia; order Oscillospirales; family Acutalibacteraceae; genus UQRS01. The sequence continues at coordinate 29,734 of UQRS01000016.1, forward strand.
CTCGTTTTGAGAAACTCTATCTTGACAACCTTGTCCTTTAATGCTAAATTATAAAATAAGGAGGCGATACAGGATGTTTTCTGATAATTTGAAGCGGCTGCGGCAGGAAGCCGGCCTGAATAAAAAGCAGGCGGCCATCCATCTGAATCTTCCTTATACAACCTATAATAATTATGAAACCGGCTCGCGTGAGCCAAATTCAGAGGTGCTCGTAAAAATCGCCAATGCGTTCCAGGTCTCGACCGACTATCTCCTGGACAATATATCCTTCAAGGGCAAAAATATATTCCTGAATGAAGAGGAGCAGATCATCATCTCCCGCTACCGGGAGATGCCGGAGAGTATACGGGACGCGATCCGGCAGATGCTGGAGGCGACCTACCGCTACTGGCGGAAAACAACCGAGCAGGAGGATATTTCCGACAGCAGCGCCGATATAAAATCCACAGCCTCCCTGTACCACAGCGACCCGCCGTATGAGAATGTGGCGCAGAATATCGTAGTGGCCGCCTACGGCGACGGGGTGCACACGCACACCTGTTCCGCCGAACAGCAGCAGAATCTGCAAAAGGCACAGAAGAAGCTGAACGTCGATATGGAAATCCTCAAGCGGCGCGATTTGTACGGAAAGTAGGGGCGGCTGGCGGCACAAGGCCTCCGGGGCGGCCCTTCGACCCCCGGACACGCCGCCTTTCAAAGCCGGAGGCAAAAAGGATATATTCTCTGTTTTAAGGAAGAGTAAAATGACTTTCATGGAAAAATCCGCTATGGAGCTGCTGCTCAAATGCGGCATTCACCGTTTTCCCGTGGATGCGGAGCAGATTGCGCGGGAGCTGGATTACAATCTTGTCGACTATCAAAGCGGTGCGCAGTTGATCGAAAGCGCCGGTCTGGACTACATGTACATATATGAAGGGTTCAGCGCCAAAATCGGAAAGAAGTACTACATCTTTTTCAAAGAGGGGCTGAGCCGGGAAAGGAAAAACTGGATCATCGCACATGAAATCGCGCATATCAAGCATCATCTGGTTTCGGCGGGGCTGATCGGACGCGCCGAAGGTCAGAAGGAGAAGCAGCTCCTCGAGCAGGAGGCGGAGACATTTGCCAAGGCGCTTTTGGCGCCGCTTTATGTGCTGACGCATATGAAGATTGTCGAACCCGCCGATATCGAACGGATCACCGGACTCGAGCCGGACAAGGCGCAGGAGGTATTTTTGGACCTGTCCGAGTATGAGGCCGAGCGCAAGGAGCGCCTTCTGCAAAACCGGGTCAGCAAGCAGTTTCATGTAAAGCGCAGGCATAGATTCCCGTGGCAGGTACTGCTGCCGCTGTGCATCTGTCTTTTGGCGGTCGGCATCTTCCTCCTGATCCGGGCGCGCATCGCCTCACCCGCGGCAGCCGTCTCCGGCAGAGTGGTGGAGGCCGCCGGTTCGCTTCCGGCCGGCGCAGATATTCCGACCGATGGAGTGGCCGCCTCTGCAGAAATATTCGACGGAACCTGCTTCTGGACGACCGGCGGCGAGGTGTATCATCTTTACCGCGACTGTCAGGCGCTGAAGATTTCGACCGTCTCGCTCTGCAGCGGCACGGCCGAGGAGGCGCAGACGATCAAATCCCGGCTGTGCCGCTTTTGCGAAAGGCGGTCGCAGCAGCCCGGGGCCTCCCCTTTGGAGGAGGGGACGTCCGCTTTTTAAAACCCGGCAGAATATGCAAAAAAAGATCCGCCTTTTCGTCGGATCTTTTTTTGCGCGTTTTTTAAACGTTTAAATCTGTCGGACCTTTTATCGGAAGAATATACAGCCATTCAAAATGTATATTTTTTTGAATTTAGCCCCAAGATTTCCGCTTAAAATATTGATTTATATAAGGAATT
>UQRS01000017.1 GCA_900543525.1 uncultured Oscillospiraceae bacterium
ACTACGGCGTTTACTACGGCACCGGCAAGGATGTCCTGAACGACTATAAGAACGCTACGGCCGATCAGATCCGGCAGGTTGTGTTCGATAAGGGCGAGGATATAGACGTCTACACCGCTTACGGCTTCCGGCTGCGGAACGTGCTGGAGGAGCGGGTGCGTGCAGCTATGTTCTATGTGGAATATGAGCTGAACGGACAGAGCTACATCCTGCTCAGTACGGTGGATGAGGTCAGGGTTGTCGCCGTGGCGGCAGAATAGCCGCCCTGAATAAAGGAATACCTGCAGCTGACTGCAAAACGAACGCCTTATCCGGGTTGGATTTCGCCCGGATAAGGCGTTTTGCTGTCCAGCGTTTGTATAAATGAAGCTGCGGAAAATTGTTCGTATTCACGCCAAATTGCCGCAAAAGGCGCCTCCCGTCCGCAAACGCGTACGCTCCGGCCGAAGGAATGCGGCGCCTCCCCTCCCGCCGTCAGATGTACAAAACCTCACACGGCTTGAGGGCGAGCAAAATCTCCTCCGGGATGGTGCCGGTCGCCGTGGCCAGCGCGGCGATGTGGGCAAAATCGCGGAAGAGGATAACCTCCTCCCCCGGGCGGGTGCCGGGAGGGCAGGCGGCATAGCACTGGCACATGAAAATGCCGCCGATCAGCGGCTCCTCCACCCCGCCGATAAAGACGGTGTGGTTCCGCCAGCCGCGCAGAAAACCGATCGCGTATCCGATCGGCAGCATGGCGGCAAAGCCGTCCTCCGGCGCGGTATAGCTGCCGCAGTAGCCGATGGTCTCCCCCTTTTTTACCCGGCGAACCGAAAGCACCTCGGTCGAAACGGTGAAGGCGCTGTGCAGCCCCAATTCCGGCCGGTCGATCATGCCGTAGCTGACCGAACCCACCCTGGCGCCGTTTACAAAATCCGGCCGGGGAAGGGAGAGCATCGCCTCTCCGCTCGGGATATGGATGATCGGAATGGAGGAGAGATCGACGTCGGCCGTCATCTCAGAGAAAAGCTCGACCTGCCGCTGCATGGCGGCAAGATCGGTCTCACTCGTCAGATGGGTGTAGAGTCCCTGCACGACGGCGTCAGACGCCGCCAGCAGCCCGTAAACCCGGTTGAAATCCGCCTTCGACCGGACGCCGTACCGGCCGAGGCCGGTATCCAGCTTGATGTGCACTCGCAGCCCCTTGTAAGCGCCGGCCGCAATTGCCTCCGCCAGCTCGGCCCCGTCAACCGTAACATCAATTGCTTGGTCGAGGCAGAGCGGCAGCTCCTCGGCGGTCGGCGGGTTGAGCATCAGAATGGGGATATCGGGATGATTGCGGCGGACGGCCTTTGCCTCCTCCAGATAGCAGACAACGAGATAGTCCGCTCCGCCCTCGATCATGGCGGCAGTAACCCGCCGGTCGAGTCCGTGGCCATAGGCGTCGGCCTTCACCACCGCCATATAGTAGGTATAGTCGGCGTACGCCCGCCGCAGGATCTGTATATTTTGCCGCAGGACGGCCGTGTTGACGGTCAGCCGGATCCCTCTCAAGGGTTTCATGTTTTGAATCGTCCTTCCTGTCATCGGGGTTACCGGGAGTTACAGCTCGCTTTTTTTCGAGAGATTGAAGGCCTCCACCGCCGCCAGAGAGTCGGTTTCCAGCGGGAAATCGGGAAGCTCGGGCGCTTCGGCGCCCTTCCTTACCAGAATATCGCGGAGGATGTCGGCGAAAAACCAGGGGTTCTTGACAAACAGCGGGCCGAGGGTGTTGGTGGTGATCAGGTTTTTGTACCGCGTACCCTCCCCGTCGGTGTGGTTGTTTCCATAGCCGTAGAGCAGGTGTCCGAATACCTCGCACCCCTCCTTCGGCAGAAGGTCGATCATCTGAATCTGGCTGCCGGCGACCTTGCGCTCGACGCCGGCCGGCGTGCAGGTAAAGATCAGATCGTCGCCATAGGCCGCCTCCCGCTCGGCGCAGTCGTACCGCCCGATTCCCAGCCCCTTGTAGGAGGGACGGAAGATCCGTCTGACCTCATCGGCGAAAATACAGGCCGAGCTGCCCAGGGCGAGGATGTACCCGCCGGCTTCTATATATGCCTGCAGCGCGTCGCGGTCGCGCTGCAGCCGCTCGATAATCAGCGGAAAGGTCGACAGCTCTCCCGGAGAGAGGAGGAGCAGGTCGCTGCCGGAAAAGTCGATCGGCGCGTCCAGATCGTCCACGCGTGAGATGGTGAGGTCAACCCCCATCTGCCCGGCCGTCCGCATGGCGGCGGGCACATTGCCCCGGTCGCCGTAAAGGTTCAGCAAATCGGGATAAAGATAGGTCAGCTTGCATTCCATTTCCTTACACCTCCCGGGTTTTCTGCTCGGCCGCAGCCTTGATTTCATGGAAGATTTTCAGCAGCGTGATCAGATACACCTGATTGCTCTTACAGCGCCCGACCGCGGCCAGAATCTCCTCCGGGTCGGTGGTGGGAAGAATCTCGATCTTCTCCTTCGGGCAGCCGGCCAGCAAGAGGCGGTTGGCCATATCGGCGCAGGTTGTCTTTTCAAAGCAGATGAATTTCTCCACATCGCCGGCCAGCATACCGTCAAAGTCGCAGTCGTAGCTGTAGAAGGTATTGGAGTAGTGCGGAATCACGTCGTCGATGGTGCAGAGCCCAAGCAGGACAACCTTTCTTCCCTTGTCGGCGGCGATGGCGTCCAGCGCAGATTGCAGCGTGTCGGGGTTTTCCTGCTTTGTGCGCATGTAATGGATGGTTTTCTCCCCCAAAACGGCCTGATCAATCCGCCCCTCGATATTTACAAAGCTGTCATAAGCCGCAAGAACCCGCTCCTCCGCAAGTCCGAGGGTGCGGGCCACTGCGATTGCGGCGGCGTAGTTATAAACCATAAAGGGCGCCTTGTAGGGCATGGTGAAGGATTTTCCGTTGGTTTCGGCTTTTCCGGCCGCAAAATCCACGTTTTCCACAAGAAAGTCCGGCTTTGCAAGACTCTCATGACCGCAGGCGGTGCAGTGAAAGCGCCCCAGGTTACTGAGGTTATAATAGTCGAACGTCACCCGGTGATGACACTTCGGACAGGGCTGCGTGACGTCGAGCGAGCCGTGTTTTTCATAGGCGCAGGGCATCCGGTCCACCCCGTAATAAACGACCGGGTTGCCGAGCGATTCGAACGATTTGACCCGCGGCTCGTCGTTGTTGAGGTAGAGGGTGACCCCCTCCGGAATGTGGTCGTACAGCATGTTGTAGATGTATTCGGGATAGCCGTTTCTGGCTACCTGGTCGGTCTGGATATTGGTCAGCACCAGATGCCCGACCGGAATCCAGTCGAGGATATATTTGAGTGTGCGCTCGTCCACCTCCAGAATGATGTAGCCATCCTTGATCCGGCCGGACATCCTGCTGTTTTTGATAAAGCAGGTCGCAATCCCCGAGCGCAGGTTGGCGCCGGCCAGGTTGGCGATCACCTTCTCTCCGCAGGCGCGGAAGATGTGGGTGATCAGGTTGGTGGTGCTCGATTTTCCGTTGGTGCCGGTGATGAGGATGACCTTTTCCTTCTCGATCCCCTTGAATTTGGAGATAAAGTTTTTGTCCAGCTTTAAAATCTGACGGCCGGCAAAGCTTGTCCCGCGCCGGTTGTCGAGAAGATCAACGATCCGGGCGATCAGCTTGGCTGCCCACAGCTCAAGAATAAATCGCATTTTACCACTTCCATGCTTTTTGTTTTTAAGTTTCTTACCATCGACTGACAAGGGAAAACACGCTTTCCGGCGGCCATGACAGGCACCGGATGTCGCCTACGTCCCCGATGGGCACCGTCCCGCCTGCATCTCAAAAGCCAAAAATCACTCGAAAATTCATCGCTGGCAGGTGCAAAGCATTCCTTTCCTTGTAACCGATGGTGTTATACACTAATATTAACATTCTATCAAAAAAGCAGGGGCAGGTCAATCGTTCCGACGCATTTTCCCGAATTCTCTCTTTTCTTTGTCGGATTTGACCGGGCAGGCCGTCTGGTGTATAATAAACAAATACATTTTGATGTCAGAAGGGTTTTATGGGTCGGCCGACAGAAAAAAGCCTCCCCGCCCTCGGCTTCAGATATTCCCGAAGAAAAGGAGGCAGCGGGATGGATGAAATTTTCATGCAGGCCGCGATAGAGCAGGCCAGGCAGGCTGCCGCCGTGGGGGAGGTTCCGGTTGGCGCCGTCGTCGTGCGGGAGGGGAAAATCCTCTCGTTCGGGAAAAATCGGCGGGAAACCGATAAAAACGCGCTGGCGCACGCCGAGCTGGAGGCCATCTCGGCCGCCTGCGCCGCGCTGGGCGGCTGGCGGTTATCCGGCTGCACCCTCTATGTCACGCTGGAGCCATGTCCCATGTGCGCCGGGGCGATTATCAACGCCCGGCTGGATCGGGTGGTGTTCGGCGCCTATGACCGGAAGGCAGGCTCGGTCTGCTCCATGCAGGAGATGTTCGCCTACCCCTACAACCACCGGCCGGACTGGACCGGCGGCGTGCTGGAGGAGGCGTGCGCCGGATTGCTGTCCGATTTCTTTCGGCGGCTGCGCACCGGCCGTAAGGCGTGCGCCGGGCTGGGCGAGCATACCGGCCAGAGCGAGCGCACCGGGTCAAACGGACAGAATGGGCAGGACAAGGTCTCCGGCACGCAGCGCTGAGGAAAGCCGTGACCGCCCGAAATCCCGGGCAAATCTGCCGGGGGCAAGTTTTCCCAAAAAATTTGAAACAGGAGGGTATTCCGGATGTTTACCGAATATGCAAAGCCTCTTTCAGGGCGGATTGTTTTTGATTCCCACGCCCATTACGATGACGAGGCCTTTGACCCCGACCGGGACGAGCTGCTGGCCGCTTTGCCGCAGCAGGGAATCTGCGGCGTGATCAATTGCGGCAGCGACCTTGCGTCGAGCGAAACCAGCCTCCGCTTGGCGGAAAGCTATCCCTACATCTACGCCGCGGTGGGCGTGCACCCGCATGAGGCGGCCGCCGTGCCGGAGGATTATCTCGCCCGGATCAGTCGGCTGGCCGCCCACCCGAAGGCGGTCGCCATTGGGGAGATCGGGCTGGATTATCACTACGATTTCTCTCCCCGGGAGGTGCAGATTTCCCTGCTTTCGGCGCAGCTCCGGCTTGCAAATGAGCTTGGACTGCCGGTGATTCTCCACGACCGGGAGGCGCACAGCGATATGATCGAGCTTCTCGAAAAATATCGGCCGCGCGGTGTGGTGCATTGCTTTTCCGGAAGTGTGGAGCTGGCCGAGCGCACCCTGCGGCTTGGAATGTACATCGGACTTGGCGGCGCGGTTACCTTCAAGAATGCCCGAAAGCCGGTGGAGGTTGCGCGGATGGTTCCGCCCGACCGCCTTTTGCTGGAGACCGACGCGCCCTATATGACGCCGGTGCCCTTCCGGGGGAAGCGCTGCGACTCGACCTGCATTCCCATAACGGCCGAGGCGATCGCCGGCATACGCGGCATTTCGCGGGACGAGTTGCTTTTGCAGTGTAAGAAGAATACCGAAACTTTATTTAGAATATAAAAGGACAGAAGGAATATGAGCTTTTGGTCATATGCCGGCAGCGTCGGCACACAGGTTTTGATTCTCTTTATTTTAATGGCGGTTGGATTTGTCGCGACAAAGGTTGGCTTGATTACGGAAAAAGGCTCGGCACAGCTGGTGGATCTGCTGCTTTACATTGTAACGCCGGCGGTGATTATCAATGCCTTTTTGCAAATGGAGTATACGAAGGAGCGGCTGACCTATATTGTGATTATGGCCGGCTGCGTTCTGCTGGTGCATCTTTTGGGCTTTGCGGTGGCACTGCCGGTTTTTGGCCGTGCGCCGCTACAGCAGAAATCCATCCTCAGGCTGAGCGTTGTTTTCTCCAACTGCGGCTTTATGTCTCTGCCGCTGGCCAGCGCTCTTTTCGGGCCGGAGGGGGTTTTCCTCGTCTCCATTTATGTGGTGATGCACAATGTCATCGTCTGGACGGCCGGCGTCGCCCTCTTCCCCGGCGGCCGCATATCCGTGGTGAAGGCGATCCTGAATCCCGGTACAATCGGTGTGGCTGTGGGGCTGCCGCTTTTCCTGCTCGGCGTCCATCTGCCGGAGGCGGTTCTGCAGCCGATCGGATACATCGCCGACCTCAACACGCCGGTGGCCATGCTGGCGATCGGGTATTTTATGGCCGGCACCATCCTGCGGCCGCAAAAGGGAGACGACCGGGTTCTGCTGGTTTCTCTGCTGCGGCTGGTGGCCGTGCCGCTGCTGGCGCTTTGCCTGCTGCGCGCCCTCCCGGTGCCGAGGTTGGTTTTCCTCGCCTGCATGCTGCCGGCCTGCGCCCCGACGGCGGCCAATGCCGTTATGTTCGCCGAAAAGTTCGGCGGAGACACCGACTGCGGCGCGCGAATTATCTCGATTTCCACGCTGCTGTCGGCGCTGAGTATGCCGCTTTTGCTCTCGGCTGCCCAGATGGTGTCGAGAGGATAGCCTTTTTGTCGGATATTCCGCATAAAATTTTTATATTTTATTAAAATAAACTTGTATTTTTTGCCGAGACGCAGTAAAATGTTTTATGTTAAACCCGGTCGGGGGCATTTGACTTTGGCAGCATACATTTCCTCCATCCGGTTTAATGCTTTACCAACATTTTGGGAAAAAGGGGAGTCAGATATGGATTTAATGATTCTGACGCCGATCGCGGCTGTCATCGCGCTGCTTTTTGTTGCCTATACGGCCAAAAAGCTGCTCGGCTACTCGACCGGCAACAGCAAAATGACCGAGATTTCAAATGCCATCAGCAAGGGCGCTTCGGCCTATCTCAAACGGCAGTACTCGGTCGTGCTTATCTTTTTCGCAGCGATGTTTGTTATCCTGGGCATTATGGCCTTCGCCGATCTGCTGACGCCGTTTGTGCCCTTTGCCTTTGTCACCGGAGGCTTTTTCTCCGGCCTTTCGGGCTTTATCGGGATGAAGATTGCCACGGCCGCCAACGCCCGCACGGCCAACGCCGCGAGAGAGGGGCTCAACCGCGGACTCCGGGTTGCTTTCTCGGCCGGGTCGGTTATGGGCTTTACGGTCGTCGGCCTCGGCCTTCTGGATCTTTCGGTCTGGTATTTTCTGCTCAAACTGGCTTTCAAGCTCCCGATTGAGGAGATTACGGGCGCTATGCTGACCTTCGGCATGGGCGCCTCCTCCATGGCGCTGTTTGCCCGTGTGGGCGGCGGCGTCTTTACCAAAGCGGCCGACGTCGGCGCCGACCTGGTCGGCAAGGTAGAGGCCGGCATTCCGGAGGATGATCCCCGCAACCCGGCGGTCATTGCCGACAATGTGGGAGATAATGTCGGCGACGTCGCCGGCATGGGCGCCGATTTGTATGAATCCTATGTCGGATCGATTATCTCGGCCTCCGCGCTGGGCGTTGCGGCCTTTTCGACCATCGACAGCGTGGACGGCATCCGCGCCGTGACCATCCCGATGGTTATGGCGGCGCTTGGGGTAATTGCTTCGATTATTGGCACCTTCCTCGTCCGCACGGGGGAGAACACCGATCAAAAGACCCTGCTCAAGGCGCTGCGCCGCGGTACCTATTTCAGCGCCGTCGCCATTGCCATCGCCTCCTTCCCGCTGGTCTGGACCATGCTGGGAAAGGAGTTTTTGGGCATCTACGGCGCGATTCTCTCCGGCCTGATTGCCGGGGTGCTGATCGGCGTTTCGACTGAGTATTTTACTTCCGATTCCTACCGGCCGACCCGCAAGCTGGCCGAGGCCTCCAAAACCGGGGCGGCTACCCTGATTATCAGCGGCCTCTCCCTCGGCATGATGTCGACCTTTGTTCCGGTGCTGATTATTGCGGCTTCGGTTCTGATTTCCTTCTTTGTGTCGGGCGGTACGATTGACAACCCCGCCCTCGGTCTGTACGGCATCGCCATCTCGGCCGTCGGAATGCTGTCCACCCTTGGTATCACGCTGGCTACCGACGCTTATGGCCCGGTGGCCGATAACGCCGGCGGCATTGCCGAGATGGCCGGCCTCGATCCGGAGGTTCGCCGCCGCACCGACGCCCTCGACAGCCTGGGCAACACCACCGCCGCGACCGGCAAGGGCTTTGCCATCGGCTCGGCTGCGCTGACTGCGCTGGCGCTGATTGCCTCCTACAAAACCAAGGTGGAGGGACTCGGGGGAGAGTTTAACCTGAATATCATGAACCCGCAGGTTTTGATCGGCCTCTTTATCGGCGCCTGCCTGCCCTTTGTCTTTGCCGCGCTCACGATGGAGTCGGTCGGCAAGGCGGCTCAGAGCATCGTGGTGGAGGTTCGCCGCCAGTTCCGGGAGATTGCCGGGCTGATGGAAGGCACCGCCAAGCCGGATTATGAGCGCTGCGTTTCACTCTGCACCTCCTCCGCTTTGAAGGAGATGATCGCACCGACCCTGATTGCGGTGGTTACGCCGATCGTCGTCGGACTGATCCTCGGGATCAACGGCGTCGCCGGCCTGCTGGCCGGAGCGACGGTCACCGGCTTTTTGATGGCGATTCTGATGTCCAACTCGGGCGGCGCATGGGACAACGCGAAGAAGTATATCGAGGCGGGGAATCTCGGCGGCAAGGGCAGCGAAAATCACAAGGCCGCCGTGGTTGGCGACACGGTCGGCGACCCGCTGAAGGATACTTCCGGTCCGTCGATCAATATTCTGATCAAGCTGCTTTCGATGGTTTCGATTGTTTTTGCCGCCGTGGTGGTTAATTTCAGCCTGATGTAATTCGCCGCCTCCCTGCGAAAAACGAGCCTTTTCCCTTGGCCGGAGACAAATCCCGGCCGGGGTTCGGCAAATTCCGTTTTCGAAAACGGCGGCGCAGCTGCCGATTGGCTTTCGAAGGATTTTGAGGGTCGCCGCAAAAAGTTTTCGCGGCGGCCCTCCAGCCTTTTGCCGGGCGCTGCCCTCCGCTTTTTTTGAAAGGGAACGCCGCACCGAATGTGTATGCGGTATCGTCCGGCCTTTCGCGCGGATCTGCTCCACAATTTTCTGTGGTTGGACGGGCTTATCGTACCAGTATATGGATAGATCACAATTAAGAAACCGGTTTTTTGTGCAAAGTAACACTTTTTTTCAATAAATAATTTTAGATATTGTATTTCATTTCTAACTGTGATAATATAAATTAGAATCCAAATTTAGCGTTATGGAGGTAAAAATCATGAAGAAGATGGTCAGCTTTTTATTAGCTGGAACGCTTGTGATAAGCTGTTTCGCCTTTCCGGCATCCGCTAAGATTATCGATGGGGACGGCCCGATATTTGACTCGAACGACGCTTACTCCGGCCTGATCGACGGGGAGGGCCCGACCGAAGAGCGGGACGATGATTTTCCCGACACGCTGGCGCAGCCTGTGATTGAGCAGATTGCCGCGCTGGGTGAAATTACCTCTCTCGACCAGAAGGCTGCTGTAGAGGCTGTCCGTGCCGCTTATGAAAAATTGACCGACGCGCAGAAGGCTTTTGTATCCAACTATGCCGATCTGCAGGCGGCCGAGGCAAAGATTGCCGATCTGACCGCTGCGAAGGTTGTCATTGATCAGATCGCCGCTCTGGGTGAGATTACCCTTGCGAAGGAAGACGCTGTGAAGGCCGCTCGCGCCGCTTATGACGCGCTGACCGACGCACAGAAGGCGCTGGTTACCAACGAGAAAACGCTGGCCGACGCCGAGAAGAAAATTGCCGATCTCAAGGCGGACAAGGCTGCTGCGGACGCTGTTGTAGCGCAGATTGACGCGCTTGGCGAGATTACCTCTTACGACCAGAAGGCGAGCGTCGACGCCGCGCGGGAAGCTTATGACAAGCTGACCGACGCGCAGAAGAAGCTGGTTCCCAAGGCCTCTGTTGACGCGCTGGAGGCTGCTGAGGCGGCCATTGCCAAGCTGGCTGTAAAGCTCGGCGACGTTGATAACGACGGCAAGGTGACCGTCTCCGACGTTGTGCTGCTGCGTAAGCTGATCGTGGCCGGCAGCTGGACCGATCGCGAGTTCGCGGCCGGTAACCTCGATGACTCGGATGAGAATCTGACCGTTTCCGACGTTGTGGCGCTGCGCGCTCTGATTGTCGCCGGTGCGTAAGGATTTGTAAATGCACTTTTAAACAGGGATAAGAATCTGTTACGGATTCCTATCCCTGTTTTTTTGCGAAAAATCCGCTCGTCCGTCCGCTCATCTGCTCGTCCGGGTTTAGAGAGTTACCCGATTCCCCGACTGCCCGATCATCCGACCATCCAACCATCTGGCGATCCGGTCCTCCGACGATCCGCTCACTCGTTCGTAGGGCGGCGCGGCCGTCTGCTTGCAGAGTTGTCCGCTCACAGGGCTGCTCCGTCCGTCTTGCCAAGGTCAACGGACGACGGTTTGCCCGCTCGTCCGGTCGTAGGACTGCGCGGGCTTTCGGTCAATCGGATGCCCGGACGGCATTTTTGCGCGGCGATGGGGTGGCTGTGCTTGGCCGGTTGTGCGGATTTCAGCCTCAAACCGCCGTATAAATTTTATCCTGTTTTGACAGAATATGAGTTTTCTTTGAATTCTCATTGACAAAAACCCAAAGAACGAATACAATAAAAATGTTCGGTTACAATATGCAGACATACCGTCAGCCGACCGGTGTAATTCCTCAAAGCGAAAGGATCTTCGGCATGGTGATTGCCTCCGGCTTGGCGTTGACGGGAATCAGATAAGGGCTTGATGGATAAATAATGCCCGAACTTTGCGCCCCCTCGAATACACTGTATTCCCTGCGGGTTTTTTATTATCTGCATATCCCCGCTCCCTTCGGCACCGGCAGGTGAAATGATGGGAGACTTTGACAGCGCGCCGAATTTTTGTGCTGCCGCATTTTTTGAAAATGCCGGTTCTAAGCAGCGCGTCCCTTGTGCGTTTTGGGAAAGCGGATGCTTTTTTTCTGCGTGCATTCTACATTTGAGAGGAATAGGAGGCAGTGTATGGATATCTTTTCGGTGTTTACACTGTTTGGAGGATTGGCCTTTTTCCTGTACGGCATGCATGTCATGTCTGCCGGGCTGGAGAAGGTTGCCGGGGGTCGGCTGGAGCACACACTCAAGCAGATGACCTCCAATCGGTTTAAAAGCTTGCTTCTCGGCGCGGGTATCACCATCGCCATTCAGTCCTCTTCCGCGATGACGGTTATGCTGGTTGGCCTGGTCAACTCGGGGATCATGCAGCTGGGTCAAACCATCGGAGTGATTATGGGTTCGAACATCGGGACAACCCTGACCTCCTGGCTGCTGAGCCTTTCGGGAATTGAGAGCGACAACCTGTTTATCCGTATGCTGAAGCCGACCTCCTTTTCTCCGATTATCGCGTTGGTCGGCATTGTGCTCATCATGGCCTCCAAAAGCAGCCGGAAGAAGGATGTCGGCACCATTCTGGTCGGGTTTTCCGTCCTGATGACCGGCATGACCTTTATGAGCGATTCGGTCAGTCCGCTGGCCGATCTGCCGGAATTTCAGTCGATGCTGACCGCCTTTACAAACCCGCTGCTCGGCGTTGCGGTGGGTGCGGTCTTCACCGGCGTGATTCAAAGCTCGGCCGCCTCGGTCGGCGTGCTGCAGGCCATCTCCATGACCGGCGGCCTGACCTACGGCATGGCGCTCCCCATCGTCATGGGGCAGAATATCGGCACCTGCGTGACGGCGCTGCTTTCCAGTATCGGAGTGAATAAAAACGCCAAGCGTGTTGCCGTGGTGCATATTTATTTTAACCTTATCGGTACGATTATCGGCCTCTGCGCCTTTTTCGGCCTCAATGCCATATTTGACTTTTCCTTTATGGATAAGGCGGTCAGCCCGGTTTCTATCGCCTTTTTGCACAGCGCCTTTAACGTGCTCACCACTGCGCTGCTTCTGCCCTTCACCAAGCAGCTGGAGAAGCTGGCGCTCATTACCATACCCGACAAATCGGACGGCCAGGGCAAGGAAAAATACACCCTCATCGACCAGCGGCTGTTCAATACGCCTTCTTTCGCCGTGGCCGAGAGCCACAACGCCACCGTTCGGATGGCCAAGCTGGCGCGGGACACAATGCTGGAGGCCATCTCTCTTTTGCAGACGTATAATGCGAAATCGGCCGAGCGTATCCTCAAAAACGAGAAAAAGATTGATATGTATGAGGATGAGCTGGGCACATGTCTTGTCAAGCTGAGCGGGCGGGAGCTGTCGGACAACGACAGTCATGAGATTTTCAAGCTTCTGCACACCATTGGAGATTTTGAGCGCATTGGCGACCATGCGGTCAACCTTGTCAATGTCGCGAAGGAGATGCACACTAAGGGCGTGCATTTCTCCCACTACGCGGCGGACGAGTTGAAGGTGATTACCGACGCGCTGTGCGAGATTCTGGATATCACCGTCTCGGCGTTCGAGTCGGGAGACATCCCGCTCGCCACCCGGGTTGAGCCGCTGGAGCAGGTGATCGACCTCCTGATTTCGGAGGTAAAGACGCGCCATGTCGGCCGCCTGCAGAACAAAGACTGCACCATCGAGCTGGGCTTTATCTTCTCCGATATTCTGAACAACTACGAGCGGGTTTCCGACCACTGCTCCAACATTGCGGTATGTATGATTCAGGTGAAGGAGAACGCCTTTGACACCCACGTCTATCTGAACGAGGTCAAGACCTCCGGCCAGCCGGCCTTTACGGAGGAGTATGACAACTATCTGGACAAATACACCCTGCCGGATGAAGGCAATCTTCTCCCCGGGTGATTCGATGAACCGATAAAAAACCGGACAGGATGCTGCGGCGTCCTGCCCGTTTTTTTATGGCTTTTATTCAAACGTGAAATTTGCGGATGATAACCTCTTTAATATCCCGCCATTCAAAAAGCAGGATCGCTGCAATCGAAATCACGCTCACCATGATGCAGAGGATGGATGGAATCGCCGTGTGCAGCAATCCCGTCAGCACGAAAATGATGGGGATCACCCCGTATACCGAGTCGAGAATGAGATAGAAAACCAGCTCTCTGGCCGGGATTTTCAAAATTTTCGAGAGGATGTACATCGACCCCATCGACGCCATGCAGGAGCACGGCAGAACATAGTCCAGCGACCAGCCTCTCCACCCGGTGGCGAGATCCCAGAGCACCGCCAGCACCGTGATTAAAAAAAGCTGCCAGGCGATGTTTTTTAAGATGTGGCTGCGTTTGGAGACGGCAACCGCCAGCGTGAGCCAGGAGCAGATCAGCCCGGCCGAAACGAAGAGCGACCACCACACGCCGGGGGAGACAATGGCATTGACCGCTGTGCTGACTGCAATGCCGGCGATTACAACAAAGCTGATCAGCCGCAAAAGAAAATGCCGGCTGTACCGGGGCGGCGGTACGATTGGATAAAGCTGCGTTTCAGGCTCCCCCTCCCCGGTGAGCGCGCCGCCGCAGAGGGGACAGCGCTGCCGTTCTCCGAGAATGTGCACCTTGCAGCTATTGCAAAACAGCATGGAAATTCACCTTTCCTTTCGGGCTTACGCTTCATTTGTGCTGACCGCGACATCCACTCCGAGCGCCGCCAGCCGGCGCAGAAAGCAGCGTTCGATCGCCGGACTTTCAAAAGCCGAGGTGAACCCGAGGCTCATCACATTTCCGCAGGTGCAAAGGCAGAGCTGGAGCTTGAGCGTGCTTGCAAAAACGCCCATGCTCCGGATATAGGGGAGCATCTCCTCCGGGAGGCGGACAACCCCCACGTTGGAGAGGACGGCGGTGCACCGGCGGTCGGCGATATGCCGCGCCCGGCGAAGTACAAAATTTTTAAGCGGCAGCGGCGCAATCCGGGCAATCGGATTGTGCTCCAGCGCGGTCAGGGCATGCATCCGCTGCGCCAGCTTCTCCGGCGTCAGCTCAGCCTTAAAATCGGCCGAAACGGCCGCGATGACCTCCTCGAGAGAGGGGGTCTGCCCCAACCGGACGCCGGTCGAGATCATGCCGAAAAAGTTGGTGGCCGTATCGGACGGAAAATAATTCCGCAGATTGACCGGAACATTCAGCACGACCGGCCGCCGCTTTTCGCGCAGCGAGAGGTTCTCCCCGATCGAGAGGATGAAAAGCGCGGTTAAAAAGACCGTCACGGTTGCGCCGTGCGCGGCGGCCAGACGACGAATCTGGTCGGCCGGAACCCGCGCGTCTATAATGCGGATGGTGTCGCCCTCCCGCTTGGCGCCGGTCAGCAGCGCCGCCTTTTCCCCCTTCGGCCGGCGGCCGCCCTTTTGATAATATTTGGCAAAGCCGTCCTGCGCCTTTTCGGATACCGGCGCGCTTTGGGGCGGCTGCAGGCCGGCCAGAGCCTCCGGATGCCGCAGGTTGAGGTATGCATGCAGCAGGGCGGTTAAAAAGGAGATTGCGCCGGTTCCGTCGGTCAGAACGTGGAAAAATTCAAGATTGATCTTGGTTTTATAAAAGGTGACCTCAAACAGCAGAGACTGATGGCTTCCGTCGTACAGCGAGGTGCAGGGGTGCTTCACCTCCGGCCCGACCCGAGGTGTAAGGTCGCACTCCTCCAGATAATACCAGAAGGCGCCCCGCCGCATTACGCAGCGAAAAAGCGGAAAAAGCGCCAGCGCCTGCTCGAGGGCGGTCTGCAGCATATCCGGGTCGACCGGCTCGGTCAGCTCGGCCGAAAAGCGAAAAACCCGGGTGTCCGACTGTTCACTGGTGGATGGGAAAATTTTGGCGGCATTGTCCAGCCGCCGCCAGGCGCGTCGGCTTGCTTTCGGCATGGCGCTACAGCTCCTCTCTGATAAATTGCCGGATGAGGTCATAGGTCTCCCGCACGAGGGGGAATTTTTCATCCAGAGAAAAATAGCCGTGCAGCGCGTCGGGCATGCGGCGGATCACCACCCGGTTTCCGGCCGCTTCGAGGCGGCGGGCATACTCCTCTCCCTCATCCCGAAGGGGGTCGTACTCGGCCGAGATCAGCAGCGTATCCGGCTGATTGGCATAGGAGTCGGCCAGCAAGGGGGCGAAGTAGGGATTTTCAAAATCCTCCGCTTTGGAGGCGTAAAGCTCCATATACTCGCAAATACGCCGGGAGGTCAGGAGGTAATCCTTCCCGTTTTCACGCACCGATGGGAAGGGAGAGGCCTCCGTATGGTCGGCGGCTGTGGCGGGGTAAAGCAGAATCTGCCGGGTGACCGAAAACTCCCCACGGTCGCGCGCCATCAGCGAGACGGCCGCCGCAAGGTTGCCGCCGGCGCTGTCCCCGATCAGGAGGATGTGGTCGGCCGTGGTCTCCAGCCGCGCGGGATCGCTGTATAACTCCTTCGCGACGGCATAGCAGTCCTGCAGCCCCTCCGGAAAAGGACTCTCGGGCGCCAACGCATATTCGACCGAGATCACCCTGCAGCCCAGATTCCGGGCCAGCCCGACGCACACGCGGTTGTAGGTCTCCACACTTTCGGTGGCCCAGCCGCCTCCGTGGAAAAACAGGAGGATGTGGTCGCTTTCCCGCTGCACCGGCGCATAGATCCGCACGCCGACCTCCCGCCCGGCCGAAAAAACCTTGCGATCCAGATGACGGTACAGGTTTCCGAGCAGGTGCGGCGCTTTGATCTGCTTGGCGACCCGCTCGATCTTCAGGGTTTTGCGGATGTCGATATCGGGATAGGACAGCGCCTTGAGCGCCAGCCGCATTGCTTTGTTGATTGCCATAAACTACCTCCGTAAAATAGCCTTACATCAATCCATATGCTAAAAAAGCCCGCCGCCGGCCGCAAGCCGAAACGCCTCCTTTATGAGAGAGATGGGGCAAAAAACCTCCAAACCTTTGCCGCAGGCGGCGCTCGCCGGAGAAGGGGATTTTCCGTAGCGCCCGACTGCCCTCCCATCGTTTCACCGTTTGAAGAGAAAGCGCGGCGGGACAGGCCGAGGGGCGGCCGGGCTCGGTAAAGCCTTAAACCCCTTTTTCCGGCGCCGAGTCGAGGGGGCCGAAGCCTTAAGACGTTGTCCGTCGGCTGTGCGGCTTGGGGAGGGGTGTGATCGGCTCGATTGTGTCAATCACCGCCCGGCGAAGCGGCGCGTTTTCGACATCCAGAATATAGTGCTCCTTCGCCCCGTCATACGGAAAGCCGCGCGGCGCCTCCCCCAGAAGCGGGCGGAGCTCCTCCAGCATTTTGACATACACCGTGTTGTCGCAAACCAGCAGAAGCGGCTTGCCGTGGATGTAGACCATGTATTCTCCAAACATCTTTTTATACTGTACTTTTCTTTCGTCGCGGATTTGTTCGCAGACCCATTCGATATATTCTTTGGTGGTCGCCATAAAGCAGAGCCCCCCTCCTTTTGTTTCCATATTTTTTAAGATACCACATCTTGACAAAAACGTATAGTGCGATTTTGTGAATTTTATAAAAACGGCCGCGGCGGGTTAAAATATTTTCTGTTTGGCAGAGGCGGTTTTCCCGCCGCTTTGGGGAAAAATAACCCCGGCCTTCTGTTTTGCAATTTGCAGATGCGCCGGGCAAAATCTCTCTTTTACACATTTTTTGAGGGGGCAAAGGCTTGACAAGCCGGCGGTTCGGTTATACAATAATACCGCACCCCCGTGGGGTGTATGGCAAAGGAGTTGAGATTGTGATAGAACGTTTTCTGATCACCGGAATGACCTGCAGCGCCTGCAGCGCCCGGGTCGAAAAGGCGGTTTCCAAGCTGTCCGGTATCCAAAAGGTTACCGTCAACCTGCTGAAAAACGATATGACCGTCGAGTATGATGAGGCTGCCCTCTCGGCGGAGGAGATTGTCCATGCAGTGGAGAAGGCCGGCTACGGCGCTGCGGTGCAGGGGGAGAAAAAGAATGCGGCAGCTTCCGATACGGCCGCACCCGACCCGACGGCCGGCATGGTTGGGCGGCTGGTTTTATCCTTCGCTTTTTTGATCCCGCTGTTTTATATCTCGATGGGACATATGCTGGGCGCGCCGCTGCCCTCCTTCCTCACCGGGATGGAGAACAGCATGACCTTCGCGCTGGTGCAACTGTTTTTGACCCTGCCGATCCTTTATGCCGGGCGCAGCTATTTCAAGCGGGGCTTTTCCTCCCTTTTCCGCGGATCGCCCAACATGGACTCGCTGGTGGCGATGGGTTCGGGCGCGGCTTTTGTTTACAGCGTCTATGCTATTTTCCGAACCGGCTACGCGCTGGGACATGGAGATCTGATGGCCGCCCACGGCTATGCCATGGATTTGTATTTTGAGTCGGCCGGAATGATCCTGACTCTGATTACGCTGGGAAAATATTTTGAAGCCCGGTCGAAAAAGCGGACGGGAGACGCGCTGAGCGCGCTGATTCGTCTGGCGCCGGCGACCGCCCTCGTCCTGCGCGAGGGGAAGGAGGTCGAGGTCCCGGCCGCCGAGCTGCATCCGGGAGACATCATTGTGCTGAAATCCGGCATGTCTGTCCCCTCTGACGGCGTGGTGACCGAAGGCTCGGCCGCCCTGGATGAGTCGGCCATCACCGGGGAAAGCATCCCGGTAGAGAAGACCGCCGGCGACCGGGTAACCGGCGGTACGGTGGTAACGGCCGGTTATCTGCAGTGCCGGGTGGACAAGGTCGGAGAAGACACGACGCTGGCGCAGATTATCCGCCTGGTGGAGGAGGCCAGCTCCTCCTCCGCGCCGATCGCCAAGCTGGCCGACCGCGTCAGCGGCGTTTTTGTACCCATTGTGATCTGCATTGCGGTGGCGGCGGCCTTCCTATGGATGCTGGTCGGCCAGCCCTTCCACTTTGCACTGTCGATCGGCATTGCGGTGCTGGTAATCTCCTGCCCCTGTGCGCTCGGCCTCGCGACGCCGACCGCCATCATGGTGGGCACCGGAAAAGGGGCGGAAAACGGCATCCTCATCAAATCGGGCGAGAGTCTGGAGATCGCGCACAAGGTGGACACCATCCTGCTTGACAAAACCGGAACCCTCACGGTCGGCAGGCCGGCGGTTACCGGCCTTCTTCCTGCCGACGGCGTTTCGGAGGAGATGCTTCTCCGCCTTGCGGCCGGGCTGGAGGGGCGGTCGGAGCACCCGCTTGCGGCGGCCGTAACCGCCTATGCTGCGGAGCAGGGCGTTCAGCCTGCCGCGCCGGAGGATTTCGGCGTAGAGCCGGGCGGCGGGGTCTACGGCCGGGCGGAGGGTAAGGCTCTGCTTGGCGGAAACCGTCGGTTTATGGAGGCGCGCGGGATTGACCTCTCGGCGTTTGAGACTTCTGCGGCGAAGGCGGCAGAGGAGGGCAAAACGCCCCTCTTCTTCGCTGCCGACGGCCGGATGATCGGCATGATTCTGGTTGCCGATGTGATGAAGGAAAGCAGCCCGGCCGCCGTCCGCGCCTTTCAGAAGATGGGCACCCGGGTCGTCATGCTGACCGGCGACAACAAGCGTACGGCGGCGCACGTCGGCGCGCTGGCCGGCATCGACGACATCGTGGCCGAGGTCACACCGGCCGGCAAGGAGGAGAAGATCTCCGCCCTGCAGCGGGAGGGGCATCGGGTTGCCATGATCGGCGACGGCATCAACGATGCGCCGGCGCTGGCCAGGGCGGATGTCGGCATCGCGATCGGGGCCGGCGCCGACATCGCCGCCAATTCCGCCGATATTGTGCTGATGCGAAACGATCTGTCGGCCGCGGCAGCCGCCATCGACCTCAGCCGGGCGGTAATCCGGAATATCAAGGAAAACCTCTTCTGGGCCTTTATCTACAACATTATCGGCATTCCGATCGCAGCCGGTGCGCTTTACAGCCTGAACGGGCTGCTGCTCAATCCGATGATTGCCGCCGCCGCCATGAGTTTTAGCTCGGTCTTTGTTGTGATGAA
This sequence comes from uncultured Oscillospiraceae bacterium, assembly GCA_900543525.1. Taxonomy (GTDB): domain Bacteria; phylum Bacillota; class Clostridia; order Oscillospirales; family Acutalibacteraceae; genus UQRS01. The sequence goes on from UQRS01000017.1 coordinate 18,842, forward strand.
TGCCCTGCGCCTCAAGCTTTGGAAGGATAAATACCGGCCGGAAAAGGAGACGATCTCCCTGCAAAAACAGCCGGATCAAAAGGAAAAGGAGACGATTTCGATGAAAAAAACCGTTCGGATTGAAGGCATGATGTGCGGACACTGCACCGCGCACGTGCAAAAGGCTCTGGAGGAGGTCGCGGGGGTCGAGTCCGTCCGCGTCTCGCTCGAGGATAAGGCGGCTTATGTTACGCTGACCGCGTCGGTGGAGGAAGCGGCACTGTCGGGCGCGGTTGAAGCGGCCGGCTATACCGTGACCGGCATTTCCGAGGGTTAAGGCTATGCAGGCGGATAAAAAGCAGATCACCCGACTGCTGAAAACGGCGCGGGGACAGCTGGACGGCATTCTCGCCATGGTGGAGGAGAACCGCTACTGCATTGATATCTCCAATCAGGTGATGGCCTGCGAGGCGATGCTGCACCGTGCGAACAAAGAGATTCTCGCCGCGCACATGAAGGGCTGCGTCAAGCATGCCATCGAAAGCGGCGAGGGGGAGGATAAGCTGGAGGAGCTGATCTCCCTGATCGACAAATTGACCAAATAAATAAAATTCCCGCCCGATCTTCGGCAAGGTTTCCGAGGACCGGGCGGGATGTTTTTTAAAAATGAAAGTGTTATAAAGGCGCATTCCCTACGCCAAAAGGAGGGGAGGCGTTATTTGCCGAGGCAGAGGCCGATCAGCGTCTCCTCCTCAGCGAAGGCGAGGCACTCGACCGTGTCGGCCGCGCCGTAGTAGATTTTGAGGCTGCCGTCTTCCTCCCGGATCAGGCCGCCGGGGAAAATTACATTCTCCCGGAAGCCCTCGCAAGCCTCATACTGGGTGTCGGGGGCGATCAGCGGCTCCTTATACACGCCGAGCACCTTGGACGGGTCGTCGAGGTCGAGCAGCATCACGCCGGCCGAGTAGCGCTTTTTCCAGGTGTCCTCCCACCCGTTTTTGCCCCGCGACTGGTCGATGTCCACTGCGTGGAAGAGGGTGAGCCAGCCTGCCTTTGTCCGTATGGGAGGGGCGGCCGGGCCGGTTTTGTCGTTGGCAAACGGAACCTCCTCCACACCCAGGATCAGCTTGGATTCCCCCCAGAATTTCAGATCCGGAGAGAAGGAAATCCAGGTGTCGAAGCGATCCCTCCCGCGGGAGTAGACCGGCATCGGCCGCTCCAGCCGGGCGTACATGCCGCCGATTTTTTCGGGGAAAAGAACCATGTTGCGGTTGTCCGGCACCGAGAGGCTGAGAATCTCCAGCCCGGAGAAATCGTCCGGGATCCGGCCGATACCGCCCCGCAGGCCGTGGTGGGTATCCATCGCAAAGCAGACGTAGAGGGTATCCTCGATCACGGTCAGCCGCGGGTCATAGATACGGGTGACCTCCGGATCGTGCAGGCGGGCGGCGTCAAAGAAAGGCTCTGCCTCCGGCCGCCAGTGCAGGCCGTCTTCGCTGAAGGCCAGGCCGAGGTTGCAGCCGCCGAACCGGCCGCCGCTGATATAATCATAATCATTGCGGAACAGCATGACATAGCGCCCCTGATACTTGCAGACGCCGGCGTTGAAAATGCAGTTCGCGTTATAGGGGATGTCCTTCCCCGCGAGAAGGGGGTTATCCGCATACCGGCGGATGGCCGGACTCGATTTCAGAAACGGTTCGACAAACATGAAAAAAACCTTCCTCTCAAACCCTGTTCGGTATAAAGCCGGCGCAAAAGCAGGCCGCTGCCCCGGCATTTTTTGTTTGGCGGCAAAGGGTCAAACACCCGAGTAGGCGGCAAAACCGCCGTCCACCGGAATTACGGTGCCGTTGACAAAGCCGCTGGCCTCCTCCGATGCGAGCCAGAGAAGGGTGCCGATCAGATCCTTCGGCTCCCCAAAGCGCTTTTGCGGGGTGTGGGCGATGATCTTCTCCGCCCGGGGCTTGAAGCTGCCGTCCGGGTTTAAAAGGAGGTCGCGGTTCTGATTGGTGATAAAGAAGCCGGGGGCGATGGCGTTGACCCGGATGCCGGCCGGCGCAAAATAAACCGCCAGCCACTGCGTCAGGTTGGAGACGGCCGCCTTGGCCGCCGAGTAGGCCGGAATTTTAGTAAGCGGCCGGAACGCGTTCATGGATGAGACGTTGAGAATGCTTCCGCCGCGGCCGAGCATATCCTTTGCGAAGGCCTGCGTTGTGAGGACGGCCGCCTTGACATTCAAATCAAAGACAAAGCCGAACTTTTCCCCGTCAATGTCGAAGAAGGACTTCTCCCCCGCGAGGTCGAGGCAGTCGGGGTCAAAAACCTCCTGTGACGTGGTGGCGGCCGGGTTGTTGCCGCCCGCCCCGTTGATGAGGAGGTCGCAGGGGCCGAGCGCCTCCCGCACGCGAGCTGCGGCCGCGGCAAGGCTCTCGGGCTTCAGGCAGTCGGCCTCAACCCCGATGGCGGTGCCGCCGGCGGCACGGATTTTCTCAGCCGCCGCTTCGGCCGCCTGCGGGTTGATGTCCAGCAGCGCGACCTTCGCTCCGGAGACGGCCAGCGCCTCCCCGAAAGCGGAGCAGAGGACGCCGCCTCCGCCCGTGATAACCGCGACCTTGCCGGCAAGGTCGGCGTGAAAGGTGTTCAGTTTCATTTTGTTTTTGCTCCCTTCTCCAGCGTTTCCCATATGCCGCAGAGGTAGGCGGCGCCGAGCGCCCGGTCGTATAAGCCGTAGCCGGGGCGGCCGTCCTCTCCCCAAATATTGCGGCCGTGATCCGGTCGGATGTATCCGTCAAAGCCGTTGTCATAGAGGGCTTTCAAAATCGCGTACATATCCAGCGACCCGGCGCGGCTGAGGTGTGCCGACTCACAGAAATCTCCCCCGCTGCCGATCGTAACGTTGCGGGCGTGCAGGAAGGGGATGCGGTCGCGGGCGGCAAATTCGGCCGCGATGGCCGGGAGGTCATTTTTGGGATGGCAGCCCAGCGATCCGGTACAGAGGGTGATGCCGTTGCAGGGGCTGTCATACAGCCGCACCAGCCGGTCGAGCGCGTCGCGGTCGGTGATGATGCGCGGCAGGCCGAAAATCCCCCACGGCGGATCGTCCGGGTGGATGGCCATTTTGACCCCGACCTCCTCACATACCGGGATGACCCGGCGCAAAAAGTAGCCGAGGTTTTCCCACAGCTTTTCGGTATCAACGGACTTGTAGGCCTCCAGCAGGCCGAGAAGCTCCGCGCGGGTATAGCTCTCGTCCCATCCGGGGAGAGAGAGCTCACTCTCTGCCGGGTTCATCGCCCGGACCGCCGCAGCCTCAAAAGCGAGGGCGGTCGAGCCATCCTCCAGCCGGTGGGAGAGGTCGCTGCGCAGCCAGTCAAAGACCGGCATAAAGTTATAGCAGATGACCCGCACGCCGGCGTCGGCCAGATTGCGGACGGTTGTGCAGTAGTTGTCGATCAGCCGGTCGCGGCTGTCGGCGCCCATCTTGATATCCTCATGCACCGGGACGCTCTCGATCACTTCGAACGAGAGGCCGGCGGCTGCAATCGGCGCCTTTACCGCCGCAATCCGCTCGGGTGTCCAGACCTCCCCCACAGGGACGTCGTAAACAGCCGTGACAATCCCGTCGATATAGGGCATCTGCCGGATGTGTGCAAGCGGTATCTGGTCGGCGGCGTTATACCACCGAAAGGTCATTTTCATAAAAAACAGTTCCCCTCTCAATAGGTTCCGGAGAGGTCGGCGACCGCGCCGCTGCCCTCCGGCTTTTGGTAGGTAGAGGTTTTGATCCGCTCCTGCAGCAGGTCGTAGAACAGATTCTCATCCAGCGGCAGCTCGACCGTCTTCCCGGTCCAGGAGGAGAGGTGAATGGCGTTGGAGATGGTCAGGCCGTTGATTCCCTCCTCGCCGGGGGCGAGCAGCGGCGTACCGCGCAGGATGGCGTCGATAAAGTTGTTGCAGATACCGATGTGCTGCGGCGAGTCGCCATGAATCGGAATCTCGACGTTCCAGGCCTCCGGCTTGTCGAAGCCGCCCTGCGCGGTTTTTAAAAACTCGGCAACCGAGCCGCGCAGGCGGGTGTAGGTCAGTCGGTTGTTTTCGATAATCACCTTGCCGCGGTCGCCGCTGATCTCCAGCCGGTTGGTGCCGGGCGCGTCGCCGGTCGAGGTGACAAAGACGCCGGTCGCTCCGTTCGGATATTCCAGGTAGGCGGTCACGTCATCCTCCACCTCGATGTCGTGGAACTTGCCGTAAGAGCAGAAGGCGGTCACCTTGCTCGGCATACCGCACAGCCACTGCAGCAGATCCAGCTGATGCGGATCCTGATTGAGCAGTACGCCGCCGCCTTCGCCGCCCCAGGTAGCGCGCCAGCTTCCGGAGTTATAGTAGCTCTGGGTGCGGAACCAGTCGGTGATGATCCAGTTGACCCGGGTCAGCTCTCCCAGCTCGCCCGAGGAGATCAGGTCCTTGACCTTCTGGTAAAGCGGGTTGGTGCGCTGATTGAACATCAGGCCGAAAACCCGATCGGTTTTTGCGGCGGCCTCATTCATCTCCCGCACCTGCCGGGTGTAGACGCCGGCCGGCTTTTCGGAAAGCACGTGCAGCCCGGCCGCAAACCCCTTGATGGCGTAAACCGGGTGGAAATAGTGGGGCGTCGCAATCAGGATGGCATCCACCTTGCCGGAGGAGATCAGATCCTCCGCCCGGTCGAAGGCGGCAACCTTCCCGCCGAGGCGTGCGACCGCCGCGTCCAGCTTTGCCTTGTCGATATCACAGACGGCGGTAATCTCCCCGTCGGGAATCCTTCCGCTTAAAAAATTGCCGATGTGGCCGGTACCCATGTTACCGAGGCCGATAATGCCAAACCGTACCTTATCCATTTTTGTCTCCTCCTTCAAAATGCGAACGCCTCAGGCAATCTCTGCGTCGAGGGTTTTCAGAATATTTATGAGAGCGGTGTGCGCCAGCTTGAATTTGTCCGCGCCGCAGACGGCGATGTCCCCCGTCTCCAGATGCGGCTCGAGAGAAAGAAAGCCGTCATACCCACGGTCGGCCAGCTGTCCCAGAATCCATGCGAGGTTGCCGTCCCCCTCGCCGCTCGGCACGACCCGGCCGTTTTCGGCCAGCGCGTCTTTGATGTGCATGTACACGATGTCCTCCTTCAAAAGGTCGAAGGCGGCTTTGGTTTCGACCCCGCACTGAACAAAGTTGGCCGGGTCGAAAATCCCCCGCACAACCGCGGGATCGCAGGCATTCAAAATATTGCGGCAGCGCTCGGCCGTATCGCCGTAGATGCCCTTCTCATTCTCGTGCAGAAGCCGGATTCCGCTCCCTTTTACATAGTCGGCAAAGCGGCTCCAGCGCTCTAACACCTCGTCCTTGTAGATCTCGGGATCGTCCCCCTTCGGGATAAAAAAGCTGAACATGCGGATGTAGCCGGTCTCCATAATTCCGGCAATTTCCACCACCCGCTTGAATTTATCAAAATGCGGCGCGAAATCGTCGCGGATGCCGATTTTCCCGATCGGCGACCCCACGGCCGAGAGGCGAAATCCCCTTGCATCCAGACGCTTTTTAATCTCCTTCGCCGCGTCGGGAGTATAGTCGGAAAGATTTTTCCCCTCCACACCGCGCATCTCGATATACCGGATGCCGAGCGTGTCCAGGGTGTCCATCTGTTTGTCCAGGCTGTCGTCAATTTCATCCGCAAAACCGGAGAGGGTAAATCTGCTCATATTGTATTGAACGCTCCTTTTTTCAAAATCGCTCTGCCGGTGAAAACGGCAAAAGCCATCCCCTTACATAGCTGTATATATTTTGAATTGTATCACAGGGTAACCCCGCTGTAAATTCAAAATATTGCGTAAAGAAAGGATTCGGCCGATTCCCGAAAAATCGCAAAAAACCGGGAATACTAACTTTGAAACATTGCAGCCCCGGCGGGGAAGGCAAAATGGGAAGCGGGCGTTTTTTTCGGCGCTTTTGTCCGTTTCGTCAAAGGATACCATCATAAAAAGGGAGGGCTTGAAAAACCATGACCGATAAAACCAAAGGCCGGCTCTGGCTCTATCTCGGGGGCGGGGCGGTCGGCCTGATTAACGGGCTGCTCGGCTCGGGAGGCGGGATGATCGCGGTGCCCATGCTGCGCAAAATCGGCCTTTCCCAGAAGGAGTCGCACGCCACCGCCGTGATGCTGATTTTTTTCCTCTCCCTCTTTTCGGCCGCCGTTTATCTTTTTGACGGCCGGCTTGCGCTGAAAAGCACCCTGCCTTATCTGCCCGGAGGCGTGGTCGGCGCGGCGGCCGGGGCGCTGCTGCTCAAAAAAATACCGGATGGCGCGCTCCGCCGGATCTTCGGGGTTTTCATGGTTTATACAGGCGTGCGCCTGTTTTTCAAATGATGGGGTTTATCGCGGGACTGCTGGCCGGGGCGGCCGGCGCCATGGGGCTTGGCGGCGGCAGCGTGCTGCTGATTTATCTGACCCTTGTGGCCGGCCTTCCGCAGCTGGAGGCACAGGGCATCAATCTGGTTTTCTTCCTTCCCTGTGCGCTGGTCGCTCTGCTGTTTCATCTGAAAGGCGGCCTGCTGAAGCGCCGCACACTCCCCTGCATTCTGACCGGGCTGCTCGGCGCGGCGCTGGGTACCTTCCTTGCTGGCAGCCTGGGGGAGGCGCTGCTCCGCCGGCTGTTTGCCGGGCTGCTCCTCCTCCTTGGGGGGAGGGAAATCTTCTCAAAATCCTCCAAAGGGAAAAAGGGCGGAGATTCCTCCTCCTCCGCCGGGCGAAATGCGGCGCAGGAGGGGAAGGCACTCAATCCCTCCGAACGCCGGGATCGTCGGCCGTAAAGGGCTGAAAATTCGGCTTTTTCGGCATGACTCTTTGTCCTTTCCGGTTTTTAAAATTTTTTATGGGAGGGAAGGAAAGCTTTCTTTTCCTGTCGTATCACAACCGGCAGACTTCCGCTATGTTTTTTCGGAGGGTTTTGGCCGGGCCCTTGTATAAAATATAAAAAATCTGCCCAAAATAGAAGCAAATACCAGTAAGGAAAAAAGGAGGGCGGTGCTTCATGTTAAGAGGTGTGAACCGTTCTATTGTAGAGGTCGCAGGCTCTGGCAGCCGCTATTTTGAAAAGGCCATATTGTTTGTGCGTCCCGAGTGTGCCGGGCTTTCCACCGGCCGGCTGGAGGCCGGCGCGCGCGAGTATCTGGAAAAGCTGGAAGCCGGGGGAGAGCTGCCTCTGCCCCGCGTGCGGGAGAGCCGGCGTGCCGCCGCGCTGCGCCGCCGGAGGGTTCTGCTGCGGGTTATGATCGGACTGGTCGCCGTGGCGGCGCTGGTCGGGTACACCGTTTTTATCCGCGCACTGTAGAAGGCAGAGGTTTTGACTTTTTCACCCCCGCAATATTACCGCCGCGCAAAACCCAGCCTCTTTTTTAAAAAGAGGCTGGGTTTTGCGTTTGCATAATAAAGAAAGGAACAAAAAAGGCGGATTTTTTTACATCAATGGGGCAAAGAGGCGCAGCGCCGCCTGCTTGATCTTTTGCCGCAGAGGGCGATGCCGCCATTCCTCCAGCAGGATTTCTTCACCCCGCACCATGTTGCTCAAGACATCCTCCTTAATCTCCTCGATCACGGGATTGTCGCAAATCCAGACGCCGCACTCAAAGTGATAGTAAAAGCTGCGGAAGTCCATGTTGACCGTGCCGACCGTAGCCACCGTGTCATCCGATACGAACACCTTGGAGTGGATGAAGCCCGGCGTGTATTCAAAAATACGCACCCCGGCCTCCAGCAATTCTTCATAATAGGACTGCGTCACCGGGTGCACATACCATTTGTCCCGGATTTTTGGCGTGACGATGCGGACGTCCACACCCGACTGTGCCGCCGTGATTAGGGCGGTCAGCATCTCATTATCCAAAATCAGATAGGGCGTGGTGATGTAAACATAGTTCTTTGCGCTGCCCAGAATGCGGAGATACAGCCCCTCCGCCGGGTTGACGTCGTTGAGCGGGCCGTCGGCATAGGGCTGGACAAACCCTCTCCCCAGCCGGTCGTTGTAGCCGAAATAGTCGGTCGCATTGATGCGTCCCCGGGTCGTAAAATTCCACATAGCGCAGAACATGACGATAAAATTTTTCACCGCGTCCCCTTTTAAAATCAGGACGTTGTCCATCCAGTGGCCGAAGCGCACCTCGGCATTGATGTACTCATCCCCGACGTTGAAGCCGCCGCTGATGGCGGTTTTTCCGTCGATGATGATGACCTTCTGGTGGTTGCGGTTGTTCATAAAAATGTCGAGAGAGGGACGCAGCGGGTTGAAAACCGAAACCTTGATATGATCGGCGCGCAGGCGCTTTGCAAACCCGCGGTACTGGCGCGCGCAGGAGCCGAAGTCGTCGTACATGATGCGCACATCAACCCCGGCGGCGGCCTTCTGCTTGAGGATGGCGTAGATCTGATTCCACATTTTCCCCTCGGCCAGGATAAAAAACTCCATGAAAATATAGTTGGTGGCCATCCGCAGCTCCTCCAGCACGCGCTCGAACCCCGCGTCGCAGGGGGCGTGATATTCACAGAAGGTGTTGCCGTGCACCGGAAAGCCGGAGGTGTTTTTTAAATAGACCGACTGACGAAAAACCGACGGATGGGTCGAGGCCAGCGCCTCCTCCGCCTGTGGATCGGCAGTCAGAAAGGTGTGCTGCTGATTCTCGGCTGTGCGCATCCGACGTTTGAGGTGGGGCAGTGCCTTGGTTCCGCCCCAGAAAATATAAATAATTCCGCCGATCAGCGGCAACGCGAGAATGAAAATAATCCACGGCAGCTTGAGGCTGGGATTGCCTCTGCGCACGACGATCACCACAACGGCAAGAAAACTGATGATCTGAAAAGCGGTGTAAACCCAGACCGCGTCAGCCGAAAGCTTGAAGAGCAAGAAGATGAACAGCGCAAGCTGTAGCGCTACCATCAGCCCCACCAGGATTACACGCATCGGCAGGGTTACGCCCCGCTTGTGCTGCTTTTTCTGCTTTGGCATTTCCATCCCTGCCTTTTCGTTTTGGATAGTTAAGGTTCGCCCGCACTAAAAACGGCAAAAAAGAAAAGCGCGCAGGCGGCAGAGGTTTGATGGCTGATCGTTTTCCGCCGCCCTGTCTCGCAGGAGAGGAGGGCGGGGGCGCACAGCCTCACTTAAAAAGAGAGAGCAGCCAGCTTATGGCTGTACAGATTCCGTAAAGCACCGGCTGATGTAGGATATAGATCACCAGCGCGTGCCGCCCGACGAAGGAGAGCGGCCGGATATGCTGGTTGGACATAAAGGCCGGGAATTTCCCCCGCAGCGCCCAGACGCCGGTTGACATTCCGCCGAGGAACGCGAAGCTCCAGGGTAGGATCGGGAAGTAGTCGGCCGAGGCGAACTGTGCGTTATGAATGCCGAGCGGAAACAGCGGGTAGATATCCCGTACCGCGGCTGGAATCTCATACCGGAAGGCGCCGAAGCCGAGGTACCCTTCCTCAATCCCGGCGGTCAGGGCGAAAAGCAGTGCCGCGACGATGAGGCCGATGATGGGCGGAATCCTTTTCACCAGTGGCAGCAGCGGCGCGGCCAGAAGCATGCAGAAGGCCAGCAGGTTGAGGATGCCGAAAACGATCAGGATGTCCAGCCCGATATACTTTGCAAAATAGGTGACCAGGTTGATTGCCACCGCGATGGCCGCAAGCCGCAGCCCGCGCTTGAGATTCGAGCGGGAGAGGCAGCTGGCGATTCCCGAAATGAAGATAAACGCCCCGGCAAAGTACGGTTCTGCCGGCAGGAAGAAGTAGTAGAGGCCGCGCGCCGGCTCCAGATCGAACAAAAATCCGAGCAGGTAGAAGGCGTGGAAAAACACCATGCAGAGGACGGCGAACCCCCGCATCTCGTCCAGAAAATGGTAGCGCTTGCCGCCCTTTTGCTTTGCCATAACGGTCGTGCGACCTCCCTTTTTTAAAAAATCTGCCTTGTGCTGCGGTGCTGCGGCACGGCGGCACGGACGCGCGGCTGTGCGGCTGTGCGGATGTACAGACATACAGCCGTACGGACATAACGCTTGCAGCCTCTCCCGTATTTTTCGATTTCAGCGAAATGTACGGCTATAAGGCTATAAGGCCGTATAGGCCGCCTTGTTTTCTTCGCCGCTTTACCCGCTTATCAGGCCGCCTCTCCCGCGACGATGGCGGCGCGCAGCGCCACCACGTCGGAGACGGTTGTATGCCGGTCGAAATCAATGTCATAGAGTCGGCTGCTTTTTCCGTCGACGATGGCGGTGCGCAGCGCCACCACGTCGGAGACGGTCACATTCCCGTCCAGATCCACATCTCCCACCATGCGGTCGAGGCCAGGGTCGGCCGCATACTCTGCCCAGAGGTTGTCGATGGTCGCGCCGGTCATCTCCTCCCATACCGAGGGGGTGTAGCGGTTCTGCCGGAAGAGGCTGTCCAGCCGCACCACCAGGTCTGGATTTACATACTTGACGCACCAAGCAAGAAAGCGGGCGGTCACCGTGTAGCTGTTGGTGTAATGCTGCCCCGCATCAAAGCTGGGGAATCCCCAGTGCGAGAGGTCGTTGTACAAGCCGAACTCCCCTCTGGCGTAGTCGGCCAGCCCCTCGACCAGCCAGACCGGGTCATAGGTCGGGTATCCCTGCACCACATGGAACAGCTCGTGCGTGACGCAGTCGGCGTCGTTTGGATTGTTTTGCAGCCACGCGGCCGAAACGGTGATCTTGTTCCCGGAGGCATAGGCCACACCGTCGTACCCCGGATCTACCGTACACATGACGGTTCGCGGTGCGTTGGGATTGTATTTTTCGGCCATTTTTTCATACTGCTCCCGAAATATGGTCAGAATCCGTTCGGTCACAGCGGCGTCGGTTACGCCGGCGTCGTCAAAGATCAGCTTATATTTTCCGCTTTGCTCGGTATAAACCTCCGCCCCGACGGTCAGGCCGGAGAGGCAGCAGAGCAACAGCGCCAGCATTACGGCAAAGCAGCGTGAAAAAATCCTGTTTTTCATAATATATAAGGCCTCTCTTGATAAATTTTTGAAAAAGGCATTTTGCAGGATGTGCGTTTTTTTATAGGAAAGGCTTTTATTCATCCAGCTTGAGAACGGCCATAAAAGCCTCCTGTGGGACCTCAACCGAGCCGAGCTGCCGCATACGCTTTTTGCCTTCCTTCTGCTTTTCCAGAAGCTTTTTCTTACGGCTGATATCG
>UQRS01000018.1 GCA_900543525.1 uncultured Oscillospiraceae bacterium
GATTTGAACCTCCGACCCCACGCTTAGGAGGCGTGTGCTCTATCCAGCTGAGCTATATGGACGTGTCTGATATATGATTATAGCCCGATCAAAGTCGAACTGCAATCCCTTATTTAGTTTTTTTGAGGTGACCGTTGTAACGCAACCTTAGGAGGGCGGTGCTCTATCCAGCTGAGCTACCGAGACATTTGCAAATCAGGAGGAGTCGGATACCAGAATATCATACAGGATTTTGCCGCGTTTGTCAATGCAAAAGCCCGGCAAAAAACAAAAACGGACGAGGTGCCGCAGCTAAGCGCGCAGGCGCGCGGCAGCGGGTAGAGGCGGTAGGGAGAAACAGCAAGGAGGAATAATAAGGAGAAACGGCGGGAGAGGCAAAACGAGAGGAATAGCAGAAGATGCAAGGCGGGAGAAGCAAAGTGGAGGAGGCCGCCGGGCAAAAAGCATCCGGCGGCGCAGGGACTTTTTGCCCTACGCCTCTGCCTCCGGGTTTTCATCCGCGTCTGCCTCCAGGTCGGTTTCCGCGTCCGCCTCCCGGTCAGCGGCCGCCTCCTGCGCGGAGGGCGCAGCCCCTCCCTTCCGTTTGGAGGAGGCTTTGGCCATCTGCCCCTCCCGGAAGCGGATGAAGTCGGAGAGCATGGTCTTGAGCACGGCGACGACCGGAACGCCGAGGATCATGCCGGGTACGCCGAATAATCCTCCTCCGACCGTGATGGCCAGCAGAACATAGATCGGCTTGATTCCGACATTTACACCGATGATTTTGGGCTGAATCAGGTTGCAGTCGGTTTGCTGGATGACGAGGATCAGTATGGCGACGACAATCGCCTGCGCCAGATTCCCGGACAGCAGGCAGATCAGCACGACGCAGACCCCCGAAATAATCGCGCCAAAATAGGGGATCAGATTGGCGAGGCCGACCGCGATGCCGAGCAGCGCGGCATAAGGGACTCTGGCGATCAGGAAAGTGATGACGCAGGCCACGCCGATGATCAGGGCGTCCACCAGCTGGCTGTAGATGTATTTGTAGAAGGTGTCGCTGATCAGGTCGGTATATTTGATCAGGACGGCGGAAGCCCGCCTTGGGGTAACCACCCGCACCAGCCGCTTGAGAGAGCCGATCAGCGACTCCTTACTCAGCAGCATGTAGATGGAGATAATCAGGGACAAAAAGAGGTTGACGATGCCGCTGCCGAAGGCAAAGACCCCCTGCGCGTAGGTGGACAGCGCGCTGAGATCAATATCGGACAGCAGCTTGGCGGCCGAAAACTCCTCCGGCAAGGCGAGTGTAAAGCCGGCGATCTTTCCGTCCGCCGCGAGGGAGTTTATCCACTCCTTCGCTGCGGCATAATAGCTCGGCAGCTTGCCGATCAGGTCGATAAGACTGCGCGTCAGGGGCGGAATGACGAAGGCCAGTGTGCCGCCGACCAGCGCGATCAGCAGGATATAGCAGACGGCGACCGCAATGCCGCGCGTGTGCCGGTTTAAAAAAGCCTTTTTGGAATTTTTCAGCCACTTTTCAATCCGGTTCATCGGGATGGAGAGGACAAAGGCAATCACAAACCCGGTAAGAAAGGGAGAGAGAATTCCCGCCAGCGTCGAGAGGGCGGCGGCCATCGCGGGAACATTGTCAATGATCTTATAGGCAATGAAGGCCGCAACGACAAAGACAAACAATATAATATAATTGCGATAGGCTCTGATACGTTTCATCCGGATCATCCTTTATACCTTTGTAAGGGACGGCAGAAGCCCTTCTCCCGTGGCCTTCGGGCGCGGCCGCATGTAAACAACTCCATAATAACAAATTTATGGGATGAAAGCAAATAAAATCGGAATTTTTTGTTTTCGGGCGCGCCGCTTTGCAAAACACCGCCGCCAGAAAAAAGACTGCCGCCAGCCGCTTCGCCTCCCGGGAAAAAGGCCGCAGTCTGCCGGGCTTGCCTTTCTCCGAAGGAAGGGGAGAGCCGCTCCGCCCTTTATCGCAGCGCGGGCGAACGACCGTGTGCCCAACCGTCTCTCCGGTCAGAATGTCGGCCGCTTTTCAAAAAGTCGCTTTAAAAGACCACCCTCTGCAAACCGGTCTGCCGGGCTTGCCTTTCTCCGGAGGAAGGGGAGAGCCGCCCCGCCCTTTATCGCAGTGCGGGCGGAATCAGTGCCGTCAACCGGGCGAGCGCCTCTTTGCCGCAGGACGGCGTTCGCTCCAGCGGAAAGGGAATTCCCATGGCATCGTACTTGCTCTGGCAGAGCTTGCGGAAGGGGAGAAGTTCTATCCTTTGCAAATTTTTATATTTTTGCGCGATCGCAAGCACCTTCGAAACCTCCTCCTCCCGGTCGGTGAGGCCGGGTACGACGACATGCCGCACCCAGAGGGGAACCTCCATCTCCTCGCTCAGACGGAGGAAATCCTCCACCGCCCGGAGAGAGCCGCCGCAGTATCGGCGGTAGTCCGTCTCCGATGAAAATTTGATGTCGCAGAGGATGAGGTCCGTGTACCGCAGGATCTCCCTCGCGGCGGCGAGGTCTCCGACGCCGGAGGTGTCGAGGGCGGTGTGAATCCCCTCCTTTTGCAGGAGGCGGAAGAGCGCGGCGGCAAACCCGGGCTGGGACAGCGCCTCTCCGCCGCTTAAGGTGACGCCGCCCTCCGCCCCGAAGTAGGGTTTGTACCGCAGGACGCGGCGGCAAACCTCCTCCGCTGTAGAGGCCGTACCGCCCGAAAAATCCCAGGTGTCGGGATTGTGGCAGTAGGCGCAGCGTAAGGGACATCCCTGCAAAAACACCACGCAGCGCAGCCCCGGTCCGTCGACCGCGCCAAGGCTCTGAAAGGAGTGTAGCCGGCCGGCTGCCACTTTGTCGTCCGGCATGCTACATCACCTCGTGGAAGGTGCGGGAGATGACCTCCTGCTGCTGCTCTCTCGACAGCTTGTGGAAGTTGACCGCATAGCCGGAGACCCGGATGGTCAGGTTGGGGTATTTTTCCGGGTGCTCCATGGCATCGATCAGCGTCTCCCGGCAGAGGACGTTGACATTGAGGTGCTGCGCCATCTGGGCAAAATAGCCGTCAATGATGCCACAGAGGTTTTTGTACCGGCTCTCGTCATCATTTCCGAGCGCCTGCGGCAGGATTGAGAAGGTGTTGGAAATCCCGTCCTTGCAGATGTCATAGGACAGCTTGGCGACCGAGTTGAGGGAGGCGAGAGCGCCGTTTTTCTCCCGATTGTGCATGGGGTTCGCACCGGGGGCGAAGGGCTGGCCGGCCTTCCGCCCGTCGGGGGTCGAGCCGGTCTTTTTGCCGTACACGACGTTGGAGGTGATGGTCAGGATCGAGAGGGTGTGCTCGGCGCCGCGGTAGGTCGGAATCTCCTGCAAAGCGCGGAAGAATTTTTCCACCTGCTCGACCGCAATCGAGTCGACTCGATCGTCGTCGTTGCCATAGGCCGGAAATTCTCCGGTCGTTTCAAAATCGGTGATGAGACCGCTCTCATCCCGGATGACCCGGACTCTGGCGTATCTGATGGCCGAGAGAGAGTCGGTCAGCACCGACAGCCCCGCGATGCCGAAGGCCATAAAACGGTGCACATCGGTGTCGTGCAGCGCCATCTGGGTCTTTTCATAGGCGTATTTGTCGTGCATATAATGAATCATGTTCATAGCGGTGACATAGGTTTTGGCCAGCCAGGGGCGATAGTGATCCATAAGCGCCAGCACCCGGTCGTACTCGAGGTACTCCCCCTCATAGGCCGGGCCGGCCGGCGCGACCTGCATCCCGGTTTTTTCATCCCGCCCGCCGTTGAGACTCATCAGCAGCAGCTTGGCGAGGTTGGCTCTCGCCCCGAAAAACTGCATGTCCTTGCCGACCCGCATGGCCGAGACGCAGCAGGCGATGGCGTAATCGTCTCCGAATTTCTGCCGCATGAGGTCGTCGTTCTCATACTGGATCGCGTCGGTATCGCAGGAGACCTTGGCGGCATAGCGCTTGAAGGCCTCCGGCAGATTTTTCGACCAGAGGACGGTCAGGTTCGGCTCAGCCGACGGCCCGAGGGTGTAGAGGGTGTGCAGCATCCGAAAGGAGGTTTTGGTAACCAGCGGACGGCCGTCCTCCCCCACGCCGCCGACCGACTCGGTGATCCACATGGGATCTCCGGCGAACAGCTCGTTGTACTCGGGCGTGCGGAGGTGGCGCGCCATCCGTAGCTTCATGACAAAATCGTCGAGAATCTCCTGCGTGCCGCTCTCGTCCAGCAGGCCGTTTTCGATATCGCGGGTAAAATAAATGTCGAGGAAGGTGCTCGTCCGGCCAAGGCTCATGGCGGCGCCGTTCTGCTCCTTGATCGCGCCGAGATAGGCGAAATAGAGCCACTGCACCGCCTCCTTCGCGTTCGTCGCCGGGCCGGAGATGTCATAGCCGTACATGGCGGCCATCTCCTTCAGCCGGCCGAGGAAGGTGATCTGCTGGAACAGCTCCTCCAGCAGGCGGATTTTCTCCGCGTCGACAAGGCCGCTTGCAACCGCCGCCTTGTCCGCCTTCTTCTGCTCGATCAGATAGTCCACGCCATAGAGCGCCACCCGGCGGTAGTCGCCGATGATCCTCCCCCTGCCATAGGCGTCGGGCAGTCCGGTGATGACGCCGCAGTGGCGAGCGGCGCGGATATCCTCGTTATATACCCGAAAAACGCCGTCGTTGTGAGTGGTGCGGAAGGTGAACTCCTCCTCCACCTTGTCGGAGAGAGTGTAGCCGTAGGCCTTGCAGGCCTTGCGGGTCATGTTGATGCCGCCGAAGGGGTTGACCCCTCTCTTGAGCGGCTGATCGGTTTGCAGGCCGACGATGATCTCCTTCTCTTTATCCAGGTATCCGGGGGCGTAGGTGAGCAGGGAGGTGACCGTTTCGGTATCAATATCCAGTACGCCGCCCTTGTCCTGCTCGGCTTTGAAAAGGGCGTTCAGCCGGGCGTTCAGCTCGTTTGTCCGCGCCGTGGCCGGGGCGAGAAATCCCTCGCCTCCGTTATAGGGGGTGTAGTTGGTCTGAATAAAATCGCGGAGGTTGATCTCCTCCTGCCATTTTCCGGGCTTGAAGCCGGCCCATGCTGTGCTTCTCACAAGAGCATCGTCCTTTCTTTTCTCTTCGAAGCTGCCTTTTCATAAAAAAAGACAGCATCCGAAATACAGTTTCAGAATGCTGCCCAGACGGTCGGCAAAAAATAAAAGAAAAGCGTCCGGCTCCACTGTGGTGCTCCACATTCAACCGTCAGGAACCGGGCCACGGCCGGGAGGCAAATCCTCCCACCGCCACCAGCATAGCATAGATGTCGGATTTTGTCAACGGGATTTCGCAAAAGAATTTCTGCGATGGCACAAGATGTTGTGTAACTATTTTTCTATGACCGCATTTTGTAGAGAGGAGACCACTCTCCGTATTTCCGGCCGGATGCCATGTCCGGCGGCGAGGGCGCGGCGCATCGCCCCCTCCAGCAGCATGGCGGCAATACTCAGCAGCGCCCACGCGACCGAGAAGAGCAGGCAGATCTGCCCGCGGAAATTGAGCGGAATGCCGCTGTAATCCCAAATGTTCATCCCAAGCCCGAGGTTGCAGACCGCGCCGATGGCCAGCTCGACTCCGGTGATCAGCGACCCGCCCGCGACGCAGCGGTAGAGCAGTGGCTGTCCCGCCATCCTGCGGTTTACCTCTCCAAGCGAGAGGAGGCAGACGCCGCCGGCCAGCAGCATGGTGGGGTGGGTTGACCCGCGCCATAGAACCTCGATCAATCCGTAGCCGAGTGCGCCGGTTCCGAATACGATCATATCATCCTGTATTTTGAATTTCATGCCTTGTTCCTTCCCTTTCCGAATGCTTTTTAAGCCGTGCCTTTTCGACGGCGTTTGCGGTTTTGCGTTTGCTGCGTTTATATAAAATGTTGCACTGTTTATCCTCTCCAAAAGCGGGATTGGTTATGTTGCACGGAGCGGTAAAAATATTTGGCTGCGCGGCCAGAATTCTCCCGCCGGTTTCTTGCGTTTCCCAAAAGAGTATGGTAAACTTAATTTGAATAATCTGGGTTATTCTGCCTTTGCAAAGCTTTTGCAGCGGGTTTTAAAAAATGTTTTTTGCAGCCGGCCGGAAGGCCTTTTTCGGCCGCGCTGTTTTAGAAAGGAATGGAGTATATATGTCGGATAACCGGCCGATCGGAGTTTTTGACTCCGGCCTTGGCGGGCTTACGGTTGTGCGGGAGATGGTTCGCGCCCTCCCTGGGGAAAAAATCATTTACTTTGGCGACACCGGGCGGGTTCCCTACGGGGATAAAAGCGCCGAGACGGTGACCCACTATGCCCGGCAGGATGAGCGCTTCCTGCTTTCGAAGGATGTCAAGCTGATCATCGCCGCTTGCGGCACGGTCAGCTCGGTGGCCGCCCACACGGGGGAGGAGCTGCCGGTGCCCTTTATCGGGGTGGTTTCTCCGGCGGCGAAGGCGGCGGCCGCCGCTTCAAAGAGCGGCCGTATCGGCGTGATCGGAACCAACACCACCATCCGCAGCGGCGCGTATGAGCGGGCGCTGCTGGCGATCAATCCGGATTTGCAGGTTTACAGCGCCGACTGCCCCGTCTTTGTCCCGTTGGTGGAGGCTGGCTGGATCACCCCCGGAGATACCGTCACGACAGAGGCGGTGCGCCGCTATCTCACCCCCTTGCGGGAGAAGCAGGTGGACACCCTGATCCTCGGATGTACCCACTATCCCGTGCTGATTCCGTTTATCTCCGACTTCATGGGGCCGGAGGTTACGCTGATCAACACCGGCTATACCGCCGCCATGGCCGCCTCCGCCTTTTTGCGGGAGAAGGGACTTTTCTCGGACAATAAAAGCACCGCCGTCGGGGAATATTATGTAAGCGACCGGGCCGAATCTTTTACCCAGATTGCCGACGTGCTCTTAGGGCGGGAGATTGACGGGCATGTTGAACTGATCGACATCACCCGGTATTAAGCCGGATCGTCTGAAAGAAAGGACACAGTGCATGAAAGATGTAATTATCCACATCAAGGGTCGGCAGTTTGTTGTCGACGCCGGCGCTGGGGAGGCTGAGATTGTCGAGCTGACTACGGTTGGCAAAATGGGCGCGCGCGGGGGAAAAACCTTCTTAACCTATGCGGAGGATCCCACCCTCTACGGCGCTGAGGTGACGACCACCCTCAAGATTACCGGGAACGATTCGGTGATCATGCAGCGCTCGGGCGGCAGCGACAGCCGCCTGCAGATCGAGCGGGGGCAGCGCAGCTTCTCACATTACGAGACGGGGTATGGCAGCCTGATGGTCGGGGTGTTCGGCGAACAGATTCAAAATCATCTGGATGAAATGGGCGGCCGGCTGCTGATGAGCTATACGATTGATGTGGAAAGCAATCTGATCAGCCGCAACGAGCTGGAGATTACCGTAAAGCCGGCCGGCGGACAGCCGGTGAGCTAATGTACGCTGTCCACCGGCTTTTGCCCCGCTTTTTTTGAAAATTTCGGAACCCGGCGCAAAGTCGGCCGGGCGCAACATAAGGGAAAGGAATGCATAAAACTATGTCGAAAATCGTAGCGCAGACCGAGGAACAGATTCGGGAGATTATTCTGGCCGCGGCGGGACGCGCGGTCGCGGCCGGAGAGCTTGCGGCCGAGCCGCTGCCCGATTTCGCGGTGGAGGTGCCGGCCGACCGGAGCCATGGGGACTTTGCGGTCAACGCGGCCATGGTCTGGGCCAGGGCGCTGAAAAAGGCGCCGCGCCAGATTGCCGAGGCGCTCTCCCGGCACGCCGACCTCTCGGGCAGCTATATCGAAAAGCTGGAGATTGCCGGCCCCGGCTTTATCAACCTCTTTCTTGCCCCCGGATATTATTCGGCCGTGCTGAAGGATATCCGCGCCTGCGGCAAGGATTACGGAAAGAGCGATTTCGGAAAGGGCAAAAAGGTGATGGTGGAGTTTGTCTCCGCCAACCCGACCGGGCCGATGCATATGGGCAACGCGCGCGGCGGCGCTTTGGGCGACTGCCTCGCTGCGGTGATGGAGCATGCGGGCTATACCGTCTCGCGGGAATTTTATATTAACGACGCCGGAAACCAGATCGACAAATTCGCCCTCTCGCTCGAGGTGCGCTATCTCCAGCTTTTTGAAGGGGAGGACAAGCACCCCTTGCCGGAGGACTGCTATCAGGGGCTGGACATCAAGGAACGGGCGGAGGAGTTTGCGAAGGAATACGGCGACCGGTATCTCCATCTGCCGTCGGAGGAGCGGCGCCGGGCGCTGGTTGATTTCGCCCTCCCGAGGAATATAGAGAATATGCGGCTCAATATGGAAAAATACCGCATTCACTATGACTGCTGGTTTCGTGAAAGCCTCCTGCATGAGGATGGCGAGCTGAGGGAGACCATCGAGCTGCTGAAAAAGAACGGCCGCACCTACGAAAAGGACGGCGCGCTCTGGTATAAGAATATCGAGGTGCAGACCGAGCTGCTGAAAGCCGCCGGCAAAACGCAGGAGGAGATTGATAAACTCGAACTCAAGGACGACGTCCTCATCCGGGCCAACGGCAACCCGACCTATTTCGCGGCCGACATCGCCTACCACCGCAACAAGCTGGAGGTGCGCGGCTTTGATAAGGCCATTGACGTCTGGGGCGCCGATCACCACGGACACGTCGCCCGGATGAAGGGGGCGCTGACCGCCATCGGAATTGACGGCGGCCGTCTGGATGTCATCCTGATGCAGCTGGTTCGGCTGGTGCGGGACGGCGAGGTTGTCCGCATGTCCAAGCGTACCGGAAAATCCATCACCCTCACCGATCTGCTGGAGGAGATTCCGATCTCCGCCGTGCGCTTCCTCTTCAATATGCGGGAGGCGGGGTCGCAGATGGATTTTGACCTCGACCTCGCGGTAGAGCAGTCGGCGCAGAATCCGGTCTATTACTGCCAGTACGCCCATGCGCGTATTTGCAGCATCCTCAAAAAGCTGGAGGGGGAGGGTATCTCCGCCCGCGACTGCACAGAGGACGAGCTGAACCGCCTCGACGCGCCGGAGGAGCGGGAACTGATCCGGCACCTTTCCGCCCTGACGGGGGAGATTGTGGCCGCCGCAAGAGATTACGATCCGGCGCGGATCACCCGCTATGTGATCGAGCTGGCCACCTGCTTCCACAAATTTTATAACGCCTGCAAGGTGCTGGTGGAGGATGAGGCGCTCTGTCAGGCGCGGCTCTACCTCTGCGTCTGCGTGCGGGATGTGATCCGCCTGGTGCTCGAGCTGCTGGGGATTGAGGCACCCGAAAGCATGTAACCATCAGGCCTTTTGCCTGATATCGGGAGGGTAAAGCTGTGAAACGGTTTTGGAAGATACTTAAAATTCTTGCGACTGTTTTGATGCTGCTGGCGCTTGTTTGGGCTTTTCTGCCCTTTACCATGCACGCGGTCGGAATCGGCTCTCTTCTGCCGATCGGCGTGTTCGGCAGCATACTTCTCTACTGGTACCTGCCGGGGCTCAGCGGCCTCATCCGCCGTGCCCGGGTGGGTAGAGGAATTGTGCGGGTGCTGGCGGTTCTGCTGTCGGCAGGGTTCCTGATCAGCGCGGTTTTCGGCTGCCTAATCCTGCGGGATATGCGTGCCGATCAGCCGGAGGGGGCGGTTACGCTGGTCGTCCTCGGCTGTCAGGTGAACGGGGAAAGCCCCAGTCTCGCCCTGCTGTCCCGGCTGGACGCGGCGGAGGATTTCCTGAACGCCCACCCGGACGCGCCCTGCATTCTCTCGGGCGGGCAGGGCGAAGGCGAACGGATCAGCGAGGCGGAGGCCATGCGCCGCTGGCTGGTGGATCGCGGAATCGAGGGCGACCGTCTTTATCTGGAGGATCAGTCGACCAGCACGGCTGAAAATCTGGCCTTTTCCAAGGCGCTCGCCGAGCGGGAGGGCTTGCCGACCCGCTTTGCGATTGCGACCAGCGAGTTCCATCTTTACCGCAGCCGTCAGATGGCGGCCGACCTCGGGCTGGAGAGCTTTTCCTGCCCCGCCACAACGCCGTTCAACCTCTTTTTCAGCCAGTTTGTGCGGGAGATTCTGGCGGTGGCCAAGTATCATGTTTTCGGCTGAGGCCGACGCTGTGCGCAGGCGAAATTTTCACCCGGAGGCGGGTGCTTTCTTCCTGCCTTTTTTGAAGAGGGATGCTTTTATGAAGATTGCCATTCGGAATATAAAAATCGCCGACCCCGCGCGGGAGGAGGCGTACATCGGAGATGTCTACATAGCCGACGGAAAAATCAGCGCGCCTTTTTCTTCTCCCGATCGGGTGATCGAAGGGGAGGGACTGGTGCTCTTTCCCGGGCTTGTGGACATTCATGTTCATCTGCGCGACCCCGGCCAGACGCATAAGGAGGATCTGCTCTCCGGGGCTGCCGCGGCGGCGGCCGGCGGTGTAACCTCGGTCGTGGCGATGCCGAACACACTGCCGCCCATGGACGATCCCCTCCTGCTGCGGGAGGTTTTGGCCCGCGCGGCCGCCGCGCCGGTGCGGATTTATCAGGCGGCCTGTATCACAAAGGGCATGCAGAGCGAGGCGCTGACCGACTTTGCCGCGTTGAAGGAGGCCGGAGCCGTCGCCTTTTCGGATGACGGGCTGCCGGTCGGGCCGGAAGCCTTGATGGAGGAGGCGCTGCGGCAGGCGGCCGCACTCGGCCGGCCGGTTCTCAGCCATAGCGAGATATTGCCGCTCGCCGCGGGCGGCAAGGTGAACGCCGGCCGGGTTTCGGAAGCGCTGGGGGTTAAGGGCATGCCGGCCGAGGCGGAGTATGCAGCCATCCGGCGGGAGATCGCTTTAAGTGAAAAGACCGGCTGCCCGGTGCATATCTGCCATGTCAGCACGGCCGAGTCGGTCGCCCTTGTCCGGGCGGCCAAGCGTCGGGATGTGCGCGTCACCTGCGAGACCGGGCCGCACTACTTCTGGTTTACGGAGGAGGCCGCTTTGTCTCTCGACGCCGATTACCGGATGAATCCGCCGCTGCGGACGGCGGCCGATCGGCAGGCCGTCCTCGAAGGGCTGGCCGACGGGACGATCGACTGTATCGCCACCGACCATGCGCCCCATGCGCCGGAGGAAAAGGCCGACTTTGCCGCCGCCCCCAACGGAGTGGTGGGGCTGGAGACCTCTCTCTCGGCCAGCTATACCGCGCTGGTGGAGGGGGAAATCACCGACCTTTGCGGCCTCGCCCGGCTGATGAGTGCGCGGCCGGCGAAAATCGCCGGAATTGCGGGCGGCAGTCTGGCTGTTGGCGCGCCGGCCGACCTGACCCTCTTCGACCCGGCAGAGGCCTGGGTCGTCCGGCCGGAGGAGCTGCACGGAAAATCCAAAAACACGCCGTTTAAGGGCGTGCAGCTGCACGGCCGGGTGCGTTACACCCTCTGCCGCGGCCGGGTGGTTTTTGATCAAAACGCGGAGCAGCATTTCGGGTAAATCGGCGATTTATTTGAAGTCCGTTTGCCTTTCCCCGGCTTGACATTTGACCTGTGTTGCCCGGAATCCTTCTTGCAGTAGGCGAAAGTTGCCCGGCAAAACTAAAAATTCCCGCAAAAGATTTTTCGAAAAACGCCCGCATTTGGCTGACGCCAAATCGTGGCCGCAGCCACGCAAAGCCTTCCGGCTTTGGCGGTCTATTATGGAAAAAAGGAGCGAAAAAAGATGTCGTTTGACCGTCTGATCGAAAAAATTGCCGCTATGCAAAATCCCACGGTGGCCGGCCTCGACCCCAAGCTGGCGTTTGTTCCCGAGCATATCAAGGCCGAGGCCTTTGCAATGCACGGCAAAACGCTGGGGGGCGCGGCGGAGGCGCTCTATCTTTTCAATAAGGCACTGATCGACGCGCTGGCCGATGTCGTGCCGGCCGTCAAGCCGCAGTGCGCGTATTATGAGATGTACGGCTGGCCGGGAGTGCGGGCGCTCGAGCGCACCATCCGCTATGCGCGGCAGGCCGGGATGTTCGTCATCACCGACGGCAAGCGCAACGACATCGGCACGACGATGGAGGCATATGCCGCCGCCCACCTCGGCTTTGTGGAGGTGGAGGGGGAGCGCCTTGCCCCCTTCGGCGCCGACGCGCTGACCGTGAACGGTTATCTTGGTTCGGATGGGATCCGCCCTCTCTTAGACATCTGCAAGGGGGAGGATAAAGGCCTCTTCGTGCTGGTCAAAACCTCCAACCCCTCCTCCGGGGAGCTGCAGGATCGTGACTGCGGCGGCCAGCCGGTCTACCGCGTGATGGGCGATTTTTGTGAAACGTGGGGAGAGGCTCTCTCGGGGAAATACGGCTATTCGGGCGTCGGCGCGGTTGTCGGCGCGACCTATCCCGCGCAGCTTTCCGAGCTGCGGGCGGCGCTGCCGCATACCTTCTTCCTCGTGCCCGGCTATGGCGCGCAGGGCGGCGGCGCCGCCGATGTGGCCGGCGCGTTTGATGAGAAAGGCCTGGGCGCGGTCATCAACTCCTCCAGAGGGATTATGTGCGCCTATCAAAAGGCGGGAGACCCCCTCCATTTTGCGGACGCCGCCCGGACGGAGGCTATCCGCATGCGGGATGAAATTACGGGACATATCGGGAAAATCTCCCTGTAGATCGTCGGAAGGAGAAGTGAAAACATGGGCTATACCAAGGCGCTCGGCAGGGTGCTTTCCAACCGGCCGATTGCTGACGGCATCTACGATATGACCGTCCGCACGCCGCAGGCTGCGGCGGCTTCTATCGGCCAGTTTATGCAGATTTATTGTGAGGGAAAGACGCTGCGCCGCCCCATTTCGATTTGTGAATTCGACCCCGCGGCCGAGACGATCCGCATGGTCTATCTTGTAAAGGGGGAGGGGACGCGCTGGATGTCCACCTTGCCGGAGGGGGCGGCCATCGACCTCCTCGGGCCTTTGGGACACGGCTTTTCTCTGGAAAAGGCCGAGCGGCCGGTTGTGATCGGCGGCGGCATCGGCACACCTCCCATGCTGGGCGTGGCAAAGGCAGCCTCCGGCAAGGCGGAGGCAATTCTCGGCTTTAAAAACCGGGGCGCGGTCATCCTCGAACCGGATTTTGAGAAGGTGTGCGCCGGCGTTTTTGTGGCGACCGACGACGGCAGCTATGGGGAAAAGGGCTTTGTCACCGATATTTTGTCGGCAAGGGTGGCGGCGGCCGGCTATGACCTCATCCTCGCCTGCGGACCGATCCCCATGCTAAAGGCGGTGGCCGCCGTGGCCGAGCAGTTCAATCTGCCCTGTCAGGTCTCTCTGGAGGAACGGATGGGCTGCGGCATCGGCGCCTGCGTCGGCTGCGTATGCAAGGTGCGCGACGGGGAGAATGTGCGGCATGCACAGGTTTGCCGCTACGGCCCGGTCCTCAACGCGAAGGAGGTGGTTTGGTAATGGCGGATCTGCGTGTCAATATCGCGGGGGTGGAGTTCCGCAATCCCGTGATTACCGCCTCCGGCTGTTTCGGCTTCGGGCGGGAGTATTCTGAGCTTTATCCGCTTTCCAGCCTCGGCGGCGTTTCCTGCAAGGGGACGACTTTAGAGCCGCGGATGGGCAACGACAGTCCCCGGATTGCCGAGACGCCCGCGGGTATGCTGAACAGCGTCGGGCTGCAGAATCCCGGCGTGGATAAGGTGATAAAGACCGAGCTTCCCTGGCTTGCAAAGCAGGATACCCGGATCATTGTCAACATTGCCGGCCGCTCGCCCGAGGAGTATGTCGCCGTAGCCGAACGGCTGAACGATACGGCGGCCGATATGATCGAGATGAACATCTCCTGCCCGAATGTAAAGCAGGGCGGGGTGGCCTTCGGCACAGTACCGGAGATGGCGGCTGGCATCACGAAGGCGGTGCGCGCCGTCTGTAAAAAGCCGCTGATGGTTAAGCTTTCTCCCAACGCGGCTTCGATCGCCGATGTGGCCGCCGCGGTGGAGAGTGAGGGCGCCGACGCCGTTTCTCTCATCAACACGCTGACCGGTATGCGGATTGATATCCATACCGGGCGGCCGATTCTGCACAACAACACCGGCGGCCTTTCCGGCCCGGCCGTCCTGCCGGTCGCCGTCCGCATGGTGTGGGAGGTTGCCGGCCGCGTAAGCATTCCGGTGGTCGGAATGGGCGGCATCTCCAAATGGGAGGATGCGGTTGAACTCATGCTGGCCGGTGCCAGCGCGGTTCAGATCGGCACAGCCAACTTCACCGATCCCTATACGCCGATCAAGGTGCTCACCGGACTGGAGCGTTATCTGGATGAGCGGGGGATTGACTCGGTAAAGAAAATCGTCGGGGGCGTAAAGCCCTGGTAAAGGTCGTGATGCAGATTGATTATCCTGTCGGTTGATCTCGGCGCCGCCCGGACAGGGGTGGCCGTCTCGGATAAGGGGGAGGCGTTCGCCTTTCCCCGCGGAGTGATTCACGAGCGGGACCGCGCCCGTTTGGTGGAGGCACTGGCCGCCCGCGCAGCGGAGGAGAAGGCCGAGCTGCTTGTCGTCGGCCTTCCCCGCAACATGGACGGAAGCGAGGGCTTCAAGGCGGCCGAGTGCCGGGAGACAGCCGAGCTGCTTGCCCGGCGTACCGGCCTTCCGGTCGAGATGCAGGACGAGCGCTGCACCACCCTCTCGGCGCACACGGCGCTGAATTACACCGATACGCGGGGGAAAAAGCGCAAAAACGTAGTCGACGCGGTGGCAGCCGTCATGATTTTGGAGGATTATCTCGCCCGGCGGAAAAACACGGCCGGACAGGTATGACGGCACAATTACAGAGGAAAGAGGGAGTTTTATGGGTAAGCTCTACAACAGTGTGACCGAGCTGGTCGGCAGAACGCCGCTGCTCCGGCTGCACAATTACGCAAGGGAGATCGGCGTGACCGCGACGCTTGCCGTCAAGCTGGAGTCGTTCAATCCCGCCGGCAGCGCCAAGGATCGCATCGCCCTGCAGATGATAAAGGACGCGGAGGCGGACGGCCGCCTCAAGCCTGGGGCGCTGCTGATCGAGCCGACCAGCGGTAATACCGGCATCGGCCTTGCCTCCATCGCCGCCGCAAGAGGGTACAAGGCCCTCTTCGTCATGCCGGAAACCATGAGCATCGAGCGCCGTAAGCTGCTGCGCGGCTACGGGGCGGAAATCTATTTGACCGAGGGGAAGAAGGGAATGGCCGGCGCCATCGCCAAGGCGAAGGAGCTTGCGCAAAACTATCCCGGAAGTATGCTGATGGGGCAGTTTGACAATCTCTCCAACCCGCGGGCGCACTACCTGACCACCGGGCCGGAGATTTGGGAGGACACCGACGGCGAGGTAGATATTTTCGTCGCCGGGGTCGGTACCGGCGGCACCATCACCGGCGTGGGAGAGTATTTGAAAAAGCGCAATCTCGGCATACAGGTCATCGCGGTCGAGCCGTCCGGCTCTCCCGTCCTGTCGGGCGGAAACCCCGGGCCACACGGGCTGCAGGGGATTGGCGCCGGCTTCGTGCCGGAGGTGCTGAACACCGCGATTTATAACGAGGTTGTCCGTGTGACCGACGGCGACGCGATTCTGGCCGCAAAGCGGCTGGCACAGACCGAAGGGATTCTGGCCGGTATCTCCTCCGGCGCGGCGCTCTTCGCCGCGGGAGAGGTCGCCAAACGGCCGGAAAATGCACACCGCCTGATTGTGGCTTTGCTGCCCGACACGGGGGAGCGGTACCTCTCTACCGAATTGTTCGCCGATTGACGGCGGCGTGTGGACGGCGCACGATGGGGCGATGTATTGAAAAATTTTGCGCTGAAAACCGGACGGACAGACAATCAGCCGATCGCCCGACCGTCCGATCGTCCGATCGTCCGATCGTCCGCTCCTTCCTCAGGACGCTTGACGCGCCGCCTTTCGGACGGCTTCCCTTTTAAAAAACAGACAGTGAAAAAAGCACCTCCCGCCATACTTCTTCTATGGCGGGAGGTGCTGCTGTATCCGGCAATATGCCGATTTTTTAAAAGCAGAAGAGCGGCACGTCCGGTTAAGCGGTAGAATGATAGAACGGTTGCCTATTTGATAGAGCGGTTGTCATTCTACCGAAAAAAACGGCCCTGCTCCGATTATCATCCGAAACAGGACCGCGCAGCCTGTCGCTATGCTGCGACCGGGTTCTCTATAGAATTTTGGAATTTTAAAGGGAGCCGGTTTACCGCTCCTCGCGGAAATAGTTGATTCCGCAATAAGCCGGCTGGCGACCCTCCTTCTTTTTCCGGATGGAGGAGATGGTCAGCACGATTGCCGTAATCAGGAAGGGCAGAAGCTGATAAAACTCATCCGGGATGTTGCCAAGCCAGCTCAGCAGGGAGGGAAACTCGCTCGCCAGATTTCCCTTCCAGGGCTGCAGCGCCTGCAGCATGCCGAAGAAGAAGGAGCCGAGGATGGCCTTGACCGGGTTCCAGGAGGAGAAGATAACCAGCGCGACCGAAATCCAGCCGGCGCCGTTGATCCAGTTGTCGTTCCAGGCGCCGCCGTTGGTGATGAAGGCCATATACAGCCCGCCAATGCCGCAGATTCCGGCGCCCAGCGTGATGTTGAGGTATTTGGAAAGGTTCACATTCACGCCGCAGGCGTCGGCGGCGGCCGGATTCTCTCCGACGGCGCGCATGCGCAGCCCGGCCTTCGTCTTTGCAATGTAGACAAAGAGGATAACGGCCATCACAATGCCGAGATAAACAAAAATGTTGTAGGAGAACAGCAGCTTTCCGATATACGGAATGTCGCGCAGCAGCGGAATGCCGCTGTCGGAGACGGCCGCCGCCAGATGCGGACTGGCCGACAGGGAGGGGAAGGTGCCGTTGGTCATCATCGAGGTACCGAAGAAACGGCAGACGCCCACACCGAAGGTGGTCAGCGCAAGGCCGGTCACGTTCTGGTTCGCCTGCATCGTGACGGTCAGGAAGGCGAAGATCAGCCCGCCAAGCCCGGCGGCGATAAAGGCGGCCAGCAGCCCGACAAGAAGGCTTCCCGAAATGCAGGAGAAGTAATAGCCGAAAATGGCGCCCATAGCCATCATGCCCTCAACGCCGAGGTTGAGGCTGCCGGATTTTTCGGTTACGATTTCTCCCGTCGTGCCAAAGAGAAGAGGCGTGCCGGCCCGCACGGAATAATACAGAAAATTGATGATGGTTTGCATTACTTCTCACCTCCGTCCCGGGATGCAAAAACCAGCTTGTACCGTGTAAAGAAATCGGCTGCAAGCACGGTGAAGAGGATAACGCCCTGCAAAATGGAGGAGGTCGCCGAGGGAATGCTGAAGGTGCTTTCGGCCACGGCGGAGCCTTTTTGCAGAATGCCGATCAGAATCGAGGTAACCAGAATGCCGACCGGATGCAGCTTGGCCAGCCAGGCGACCGTGATGCCGGTCCAGCCTACGTCGCTTGTGATTCCGTCGCTGAGGGTGTGGCTGGTAGCCGAACCGCTGACCTGCAGCATGCCGGCGATACCGACGATGGCGGCGCTGATGCACATGGTGCGGATGACAATCCGGCTGACGTTCATGCCGGCATAGCGCGCGGTGTTCTGACTGTCCCCCACGATGGACAACTCATACCCCTGCTTGGTCTTGCGGAAATAGAGGAAGAGCAGCACCACCAGCAGCAGCGCCAGTATCAGGGAGACGTCGATCGTGATTTTCCCGATATGAATCTGATACATCCAAGCGCTTTCCGGCAGCCGCTTGAAGTCGGGGCGAAGCACCTCTCCGCTGGCGGACAGCTTGCGGAAGAACATGGTGTTTTTCAGGTAGGTCAGGATGTAGTAGGCGATGTAGTTGAGCATCAGGGTCAGCAGAGTTTCGTTCGTGCCGAACTTCACCTTGCAGAAGGCCGGAATCAGTCCCAGCAGCGCGCCCCCGGCCGCGCCGGCGACCAGCATAATGAGGAGGGTGGCCCACTGCGGCAGCGCCCCGTCGATCAGGAAGCCGGCGGTCGCGGCAAACACCGCGCCGGCGATAAACTGACCGTTTGCGCCGATGTTCCAGAACTTCATTTTAAAAGCGACTGCGATGCCGAGCGAGGTAATCAGAAGCGGCGTCACAATCCGGATCAGACCGTTGAAATGGATGGTCTGATTAAAGCAGCCGGCCAGCATGGTCTGATAGTATGTAAACGGATTGACCCCGTTGGCCAGAATCAGCAGACCGCCGGCCACAACGGCGGCCAGCACCGCCAGGAAATAGGTCAGCATCGACTTTCCAAAGGAGAGGTCGGCCCGTTTGGCCACCCGGATCCGGGCGCGCCGCTTTTTGGCCGCCTGTGCCCTTTTGCTCTCGAAGCCGGAGAGCTCGCCGCCCTTTTCTTCAACCTCGGCGGCCGCGTCGGAGGCGGCGTGGGCGTCGGTCATCAGAAGGCCGATTTCTTCCTTCCGGGCGGTTTTTGCGTCTACGATGCCGGTGACCCGTCCGTGGCAGAGGACGACGATGCGGTCGCACAGCTCAAGCATGACGTCGAGATCCTCTCCGACAAAGAGGACGCCGACCCCTTTCTTTTTCTGCTCATTCAGAATGTTGTAGATGGTGTAGGAGGAGTTGATGTCCAGTCCCCGCACCGGATAGGCGGTCACCAGCACATGGGGGTCAATCTGAATTTCCCGGCCGAGCAGCACCTTCTGCACATTGCCGCCCGAAAGGCGGCGAACCGGCGTCTCGATTCCGGGGGTGACAACCTCCAGATCGTTGACCACCTTTTCGGCCATTTTGCGCGCCCGCTTCCGGTCGACAAAGGGACCTTTATGCTCTTTATAATTTTTCAGCATCATGTTGTCGGTGATGCTGAGGGAGGCGGCCAGTCCCATGCCCAGCCGATCCTCGGGGATGAAGCTCATGCTGATGCCGAGATCAATAATCTCCTTCGGCGTTTTCCCATCGATGTGGGTGTCGCGGAAGAGAACCGAGCCGCCCTCGATTTTCTGCAGGCCGGCAATCGCCTCACAAAGCTCCTTCTGCCCGCCGCCGGAGACGCCGGCGATGCCGACGATTTCGCCGCCGTGCACCGTGAAGCTCACATCGTCGACCGCGCGTACGCCGTCCTCCCCAATGACCGAGAGATGCTCCAGCGTCAGCAGCGGATCTCCCATCGTGCAGACGGGGCGGTCGATGGAAAGCTGAACCGCACGACCCACCATCAGGTCGGTCAGCTCGGCAGCCGAAGTCTCCGCCGTCTTTACTGTGCCGACGCTTCTCCCCTTGCGGAGGATGGTAACCCGGTCGCTGATTTCCAGCACCTCATTCAGCTTGTGGGTGATGATGATGATGGCGCAGCCGGCCTGCTTCATCCGGCGCAGAATCGAGAAGAGACGCTGCGTCTCCTGCACGGTGAGGACGGCCGTCGGCTCGTCCAGAATCAGGATGTCGGCGCCATAGTAAAGTACTTTTAAAATCTCGACCGTCTGTTTTTCGCTGACGGCCATATCATAAACCTTTTTTCGAGGATCAATTTCAAATCCGAATTTTTTCCCGATTTCGCCGATTTTGTCAAACCGGCGGTCGGTCATAAGGATACCGTCCTTTTCATCCGATCCGATCAGGATGTTGTCTGCGGCTGAAAAATTTTCCACCAGCTTGAAGTGCTGGTGCACCATGCCGATTCCAAGGCGCTTGGAATCCTCCGGCGAGGTGATGGACACCTCTTCTCCGCCGACGAAGATGCGGCCGCTGTCCGGCTTGTAAATGCCCGACAGCATGTTCATAAGAGTCGTCTTTCCCGAGCCGTTCTCACCAAGAAGGGCAAGAATCTCTCCCCGGTTGACCGACAGATCAATATTGTCGTTGGCTACCACGCTGCCAAAGGTTTTGCGTATGCCTTTCAGTTCGATTGCGACGCTGCCTTCCGCCAAACCGTTCACCTACCTGTTAAAGAAGTTTGGACAAGGCACGCCGGATAAAGCGCGCCTTGTCCATTCAAGTTAAGCAATTGCGAAAAAAGAGTTATTTCAGCTCTACGCCGGCGACAAAGTAGTCCATGGTGCCGGTGATGACGCTATCCTCGATAGAAGGACCGCCCGCCGCAACAATCTCATTTCCGGCGTTGTCCATCAGGGGAGCGTCGGTCTGCACCAGCTTGCCGTTTTCGTCAAACGAAAGCTTCACGCCCGAGAAAACATCCCAGGAGTTGGCGTTGTACAGCGCCTCCACCTGTGCGAGGTAATCGGCAGTGCCCTCCGCGCAGTTCTTGGAAAGGGGAGAAATGCCAACCAGGCCGTCGGCATAACCGCCGTAGTAGTTGCCAAATTCCTTCCAGGTGCCGTCGATAACCGCCTTGGCTGCCGCGGTGTAGTAAACATCCCAGTGCCAGATGGTAGCGGTCAGGTGCGCGTTCGGCGCCTGCTCGGTCATGTCGGAGTTGTAGCCGCAGCCCCACTTACCGGCCTTCTCAGCCGCGATCTGCGGGTTGGCGGTGTCGCAGTGCTGCGAGATAACATCGCAGCCCATCTGCAGCAGAGCCTCGGCATAGGCCGTCTCGTTCGCCGGGTCAAACCAGCTCTGGAGGGTCTTGACATAGACGACAGCGTCGGGGTTGACCGACTGTGCGCCCAGCGCAAAGGCGTTGATGCCGCTGGAGGTCTCCGCCAGCTCGGTGCCGTAAGCGGCGACATAACCGATCTTGTTGGTCTCGGTCTTCAGACCGGCGGCCACACCGGCCAGATAACGAGCCTGATAAATCCGGCCGAAATAGTTGTTGAAGTTGGTGTCATTGCTGAGGTAACCGGTTCCGTGAGAGAAGTAAACCTCCGGATGCTCGGCGGCCATCTCCTCCATCGTGTCCATATAGCCGTAGCTGGTACCGAAGATCAGGTTGCAGCCCTCTGCTACGCAGGACTCGATCGCCTCTTTAATCGCGGAGTTGTCGCTGTCAGAGACGTTCAGCTTGCGGACGATCTGATCGTCGCTCAGGCCGAGGTTCTTCTGCATGCCGACGATGCCCTGATCGTGCGCATAGGAGTAGCCGCTGCCGTCGGCCGGGTCACCGATGTGGATGACGCCGATCTTCAGCTTGTCCTTCGCGATACCCGCGCTCTCCGAGTTGCTGCCGGATGTGGCGTTGTCCTGATTGCCGCAGGCAGCCAGCGAGAACACCATGGCCAGCGTGAGTACCAGCGCCAGGATTTTGAGTACCTTCTTCATTTTTTCGTTTCCTCCCAAATTTTCTTTTATTATTTTGCGGCAGTTTGCCGCCAATAACCTGTGCATCAAAGGCGAAGGGCGTTTTCCCCGCCTTTCCGCCGGGCAGAAGCTCTGCCATATAAAAAGGCTTTATGTAAAAATCAGTTTCCTTCGCGGAAAACAACGCCGGTCTCCGGGTCCATAGCGTCAACGATGGCCAGAGATTCCACCCGGATGCCCTGGCTGCGCAGCCGCTCGCCGCCCGGTTGGAAGCCCTTCTCCACCACGATGCCGACGCCGGCCAGCCGCGCGCCCGCCCCTTCGATCAGGGAGCAGAGGCCGACCGCCGCATTGCCCATAGCCAGGAAATCGTCGATCACCAGGACCACATCGTCGGGGCCGAGTACCTCTTTCGATACCATGATGTCGTAGGTGCGCCCGTGGGTGAAGGATTCGACCTTGCTCGTGTACACCTGCTCGGGAATGTTGGAGCTTCGGTTCTTCTTGGCGAAAACGACCGGCGCGTCAAAATACTGCGCCGCGATGCAGGCGATTCCGATGCCCGACGCTTCGATCGTCAGAATTTTATTGATGCCGCAGCCGGAAAAGCGCCGTGCAAATTCCCGCCCCAGCTCGTTGAAAAGCGCGATGTCCATCTGATGATTGATAAAACCGTCTACCTTGAGGATGTTGCCGGGGAGCACCCGGCCGTCCTTTTTGATTCTTTCTTCCAGCAGTTTCAAAATTCCAACACCCTTTTGTTTTTTATGTTTATCCAAAGGCCATATGGCCGCACGACCACACGACCGTACGACCGTACGACCGTACGATCGCACAGCTCGGTCAGAGCCGGAGTTCGCCCCGCTTTTTTGGAAAACGCCGCCGACGGACAGGAGAAAATGCCGCAGCCGTACCTTTATGCGAACCCGGTTCTATGTGAATCCGGTTTTAAATTTTACAAATTCCGTTTACAAAAAAGTCCTGCCTGTCCGAAGGAAAAAAGACCAAAAGCGCCGGAGGACTTTGACAAAAGGACGCTTTTGCCCATATCCTGACAATACTATAAAATATTCTATTACATTTTGCAACTTTCTTCAACTGTTTTTTGCCAAGAAAGCAATAAAAAATGATTTTGGCCGCCTGTTTGCCCCTTGCCTTTCATTCCGGAGGCTGGCGGCCGCAGCGGTAAAGCGTGGGGAAAAGCAGGGCGCGCCGCGCTTTGGCACAAGGTCGGAGGGGGCGATTTTCCAAAGCTTTCGCGTCATCCCGATACCGCAGCATTGTTTTAAATTTGGGCGGGAGAGGATGGCTTTTACGGCCTCTCCCGCCCTTTCGGCGCTCCGGCGCGGTTTGCAGCGCCCGGCCGGGCGCTGATCGGCCTTTTTCTTTTTTGGAAGCCGGCCGGTTTTTCTTTTCCGTTTATCGAAGAGGGAAGCGGAGGTTCTTTTTTCCTGCTGTGTTAAAAATGTATGAATTCCCTGTTTTTTCGTTGACAATGCCCAGTCAAAAACCTATAATGTCTTAGAGACAGGCGCGCTTTTATATAAGGTAGAGGCTTCCCGATCGAAGGGTTTTGCGCCTTTTGTCAGCCGACGCAAAGGATTTTGGTATGATTATTGACTTTCACACCCATATTTACCCGGACAAAATTGCCGCCCACGGGGTGGAGTACATCGGCAGCTTTTACGGCCTGCAGCTGGACACCGCCCGGGGAACCAAAGCACATCTGGAGGCCTGCTGTGCGGCCGCCGGTGTAGATTATACGGTGCATCTGGCCGTGGCCGTCAAGCCAGAGCAGGTGCAGAGCATCAACAACTGGCTTTCCTCGGTGCTGGACGACCACAGCTTTGGCTTCGGCACTCTCCATCCGGAGATGGAGGCACCTCTGGATGAGGTGGAGCGGTTCGCGCCGCTCGGCCTTTCGGGGGTGAAATTTCACCCGGATATGCAGGGGTTCGCGGTCGACGATCCGAAGCTGTTCCCGATTTATGAAAAGCTTGCCGGCCGGTATCCCGTCCTCTTTCACGCGGGGGACAGGCGGTACGATTTCTCCGGCCCGCGGCGGATCGCCCGCGTGCTGGATGCCTTCCCGAAGCTTACGGTGATCGCCGCACATCTCGGCGGCTACACCGAGTGGGAGGCGGCCTTCGAATGCCTCTGCGGCCGGGATGTGTATTTCGACACCTCCAGCGCCGTCGGCTTTCTTCCGAAGGAAAAGGCGGTGGAGATGATCCGGGCGCACAGGCCGGATCGGCTGCTGTTCGGCACCGACTATCCCGTCACGGCGCCAAAGGAGGCGCTGCAGGCGTTCTATGCCCTCGGCCTCGACCACGAGCTGGAGGAGAAGATCCTTTGGAAAAATGCGGCGGCACTGCTGCATATGGATTTGAAAAAACCGGACTGTCCCGACCGTCCGGCCGGTTAAATAAAGAAACGGAGTTAACGCATTATGTTTGTTGGTATCGACGTGGGTTCCACCACGGTTAAGGTTGTCGTTCTGGACGACCGGAAGAATATTGTCTATAAATCCTACGACCGGCATTACTCCAAGGTGCGGGAGAAAACGGCCGAGATGCTGCGTGCCGCCGCCCCGGTGCTGGAGGGGCAGCCGGTCAGGGTGGCCATTACCGGCTCGGCCGGACTCGGCGTGGCCAAGGCGGCCGGCATCGACTTCGTGCAGGAGGTTTTCGCCTGCGCGGGTGCGGTGGAGCGGGACTATCCCGACGCCGACGCCGTGGTCGAGCTGGGCGGCGAGGATGCCAAGATTATCTTTTTCAAGGGCGGCCTGGAGGAGCGGATGAACGGCTCCTGCGCAGGCGGAACCGGCGCCTTTATCGATCAGATGGCCACGCTGCTCGGCATTACGGTTGACGAGCTTGACCGCCTCTCTCTGCAGCATGAGAAGATTTACTCGATCGCCTCCCGCTGCGGGGTGTTTGCCAAAACCGACATTCAGCCCCTGCTCAATCAGGGCGCGAAGAAGGAGGATATTTCGGCCTCCATCCTGCAGGCGGTTGTGGACCAGACGGTTGCAGGCCTCGCCCAGGGGCGGAAGATCGAGGGGAAGGTGATCTTCCTCGGCGGGCCGCTGTTTTTCCTGGCGGGACTCCGCGACCGGTTTCAGAAAACGCTGAAGCTGGATGACGAGCATGCCGTTTTCCCGAAAAACGGCGACTGCTTCGTCGGGTACGGCGCGGCGCTTTACGCCGCAAATCTGCAGGACACGTCGTATGAGGAGGTTCTGCAGAAGATTGAAAGCGCCACCGAGGTAAAGACCGAGTCAATCACCCTCTCGCCTCTTTTCAACTCGGATGAGGAGTATGCCGCTTTCCGGGCGCGCCATGCCAAGGCCGACGCCCCGCGGCGGGAGCTTGCCTCCTACACCGGGAAGGCCTATCTCGGCATTGACGCCGGCTCGACCACGACCAAGCTGGCGCTTTTGTCCGAGGACGACGCGCTTTTGTACAGCTACTACGCCTCCAACAACGGCAACCCCGTCTCGGTCGTAAAGACCCAGCTGGAGGAGATTTACAAGGCCATCGGCGACCGGGTCACCATCGCCGGTGCGGCGGTGACCGGCTATGGCGAGGATCTGATCAAAAACGCCTTTAACTGCGACCTCGGCCTTGTGGAGACGGTCGCCCACCTGAATGCCGCCCGCCATTTCAACCCCGATGTTGACTTTATCATGGACATCGGCGGGCAGGATATGAAATGCTTTAAAATCCGAAACGGCGCGGTCGACAGCATCATGCTGAATGAGGCCTGCTCCTCCGGCTGCGGCTCGTTTTTGGAGACTTTTGCAAAAGCCCTCGGCTACACCATCGCCGATTTTGCCGCGCTGGGACTGAAGGCCAAGCACCCGGTCGACCTCGGCTCCCGCTGTACCGTGTTTATGAACTCCTCGGTCAAGCAGGCGCAGAAGGAAGGCGCCACGGTAGAGGATATTTCTGCCGGCCTTTCGATGAGCGTGGTCAAGAACGCGATTTATAAGGTCATCCGTGCCAGCCATGCCGACGATCTGGGAAAACACCTGGTCGTGCAGGGCGGTACCTTCCTCAACGACGCCGTCCTTCGCAGCTTTGAGCTGGAGATGGGGCGGGAGGTTACCCGGCCGGTCATCTCGGGCATTATGGGAGCGTTCGGCGCTGCGCTGGCCGCGAAGGAGCTGGGCCTTGCGCGCTCGGCCATCATCGGGCCGGAAGAGTTGGCGGCGTTTGTGCACACCTCCCGTCCGGCCGTATGTAAGCAGTGCACCAACCGCTGCAACCTGACGATCAACGAATTTTCCGGTGGCCGGAAGTTTATCTCGGGCAACCGGTGCGAACGCGGCCTCGGCAAATCCAAATCAACCGGCCTGCCGGATATGTATAAGTTCAAGCACGACTTCTTCCGCTCTCTGCCCGCAGTGGGGGAGGGGAAAACCGGCGCGCGGGGCAAAATCGGCCTCCCGATGGGGCTGAATATGTATGAGAACCTGCCCTTCTGGCACGCGTTTTTCACCACGCTGGATTTTGAGATTGTGCTTTCTCCCGATTCCAACCGGAAAATCTACATCAAGGGACAGTATACCATCCCCTCGGACACGGTCTGCTATCCCGCCAAGCTGATGCATGGACATATTGAGGCGCTGCTGGATGCGGGGGTCGACACCATTTTTTATCCCTGCCTGCCCTACAATTTTGATGAGGGGCTGGGGGATAACCATTACAACTGCCCGGTTGTGGCCTACTACCCCGAGCTTTTGCAGGCCAACGTCGAGCGCCTGCGGGACAAACGGTTTTTGATGCCCTACTTCGGCCTGCATCGCAAGAAGGATTTCAAAAAGCGGGCGGAGGGCTATTTCGCCGATGAGTTCGGCATTCCCAAGGCGGAGGTGGCCGCCGCCGCCGACAAGGCGTACGCCGCCTATGACCTCTACCGCAAAACGGTAGAGGAGGAGGGCCGCCGCATCATCGAGCAGGCCAGAGCCAGCGGCCGGAAGATTATCGTCCTGGCCGGGCGGCCGTACCATGTCGATCCGGAGATCAACCACGGCATCAACTCTCTGCTGACCTCCTTCGGCCTGTGCGTGGTGACCGAGGACGCGGTCGCCCACCTGATGCCCAAGTCTCCGACCCATGTGCTCAACCAGTGGACCTATCACAGCCGCCTCTACAGCGCCGCGCGCTATGTCGCCACGCAGCCGGACATGGAACTGATCCAGCTCGTCTCCTTCGGGTGCGGCATTGACGCCATCACCGGGGACGAGGTGCGCGAAATTCTGGAGAGCAGCGGCAAGCTGTATACCCAGATCAAGATTGATGAAATTTACAATCTGGGCGCGGTGAAGATTCGTATACGCAGTCTGCTCGCCGCCAGCGAGAAAAAGGAGAATCATTAGATGGCAGAGCTTGTCTATGACAAAAACGGACGTCTCCTCTTTACCGAGGAGATGAAGAAGGAATACACCATTTTGATGCCGCAGATGCTGCCGGTGCACTTCAGCATGATGAAAAAATGTCTGGAGCTGGAGGGATTCAAATGCGACATGCTGACCTCCAACCACCGGGGCATTGTCGACACCGGGCTGAAATACGTCCACAACGACACCTGCTACCCGGCGCTGCTGGTAATCGGTCAGCTGATTGAAGCGGTCGAGTCCGGCCGCTACGATCCGCACAAGGTCGCCCTGATCATCACGCAGACCGGCGGCGGCTGCCGTGCCTCCAACTACATACACCTGCTGCGCAAGGCGCTGAAAAAGGCGGGGCTTGAGTATGTGCCGGTCATTTCCCTCAACCTGTCGGGGCTGGACAAAAATCCGGGATTTAAGGTGGGGCTCAAATTCCTCATCCGGATGATTTACGCCATGATGTACGGTGATATGATCGTGCAGATGGCCAACCAGTGCCGCCCGTATGAGCTGGAGCAGGGGGCGACGCAGCGCACGATTGACAAATGGGTGGACGAGCTGGTCGAGCAGTTCAAGGATTTGAAAGGGGTCACAAAAAAATCCTTTTTGCAGAATCTTGACGCCATCGCCGACGATTTTGCCGCCATCCCCGTCACGGGGGAGAAGAAGATCCGTGTCGGCGTCGTGGGGGAGATTTATATCAAATACTCTCCGCTCGGCAACAATAATCTGGAGGATTTCCTCCTGGCGGAAGGGTGCGAGCCGGTTGTGCCCGGCCTGATCGACTTCGCCATATTCAAGACAAACAACCGGGTGGTCGACGTCGAGCTGTACGGCGGAAATCCCTTTAAGCGGCTGGTCTGCACCATTCTTCAGAAGTTTATGGAAAAACGGCAGAAATGGCTGATCGCCGCGATCAGAAAGAAGCCGCGTTTCTGCGCGCCCGAGCCGTTTTCGGAGATTTATAAAAAAATCCCCGGGTATCTCGGCTATGGCAACAAGATGGGGGAGGGCTGGCTTCTGACCGGCGAGATGCTCGAGCTGATCGACGACGGCATCACCAACATTGTCTGTACCCAGCCGTTCGGCTGTCTGCCCAACCACATTGCCGGAAAAGGCATGGTTCGTGCGATCAAGAACCGCCATCCGGAGGCGAACATTGTCGCCATTGACTACGATCCCGGCGCGACTCGGATCAATCAGGAAAACCGCATCAAGCTGATGCTGGCCAACGCCCGCATGATGGCCGAGAAGCAGGCCGCCGCGCAAAAAGCGGAAGAAGGCACAGCCTCTTCCAAACGGGAGACGGTCGGTGCCTGATGACGGTCGGGGGCTGAGGAAGCCCTCCTTTCTGCCGCCGCCTTTAAAGCTTTCCTAAAAAAATCGGACGGCCGAAGCCTCTTCTTTTCGCAAAGGAGACTTCGGCCGTTTCCCGCGCTGACAGTGTGGCCGGAGCGGGTGGCTTTACAAAAAGAAAATTTGTCTTTCTCAAAATAAAAAAGTCAGCGATCCCTTAAGCATACAGCCGAAGGATCGCTGACTTTTTTAAGCTTTTTATAAAATTTGCCGGCGGCAGCTGCCCGCTTTTTTTAATAGGAAAGCGCCGGACCGGTGAGGTCGGCCGCAAGATTCGGGCCGGCGGCCGACAGCTGCGCGGTCGGGGTCACTTCCGCCCGGAGAAGGTTGTAGCCGAAGGCCGATTTTGTGTTCTGCACAAAGGTGTAGGCAGCCTGAAGCTCTGTATCCTCCCCCCAAGGGGAGCAAAGGGTCAGCCGGACATTGGCGGTGATCACGCCGTCCCGGCCGACCGACAGCGAGGTGATTTCACTGTCGATGGTATCATAGCCGCGGGGAATGATGTTGAAATACCCGCTCGGCGCACCGGCCGTGTATACCTCCGGCAGGGCGAGGGGGTCAAGCACCTTCCCATACAGATCATATATGAAGGAAATGACGTAGGACTGCCGAATGACGCGGTCGCCATTCTCCAGCGTCTCGGCCGAGTCGAGCAGAATTACCGAGGCCTCATCCACCAGCACGGCGTCGGATTCCAGGCAGTCGTCGAATACGCGGTTGAGCCGAATCAGCTGAGACAGCCGGGCGTAGAGCGCCGTGTCCGTCTCATTCAAAACGGCCGAAAGCTGCGCAGTCTCCGGCATGGAGGAGGCTGCGACCGGTGCCTCTGCCGCTTTCTCTTTCGCGGAGACGCCGCCCAGCGAGGTGAAGGTGAGCGCAGCAAATACAATCGTCGCCGCAATAATCAGTATGGTCCGTTTCATAAAGTCAGCCGCTCCCTTCAAAACTCTGTATTCTTATTATATACAGTTTCGTCGAGGAAGTCGTTTCATCGCGATTACAGTTGGATTACGGTTTGCTTACAAACCGTTACATTTTGAAACTGTTTTTCCGGTATTTGGAGGATTGGGCAGCGAAGCGGCCGAACCGCTTTGTCTTGGATTTTCTGCGCGATGTTTTAAAGCCGCCTGACCGCGTATTTTCCGGGCGCTTGTACAGGGCGAGCGGATGATCCGCCGGAGGCGGTATCGCCGGCGGCCGGACAGACCGGACAGACCGGACAAATCGGAGAAAAAAGAAAAACCTGAAACCGTAGTGGTTTCAGGTTTTCGTGGTGGAGATAAGCGGGATCGAACCGCTGACCTCTTGAATGC
>UQRS01000019.1 GCA_900543525.1 uncultured Oscillospiraceae bacterium
GAGGAGGGCAAATCGTCTTGACAAAACCACAAGATATGGTGTAAAGTAGTTAAATAGGTAAATATGTGATCGTATCATCATTTGGCTGGAGGCGGCTGCGTCCCCCCCTGTCGAGCGGATGGTATCCTGTTGTAATACAAAAGGTGCGTTCGTCTATTTTTCAGAAAGGCGGGGTTTTGGCGCAATGGCAAAGAAAAGCGATTACGGCAACGAAAGTATACAGAGCCTCAAGGGTGCCGACCGGGTGCGCAAGCGTCCGGCGGTTATTTTCGGCTCGGACGGCATCGAGGGCTGCCAGCACTCGATTTTTGAGATTATATCCAACTCCATCGACGAGGCGAGAGAGGGCTATGGCAAGAAGATCATTGTGACCCGCTTCTCCGACGGCTCGGTCGAGGTGGAGGATTTCGGCCGGGGCACGCCGGTCGACTATAACCCCAAGGAGGAGCGGTTCAACTGGGAACTGCTCTACTGCGAGATGTACGCCGGCGGCAAGTATAACGCCGGGGATGGGGAAAATTACGAGTACTCGCTGGGACTCAACGGTCTCGGCCTCTGCTCGACCCAGTATGCCAGCGAATATATGGATGCCGAGATCAAGCGGGACGGCTATCTCTACCGCCTGCATTTTGAAAAGGGCGAGAATATCGGCGGATTGCACAAGGAGCCGTATGCGGGGCGCGACACCGGAACCAAAACCCGCTGGAAGCCCGACCTCGATGTTTTTACCGATATTGATGTGCCGCTCGAATACTACATGGGCATTCTCAAGCGGCAGGCGGTGGTCAACGACGGGCTGCTCTTTATTCTGAAAAATCAGGTCGGCGGCCGGTTCGAAACCTATGAGTTCAAATATGAGCACGGCATCGCCGACTATGCGGCCGAGGTCGCGGGGGAGGATGCACTGACTCCGGTGCAGTTCTGGAGCACCGAGCGGCGCGGCCGCGACCGTGCCGACAAGCCGGAGTATAAGGTCAAGATGAATGTGGCGGTCTGCTTCTCCAACAAAGTGCAGCTGAAGGAGTATTATCACAACTCCAGCTGGCTGGAGCACGGCGGCTCTCCCGAAAAGGCGGCAAAAAGCGCCTTCGTGTCGCAGATTGACGCCTATCTTCGGCAGAACGGAAAGTATCAGAAGAACGAGAGCAAGATTTCCTTCAACGATATTGAGGAATGCCTGATCCTGGTGACCTCCTCCTTCTCGACCCAGACGTCGTACGAGAACCAGACAAAAAAATCCATCACCAATAAATTTATTCAGGAGGCTATGACCGATTTCCTCCGTCATCAGCTGGAGATTTATTTTATCGAGAACAAGGCCGACGCCGAGAAAATCGCCGAGCAGGTGCTGATCAACAAGCGCAGCCGGGAGCGCAGCGAGCGGGAGCGGCTGAATCTTAAGAAAACCCTGCAGTCGGGCAGCGATCTTGCCAACCGGGTGCAGAAATTTGTCGACTGCCGCAGCCGCGACGTCTCGGAGCGGGAGCTGTTCATCGTGGAGGGAGATTCGGCTCTCGGCTCCTGTAAGCAGGCCAGGGACCCGGATTTTCAGGCCATCATCCCGGTGCGGGGGAAAATCCTCAACTGCCTGAAGGCCGAGTACGGCAAAATTTTCAAAAACGACATCATCACCGACCTGATCAAGGTGCTCGGCTGCGGGGTGGAGGTAAAATCCAAGGCCTCCAAG
This sequence comes from uncultured Oscillospiraceae bacterium, assembly GCA_900543525.1. GTDB lineage: Bacteria > Bacillota > Clostridia > Oscillospirales > Acutalibacteraceae > UQRS01. The sequence goes on from UQRS01000019.1 coordinate 1,688, forward strand.
GATTTGTCCAATTTCGACCTTGGCAACCTGCGGTGGAGCAAGGTCATCATCTGTACCGATGCCGACGTCGACGGCTTCCAGATCCGGACGCTGATCCTCACCATGCTTTACCGGCTGACCCCGACCCTCATCGAGGAGGGCAAGGTCTTTATCGCCGAGACGCCGCTGTACGAAATCACAACCAGGGAGAAAACCTACTTCGCCTACGACGATCGGGAGAAGGGGGAGATTCTCGCCATGATCGGGGAGAAGAAGTATACCCTCCAGCGGTCGAAAGGACTGGGCGAGAACCAGCCGGATATGATGAACATGACCACGATGAATCCCGCAACCCGCCGGTTGATCAAGGTTCTGCCGGAGGACGCCAAGCGCACGGCCGAGGTGTTTGATCTCCTGCTCGGGGACAACCTCCAGGGACGGAAGGATTTTATTGCCGAAAACGGGCATTTGTATATGGATGAGGCGGATGTCAGCTGACGCCTCCCGGCTTTTTTGCAACTGAAAGATTATAAGGAGAATCGCTATGGCTCCAAGAAAACGAAAAGATGAAAAAAAGGCTCAGGCGGCGATCAACGCCTATATCGCCGGGGCGGGTACGGTGGTCGACCAGCCGATTACAAGCACGCTGGAGACCAACTACATGCCCTATGCCATGAGTGTTATCCTCTCCCGCGCGATACCGGAAATTGACGGCTTCAAGCCCTCCCACCGCAAGCTGCTCTATACCATGCAGCAGATGGGTCTGCAAAACGGGAACCGGGTCAAATCGGCCAACATTGTCGGTCGGACCATGCAGCTCAATCCCCACGGCGACGCCGCAATTTATGAGACGATGGTCCGTCTCTCCCGCGGGTATGAAGCGCTGCTTCACCCATACGTCGACTCCAAGGGAAACTTCGGCAAGGCCTATTCAAGGGATATGATGTACGCCGCCTCCCGTTATACCGAGGCGGCGCTGGAGCCCATTGCGGCCGAGCTGTTCCGGGATATCGACAAGGATACGGTGGATTTTGTCGACAACTACGACGCCACGATGAAGGAGCCGGTGCTTTTCCCGGTGACCTTCCCGAGCGTTCTTGTCAACGCCAACACCGGCATCGCGGTCGGTATGGCAAGCTCGATCTGCCCCTTTAATTTAGAGGAGGTTTGCCGCACCGCCATCGCTCTCATCCGGGATAAGGAGGCAGTGGTATCCGATACCCTGCTTGCGCCTGATTTCCCGGGTGGAGGACAACTGATCTACAATCGGGTGGAGATGGAGAAAATATACGCCACCGGCCGCGGAAGCTTCAAGGTGCGGAGCGTCTGGGCATATGACAAGTCGGCCAACTGCATCGACGTCACCCAGATTCCGCCGACCACCACGACAGAGGCAATAATCGAAAAGGTCATCGAGCTGGTCAAGGCAAAAAAAGTGACCGAGATCAGCGACATCCGGGATGAGACCGGCCTCGGCGGACTGAAAATTACCATCGACCTCAAGCGCGGGGCGGATCCAGAGCGGCTGATGCAGAAGCTCTTTATCGCGACCCCGATGCAGGATTCCTTCGCCTGCAACTTCAATGTGCTGATCGCCGGGTCGCCCCGCGTCCTCGGCGTGCGGGAGCTGCTTGGCGAGTGGACGGCCTTCCGGGCCGAGTGTGTGCGCCGCCGCGTCTACTTCAATCTGAACAAGGCGAAGGATCGCCTCCACCTCCTTCTGGGACTGCAGAAAATCCTCCTCGACATCGACAAGGCCATCAAAATCGTGCGGGAAACCAGGGAGGAAAAGGAGGTTGTTCCCAACCTGATGATCGGCTTCGGCATTGATGAGATTCAGGCCGAGTATGTCGCCGAGATCAAGCTGCGCCACCTCAACCGGGAATACATTCTTCGCCGCCTGGAGGATATCGAAAACCTGAAGGCGGAGATTGCCGAAAGCCAGTTGATCCTTGACAACAAGCGGAAAATCCACTCGATCATCGTAAAAGAGCTGGAGGAGGTTATCAAAAAATACGGCCAGCCCCGGAAAACCTCCATCATTGAGCTTTCGGAGGAGGCTGCGATCTCCTTCGAGGCGGAGATCCCCGATTATCCGGTGCACCTCTTCTTTACCAGAGAGGGGTATTTCAAAAAAATCACCCCCCAGTCCCTGCGTATGAGCGGGGAGCAGAAGCTGAAGGAAGGGGACGAGGTGATGATGGAGATTGAGGCCTCCAACAAAACCGAGCTGCTCTTCTTCACAAACAAGGCGCAGGTTTATAAGAGTCGAGCGGCCGACTTTGACGACAGCAAGGCCAGCCTGCTCGGCGACTATGTTGCCTCCAAGCTCGGGTTCGAGGAGGGAGAGTCGGCCATCTATATGATTGCGACAGATGACTATGCCGGCTTTATCCTCTTCCTGTTTGAGAACGGCCGGGTGGCCAAGGTTGCGCTTTCCTCCTATCAGACCAAGACGAACCGTAAAAAGCTGGTCAACTCCTACTGCGCCAAGTTCCCGCTGTCCGGCATCAAATATATGGCGAAGGATGGAGAGGTTCTCTTCCGCTCGACCAATGGAAGGCTGCTGCTGGTCGACACCGCTGTCCTGACGGTTAAGACAACCCGGGATACCCAGGGCGTCGCCGTCATGACCCAGAAACGGGGACAGACCCTCTGCGGGGCAGAGGATTATGTAGAAGAAACTTATGCGAAGCCGCATCGGTTCCGTACCAAAACGCTTCCGGCGGCCGGTAATTTCCCCGCGCAGGAGGATTTGGGCGAACAGCTCAGCCTCTGATTTTTGGATTCCGACTGTCTTTTGCGCTGGTTTTAAAGACGGCGCAAAAGACAGAAAAAAACACGTCCGTGTCTTTAAAGATACGGGCGTGTTTTTTTTGCTTTTCTCAGCTTTCGGGGTGAAGGCGAGGGCAACACCTCCCCCAAAGGGACAGGGTATAAATGCCGCGGTACGAGCATAGTTTTTAGCGAGAAGAGTGCAGCCCTTTCTCCGGCCAGCGTGAGGGCGTTTGCAGGGAAAGGGCGGTTCTCTTCATTTTTGGAAAGGAAGGTTTGTCAAAATGGAGATTTTAAAAACGGTTCTGATTGTGCTTGCGGCGGTGTATGCGATCGCTTTCCTGTTTTTCAGCTTTAAAACGGGAAAGCCGATCAAAACCATTTTTCTGCATGTGCTGCTCGGCCTCGCCGTCTTTCTGGTGCTCAACCTGACGGCCGGCTACACCGGCGTCCGGCTGGGCGTGAATCCCTGGTCGGTGCTCTGTGCCTCGGCCGCGGGAGTGCCGGGCGTGGCGCTCATGGTGCTGATGCGTTTGATCTGGCTGATATAGGAAAAGACGGATTGTGCTTTTTGCCGCCGTGTGATACAATACCTTCATCGGCGCTTGATGCAGCGGATTTCCTTCGTGTTTATGGGAAAAGATAAGGCCCTTTCGCCGCTTTGTACTGCGGTAAAAGGGCCTGCCAAAGGCTTGCCGGAAGGGCAGTTATCTCTGATTGTTATTGTTGCCGAACTGATTGTTCTGCTTGTTGTTCTGCTGATTCTGCTGATTCTGGCTGTTCTGATTGTTCTGGTTATTCTGCTGATTCTGGTTGTTGTTATTGTTAAACTGATTGTTGTTCTTCTGATTGTTCTGGTTGTTGTTCATTTTTCTCACCCCGCTTTCGTTCTATATTGTTTGCGGCCGTGCGGGATTTTATGCAAAAGGATGAAAATGTAATGGATTTGCCAAAGAAATTTCTGGAAAAAATAAAAAGCTTCCCCGACGGCGTGGGGGAGGCGTATCTGCGCCTTTTCCCCGAAAGGCCGTTTTCCGGCTATCGAGTAAACACACTGAAGGCTTCGGCAGATCTGGTGACCGGAGCTTTGGGCGGACAGGCTGTTCCGTTTTGTGAAAACGGCTTTTATCTGGAGGACGGACGCCCCGGTCTCGGCAACCATCCGCTGCATCATGCCGGCGCGTTTTATATTCAGGAGCCGTCTGCCATGTCGGCGGTTACCATGCTCTCTCCCCGGCCGGGAGAGCGGGTGCTCGACCTCTGCGCCGCACCGGGCGGAAAATCCACTCAGATTGGGGCCGCCCTCAGGGGAGAGGGAGTGCTGCTGTCCAATGAATTTGTCGCCTCCCGGGCGCGGGTGCTGCTTTCCAACATCGAGCGGATGGGCGTGCCGAACGCCGTGGTGACGTCGCTGCATCCCGATACGCTGTGTGAGGCGGCTGCCGGCCTTTTTGACAAGGTGCTGGTGGACGCCCCCTGCTCGGGGGAGGGGATGTTCCGCAAGGAGCCGGCCGCGATTCAGAACTGGAGTGAGGAGAATGTCCGCACCTGCGCCTTGCGGCAGGGCAAGATCCTCGACAGCGCGGCGCGGGCGGTGCGGCCGGGCGGCCGGCTTTGCTACAGCACCTGCACCTTTTCTCCCGAGGAGGATGAGGGGGTCGTCGCCGCCTTTTTGGAACGGCATCCGGATTTTCATCTGATCGACAGCGGGGAGACGTTCGGCCTTCCCGGCTTTCCGGCGTTCGGCGGTGGGCGGGAGGATATGCGCCTCTGCCGCCGGATTTTCCCGGCGCAGGGCGGGGAGGGGCACTTTGCCGCCCTGCTGCAGCAGGATGGAGAGGGGGAGGCGGCCGGAGGCTGCCTTCTGCCGTCCGACCCGCCGCCGGCGGTGTTCGCCGATTTTTGGGCCGACTGCTTTTGCGATCCGCTGCCGCCCGTCCGGGTGGAGGGAGATCGTGTTTTCATCCCTGCGCCGCTGCCTTTGCCGCCTGGTATACGGATGCTGCGCCACGGTCTGCTTGTAGGCGAGCTGGCAAAGAACCGCTTTGAGCCTGCGCACGCTTTGTTCATGTGCGGCCGTTACAAGCCGCGACGCGTCCTTTCTCTTCATGCGAAGGAGGAGAGCGCCCGCCGGTTTCTGCACGGCGAACAGATTGAGGCAGCCGGCCTTTCTGCAGGGTTTGCCGGCGTGCAGATCGACGGGGTGCCCTGCGGCTTTGGAAAGGTGGTTGACGGCCTTCTCAAAAACCGATATCCAAAGGGACTTCGCCTGCTGCAGGTGTAGGGGACGGCTCGCCCTTCTGCTTTTTGGCAAAGGCGTCCGGACGCACCGCGCTGCGGAGGGGAGTGAACACATCCTGAATTTGATCGAATGGACTTGTATTTTCCTGTGTTTATCAGTATAATATATACTGGTATTATATACCGGCTTTTGCGTTTTGAAGCCTATGGAGAAAAGGAGTTGTTCTTCCTTGCTGTTTTCGCTGATCGGCGGCAATATGAGCGTGCTGCAGGCCGTCATTTACGTTTTGTCCTCGCTGGTGGTTATTTTCCTCGTCCTCCCGGTGCACGAGAGCGCACATGCATGGACGGCAGTAAAGCTTGGCGACCCGACGCCGAAGTATCAGGGACGGCTGAGCCTCAATCCGTTTGCACACATTGACTATCTCGGGGCGCTGATGATCCTGCTGTTCGGCTTCGGCTGGGCCAAGCCGGTGAGCATCAATCCCCGCAATTTCAAAAATCCGAAGGGCGGTATGGCGCTTACGGCGCTCGCCGGCCCGGTTTCCAACCTGCTGGTGGCCTTTTTGTTTATGCTGATTTACTGCGGGATAAAGACGTTTGCGGCCGCTGCGGTTCTTTCCTCCACCGTGCTGATGTGCCTTGTCTATTTTCTGGTATATGTGATTCAGATCAATGTCGGGCTGGCGGTGTTCAATCTTCTGCCGGTTCCGCCGCTTGACGGCTCCCGGCTGCTGACCGCGGTTCTGCCCGACCGGATCTATTATAAAATTATGCAGTATGAGCGGTATATTATGCTGGGGCTGTTTGCGCTGCTTTTCCTCGGCGTGCTGGACAGGCCGCTGAACTTTTTGCGGGACGCGGTGTATAACGGGCTGTTCTTTGTCGCCGGGCTGCCCTTCCGGCTATTTCAGTAAAAGGATTTGATCGTTTGGACAAGCTTTCCTACAGGTTGGAGGGGTTCGAGGGTCCGCTCGACCTTTTGCTCTACCTGATTTCCAAACACCAGCTGAATATTTATGATATCAATCTGACCGCGCTGCTTGAGCAGTACACCGCCCACATCCGCGCGATGGAGGCGGCGGACATGGAGGTTGCGAGCGAGTTTTTGGAGATGGCCTCCCGTCTGGTTTATTTAAAGACGGTCAGCCTCCTGCCCCGGCACGATGAGGCCGAGCAGCTGCGGGAGGAGCTGACCGGCGAGCTGCTGGAGTATCAGACCTGCCGTAAAATGGCGGCGGTGCTGGGCGGCATGACCGAGGGGTTCGGCTGCTTCGTCCGTCCTCCCGAGCCGGCGCCGGTGAACAAAACCTACGCCCGCCGGCATGAGGCGGTCGTGCTGCTGGATTCCTATCTGGCCGCGGTGGGGAGGGGGCAGCGCCGCCTTCCGCCGCCGACTACCGTTTTTTCCAAAATTGTGGCGAAGAAGATGGTTTCGGTTTCCTCCCGGATTGTGCATGTGCTGCGCGGCCTATGGAACGGGCAGCGACAGCGGTTTTCGGCTCTGTTCCGGCAGGCGGAGAGCCGATCGGAGCTGGTGGCCACCTTCCTGGCGGTGTTGGAGCTGGTCAAGGCGCGGCGGGTCGTCGTCTCCGGCGAGGGGGAGGAGACCAGCGTGCAGATTGTGAAAAAGAAAAACGGATGACGGCGTTTTAAAATGCCGCGCCGATTTCGGAGGCGACGGGGCGATAGGCCTTTTCCCGCGCTTCCATGATAAAGGAACGAAAAATATATGGCTATGAATCAAAATGAAAAACTCGCCGCGGTGGAGGCGGTCATCTTCGCCTCGGGCGAGCCGATCAGCCTCGACAAGCTGGCGGCGGCCGTCGACCTGACGGAGGCGGCGCTGCCTCCCATCCTGAACGCATTGGAAAAGCGGCTGGACGCGCCTGAGAGCGGCATCCGCCTCGTCCGGATGGAGGACAGCTATCAGCTTTGTACCAAGGCGTCGCAGAGCGCCTTTGTCCGCCGCGCGTTTGAGATTCGGCGCAATACGCCGCTGTCTCAGGCTGCGCTGGAGGTGCTGGCGGTGGTTGCCTACAACCAGCCGGTGACCAAGGCCTTTGTCGAGCAGGTGCGCGGTGTCGACTGCTCCGGCGTGGTCGGCAGCCTCTGTGAAAAGGGCTTGATTGAGGAGAAGGGTCGCCTCGATCTGCCGGGGCGTCCGCTGCTCTACGGTACGACGACCACCTTTCTGCGCTGCTTCGGCCTCGCCTCTATTGACGAGCTGCCGCCTCTGCCCGAAAAGCAGGAGGGCGCGCCGGCCGAAAATCCGGTTCGGCAGATGGTGATCGACCCGGACAATCCGCAGGCTGAAACGGCCGGGGATGCAAGGGAGGCTCCCGATTCCGCGGCCGACAAAGCAGACGCCGCCGATGCGGCGCATATGCAGCCGGAAGGGGAGGGTTCTCTTCCCCCGACGGAAGGGTAAAGGGCGTGGAAACATGCTGGTTTTATATATTCTGCTTGGTTTTGTGCTCTTGCTGCTTCTTTTGCTGCTGATTCCGGTGCGGCTCCGTCTGGAGATGGAGGAGAAAACCTCCGCCAGCCTCTCCTGGCTGTTTTTGAAATTCCGATTGCTGCCGCAAAAGCCGAGGAGGCGCGCAGCCGCAGAGGCAGAGGCCGATGCCGAAAAGGAGAAGAAAAAGGGCGAGAATCTTTTCTCCCGCACCGCGCGGGAGGAGGGGACGGCCGCGGCCTTTCAGCTGGCTGCGCAAACCGTCCGCTCGGCAGCGGACAAATTTCTCCCGTTATTTCGACGGATGGTGGTTGAACTGCTTTGGCTGGAGGTGGACGTAGCCACTCCCGACGCGGCAAAAACCGCGATGGAGTACGGCGGCATCTGCGCGGCGGTTTTTCCGCTGCGGGGCTTTCTGGGGGAGATTATGACCTTCTCCCGCGAGCGGATTGTGATTACGCCGGATTTCTCCGGTGAGGAAAGCCGGGTTCGATTGCGGCTTCGCGTGCGGCTGCGGCCGATCTTTGCCGTGTGGGCGGCGATCCGCTTTTTGTGCGAGATTCTTTTATATAAATGGAAAAACCGAAAAACCGGGAACGGATCGAAAGTAAAGGATGGTGCGAAAATATGAGTGAAAATGAAAAGGTAACCGGATTGATTAACGCGGCGACCGACAAGCTGCGCGGCATGGTGGACTCCGACACGGTGATCGGACAGCCGATCGCGGTGGGGGAGGTTACGCTGATCCCCGTCTCCAAAGCGAGCTTCGGCGTGGCGGCCGGCGGCAGCGACCTGCCGAGCAAGCAGCCCGGAAGCTTCTTCGGCGGCGGCAGCGGCGCGGCGGCGAGTGTAACGCCGGTGGCCTTCCTTGCTGTCAAGGGGGGCGAGGTTCGGATCCTCCCGATTTATAAGGATGATTCGGCAACCGGTCGGGCCATCGGCCTTCTGCCCGATCTGTTTGATAAGGTGACCGGCCTGTTTAAGAAAAACGAGGGCGACAATCGGGAATGATCGACGCCCTTTTGTCATAGGATTATCTGTAAGTTCCGTGCGTCCTTAATGCTTTAAGCAGGCGCGTCCGGAGCTTGCCAAATCCGAATGACAAGGTGGCGGGACGGTTTGCGCAAATACCTTCTTTCTTTTGCGGCGGCGTTTGCACTGCTTTGCACGCTGCCGCTTGTTTGTTCGGCACAACCGGACATCTCGGCGAAAGGGGCGGTGCTGCTCTCTGGGACGAGCGGCCGGGTGGTTGCCGCGTATAACGAGCGGGAGCGGCTTCCGATGGCCAGCACGACCAAGATTATGACGGCGCTTCTGTTGGCCGAAAGCGGCGACCTCTCGAAGGAGATTGTAACCACCAGGGAAATGGTGACGGTCGAGGGGTCGTCGATGGGCCTCCTTACGGGAGATCGGGTGACCTACCACGACCTGCTGTATGGAATGCTGCTGGCCTCCGGCAACGACGCGGCCAACACGACGGCCATCTGCCTTGGAGGAAGCACGGCCGGCTTTGCGGCGCAGATGAATGCCAAGGCTGCCGCGCTGGGACTTTCCGACACCCACTTTGTCACCCCCTCCGGGCTGGACGATCCCGCGCATTATACGACCGCCTACGACCTGGCGCGGCTGGCGGCTTATGCTATGGAGAATCCCGTCTTTCGGGAGGCCGCCTCCGCCAAAACGGCGGTGCTTTGCTACGGCAATCCGCCCTATCGCCGCAGCCTGACCAATCACAACAAGCTGCTCTCCTTCTATGACGGCTGCATCGGGGTCAAGACCGGCTTTACAAAAAAATCGGGACGCTGCCTCGTCTCGGCTGCCGAGCGGGAGGGCGGCATGCTGGTTGCGGTCACTCTGAATGACGGCAACGACTGGGCAGATCACGCTGTGCTGCTGGATTATGGCTTTTCTTTGATGGAAACGCGGACGCTTTCCGCCGACCTGCCGGAGACGGTCCGGATCGCCGGCGGAACGAAAACGGCGGCGGCCTGCGGTGCGGAATCGGTTTCGCTGACCCTTTTGCCCGAGGAGTTCGACCTGATCGAGACGGCGGTTTACCTGACGCCGCTCTGCTTCGCCCCGGTGGAGAAGGGGGAGGTGGTCGGCCGGGTGGACTACTGCGTGGGGGAGAAGGTTCTCGCCACGCAGGAAATATATGCGGCTGAGACGGTTCTCCCGGCCGAGCCGCAGCCGGCGAAAAGGGAGACCGTCTGGGACGCTTTGCGGCGGCTGCTGAAAATGTAGCGGAGGCGCTTTTGCCTCACATGAAAATTTTTTGAAAAACGGCCTTTGTCCGCAGGGGCCGGAGGGGAAAAGAATGAAAGAGAACAAAATCAGACTGCAGAAATATCTGTCCGAGTGTGGCATCGCCTCCCGCAGGAAGGCGGAGGAGTATATTGAGGCCGGGCGGGTGAAGGTCAACGGCCGGCCGGCAAAGCTGGGCGACCGGGTGGATCCCAAACGGGATAAGGTCATGTTTGCCGGCCGCAGGGTCGTCGGGCAGAAGAAAAAAATGTACATCATGCTGCACAAGCCGCGCGGCTATGTCACGACCCTCTCGGATGAAAAGGGGCGCAAGTGCGTCAGCGATCTGGTGGCTGACGCCGGCGTGCGGCTCTTTCCGGTCGGCCGGCTCGACCGGGACTCGGAAGGGCTGCTGCTTATGACCAACGACGGCGAGTTTGCCAATCTGCTGACCCACCCCTCCTGCTATGTGTCGAAGGTGTACCGGGTGACCGTCCGTGGGCAGGTCACCGAGGAGCAGCTGGATCAGATGGCGGCCGGCATCCTCCTGGACGGGGAGAAAACCCGCCCCTGCGAGGTGCATGTCATCAGCAAGGGGGAGGATCGCACGGTGCTTCACTTCACCCTCTATCAGGGGAAGAACCGCCAGATTCGCCGCATGTGTGAGGCGGTCGGCCTCACGGTCATCCGACTGAAGCGAACCATGATCGCCGGGGTGAAGCTGGGCATGCTGAAGCCCGGAAAATGGCGCGAGCTGAATGAGAAGGAGATGCGGCATTTAACCAGCGTCTCCGTGCCGCAGCGAGAGGAAGAAATCTGAAAGGATGATCGGATATGATTACGGTGCTTCCATTGCGGGAGGCGGACAGGCTTTCCGCGCTGTATCGGGAGGCGGGCGAGCCTCTGCCGCAAAATGCCGGCGCGGTTGTCGCGTCGGACGGGGAGGAGCGCCTGGGCTACTGCCTCTACACGCTGGATGAGGAGAAAATCTCGATCGGGCGGCTGGAGCCGGTCGAGGACATCGCGCTGGCGGACGGAATTCTGCGCGCGGCGCTGCATGTCGCGGTGACCGGGGGACTGATGCAGGCTGTTTATACCGACCGGGCGCCAAAAGCTCTCTTCGAACGATTGGAATTTATTGAAAATGACGAAAAACACACCCTTCGGTTGGCAAAGTTATTTTCAACCTGTCAAAATTGTGCGGGGACTCCATAATTTTCTTGTTATTTTTCTAACGATGTTATATACTATTAAATAATGAGTTATTATGCTAAGGTGAGGGATTGTGCAGCTTTCCTTCTCCTTTTCAGCAGGACGGAGGTATAAAAATGCGTGTTCAGAGTGGTATCGAGAAGCTGGAGGCTGAGGTGAAAGCCCTCTCCGACAGCACCGCGCGCGGCCGTCTGGCGCAGCTGTTTGACGACGGTGTTTATACCGAGCTGGAGCGGTTTGCCAAAAACGGCGACGCTGCGGCGGAGGTTATCTGTGCTTACGGCTATGTCAGCGGCGGTCCGGCTTATGCCTTTTCGCAGGACGCTTCGGTTGCGTCCGGCGCGATGGGGAAGGCGCAGGCTGCCAAGATTGCCCGTCTGTATCAAAAGGCGGCGCAGACCGGGTTGCCGGTTTTTGCAATCTATGATTCCAACGGCGCCCATGTGGGGGAGGGGGTTGGTGCCCTCGCCGCTTATGGGGAGCTGATTGCCGCGTCCAACAACCTGTCCGGCGTTGTGCCGCAGATCTCCCTGGTGTTGGGGAGCTGCATCGGCTCGGCTGCCGTGCTGGCCAGCGCGGCCGACATTGTGATCATGTCGAAGGAGGCCGAGCTGTATGTGACCTCCGGCAAAATTCTGGGAGATAAGAAGATCGGTTCGGCTGAGCTGGCTGCGGCGAACGGCACCGCCCACATCGTGGCGGAGGATGAGGCCGACGCCATTGCCGCTGCAAAGCTGGCGATTACCCTGCTGCCCTCCAACAACCTGTCGGTTGCGCCCGCTGCCGATTATGTGCAGGCGGAGGGAGCCGCGGACAGCAGTGACACCATGGCGGTGCTGCGCTCGATTGTCGATGGCGGCAGCGCACTGGAGCTGAGCAAGGACTACGCGCCCTGCGTATACACCGCGCTTTGTCGGATTGGCGGCAATGCGGTCGGCGTAGTTGCCACCGTGCAGGGAGATAAGGAAGGCCGCATCTGCGCTGCCGGCTGTGCCAAGGCTGCGCGTTTTGTCCGGATGTGCGACGCCTTTACCATTCCGGTGGTAACCCTTGTGGATACCATGGGCTTTTATGTCACGGCGGAGAGTGAGCTTTCCGGCGGAGTCAAGGCGATGACCGCCCTGACCCACGCGTATGCGGAAGCGACGACGCCGAAGATTTCTCTGATTACCGGAAAGGCGGTTGGCGCCGCCTATATTGCGCTGGCCGGTTCCGGTGCGGATATGACCTTTGCTTTCCCGAACGCCATGATTTCGGCGCTCGAGCCGATGACGGCCGTTTCGGTGCTCTATGCCGACCGGCTGGCCAAGGGGGAGGACCGCAAGGCTCTGGAGGAGGAGTACGTCGCCTCTGACGCGGACGTATTTGCCGCCGCCGCCGAAGGATATGTCGACGACGTCATCCGGCCGGAGGAGGCCTTTGCCAAAATTACCTCCGCTTTGGAGATGCTGTCCGGAAAGCGCGCCTCGACCATGGATAAAAAGCATTCCAATATGCCGCTTTGATTTTGCATAGCCTAAAAATCCGAATTATTGGAGGAGAATAAAATGAAACAGCTCAGAATTACCGTAAACGGAAAAGCATATGATGTTCAGGTGGAGGAGCTCGGCGCTTCTGCCTCTCCGGCTGTCGCGGCCCCCGCGCCGGTTTCCACCGCACCCGCCCCGGCGGCTCCCGCAGCTGCTGCCCCGGCCGCGCCCGCCGCTGCCGCCGCTCCCGGCGCCGGAGAGGCTGTAAACGCCCCGATGCCGGGTACCATCCTCGACGTAATGGTGAAGGCCGGCGACCCGGTGAAGAACGGCCAGGCGCTGGTCGTGCTGGAGGCCATGAAGATGGAAAATGAAATCTGCGCACCTGTGGACGGCACGGTGACTGCCGTGATGGTCAACAAGGGCGACACGGTCGAAGCCGGACAGGCGATTGTGACCATTGGCTAACTCGTTTTTTGCGGTGCACCCGAAGCGGTGGGGAGTATACCTCCCGGTTTTGGGTGCGGCCTTTCTCTAAAAAAAGGGCGCGGCCGGGTTATGCGCGCCGACGCTCTGGAATTCTTTGGCGATTTTATTGATGAAAGAGGTGTCGCTTGAAAATGGCGAAAGTCGGAATTACTGAAACCGTTCTGCGTGACGCGCATCAGTCTCTGATCGCGACCAGAATGTCGACTGAGGAAATGCTGCCCATGCTGCCCATGCTGGACAAAATCGGTTTTCACTCGCTGGAGTGCTGGGGCGGAGCGACCTTTGACGCCTGCCTGCGCTTTTTGGATGAGGATCCGTGGGAGCGTCTGCGCATCCTGCGGAGGGAGTGCCCGAACACCAAGCTGCAAATGCTTTTCCGCGGGCAGAATATGCTGGGCTACCGCCACTATGCCGACGACGTAGTGGAGTATTTTGTGCAAAAATCGGTGGCCAACGGAATTGATATCCTGCGTATCTTTGACGCGCTGAACGATATCCGCAACCTGGAAACGGCCATCAAGGCGGCCAAGAAGGAGGGCGCCCATATGCAGGCGGCTATCTCCTACACCACCGGGGACGTTTTCACGCTGGATTACTACGCCGATTATGCCCGCCGTCTGGCAGATGCCGGTGCGGACTCGATCTGCATTAAGGATATGGCCGGCCTTTTGACCCCCTACTATGTCGGCGATCTGGTAAAAGCGGTGAAGAAGGCTTCCAAGCTTCCGGTGCAGGTGCACACCCACTACACCTCCGGTTTGGCGTCGATGGTGCTGTTGAAGGCGATTGAGGCCGGCGCGGATGTGGTGGATACCGCTATGTCTCCGCTGGCGATGGGAACCTCTCACCCGGCGACTGAGTCGATGGTAGCTGCCCTTGCCGGTACCGAATATGACACCGGCCTGAATCTGGAGGCGCTGGACGAAATTGCGAAGTATGTTTCCACCCTGCGTGAGAAATATCTGGCCGAGGGTCTGCTGAATCCGAAGATGCTGGCCAGCGACGCCAAGGCGCTGATTTATCAGGTGCCGGGCGGTATGCTCTCCAACCTTCTCTCCCAGCTTAAGCAGGCGGGGAAGGAGGACAAGCTGCCCGAGGTGTTGGCCGAGGTGCCGCGCGTCCGTGCGGATTGCGGCTACCCGCCGCTGGTTACCCCGTCATCACAGATCGTGGGTACGCAGGCGGTCTTTAACATCATTGGCGGCGAGCGGTACAAGATGGTCACCAAGGAATTCAAGGGCCTTGTCAGAGGCGAATACGGCAAAACGCCGGTGCCGATTGATCCGGCTTTCCGCAAGCAGATCATCGGGGATGAAAAGCCGATCGAGTGCCGTCCGGCCGATCTGCTCAAGCCCGAGCTGGACTCCCTGCGTGAAGAGGTCAAGCAGTGGGCCGTGCAGGAGGAGGATGTCCTCTCCTATGCGCAGTTCGGTCAGGTCGCGGTCAAGTTCTTTGAAAACCGCAACAACCGGCTCTACAAAGTGGACGGCGATCATGCCGATATTCCGAACAAGGTACACCCGGTTTGATTTGACTTTTGCCGCCTGAAGGGCTGAAGATGCCGAAAATGCGAGATGAATTTTGGCGTTTGTGAAAGAATTTTTTGCAGTTGGAATAAAAATCTTGCATTTTCTTTCCGTATGTGCTATAATATTTTGGACTTCAAAGAATTTTTGTGGAGGTGACGACATGGGTGTTGCCGAAATTATTGTGGGCATTGTAATCGGACTTCTTTCGATTGTGATTATTGCGATTGTTTTGCTGCAGCAGGGCCGCCGCGCCGGAATCAGCGGTGCAATTGCCGGCGGCGCCGACACCTTCCTGTCCAAGGGGAAGGCAAGGACGCTGGACGCTTCTCTGGCACGCTGGACCAAATGGTTTGCCATTTTGTTTGTGGTGCTGGTACTGGTTGCCAACATGATTTCTCTTTGGAAATAAGCGCGTTTTATCTTCTGCAAGGCACGGCTGTTCTGGCCGTGCCTTTTTCCATGCCATAAAGATAAAGGCTTCCTGCTTTTCCCGGGAAAAGCGGCTGCTGTTCTCCGGTGGGAGCGAGAGGGGGGGAGAAAAGCAATATGCGTGTTTTGATCGACGCCGACGGCTGCCCGGTGGTGGATATTACTCTGCAGGTTTGCGCCGCTGCCGGAGTGGAGTGCATCATACTTTGTGATACCTCGCACGAGCTGGTGCGGGAAGGGGCGCGGACCATCACCGTCTCCAAAGGGGCGGACAGCGTGGACTTTGCGCTGGTCAACCTCCTGCAAAGGGGAGACGTGGCGGTGACGCAGGATTATGGTCTCGCTGCAATGTGCCTTGCCAAAGGGGCGCGCGCCCTGAACCAAAATGGGCGGGAGTATGATGATCAGAATATCTCCGCGCTTTTGGAGGTGCGGCATATTTCCAAAAAAATCCGGCGGGCCGGCGGTCGGCTGAAAGGCCCTGCAAAGCGCACGCCGGCGCAGGACGCGGCCTTTCGCGCTGCCTTGCAGCGTGTGCTGGAGGTGTGAGGGCTTTCGTTTCGGAGCCTCGGCGTGCCGGCACACGTGTACACTGCCGTCCCACCGTATTGCGGCTTCACCGCCGAGGTTTTTCGCGCTGCCTTGCAGCGTGTGCTGGAAGCATGAGGGCTTTCGTTTTGGCGTATCGGCGTGCGGCCGCAGAAAAGGGGGCGGCGCGTTGAGGCCTGCGGCTTCCGCCTTTTTAGCGACGGGGGTTTCTCTATACTTGCCGCATGCTTTTTTGAAAAACGACCGGCTTTTCTCTATCTGCACGGCGGAGGATGCGGCCGCACTGACCGGTGCACCGCCGGGAGCGGAGGAGGCGGGTCTCCGGCTGAAAACAGCCGCCTGATAAAAACCTTGCCTTTTCCCGCAAAAAGCTCTTTCCAAATTTATTCATATGTAGTATAATATTCTTGATTAAATCGCGGCTTTTCTGCGCCGTGCGCAAAGCCTGCGCCGCCGCTGCGATTTGCTTATATGTGGGGAGTGTTCTTGATTTTGAAAACGCCATATTCGGTTTCCCTCTCGCGCATTATGAAGGAATTTTCGCTCGAATCCATTGTAATGCCCAAAAACCCGGATGAACTCTTCGTCTCCACGGCGGAGACCAACCGTCCCGGCCTGCAGCTCAGCGGGTATTATGAGTTTTTCGACAACGATCGTATCCAGGTGATCGGGAAGAGCGAGGACAGCTTTCTTTACAAATTTGACGAGAATGACTATCTTCGCCGGATTGACGCCCTGATGGCGGCAGAGCCGCCGGCTGTGATCATCACCCGCGGGCTTCCGGTTTCGACCGTGATGATCGAATCGGCGCGCAAGCACAAGGTTCCTCTGCTGCGCACGGATGACGCGACCTCCTCCTTCATTTCCGCTCTGATCGCCTACCTCAACGTCCATCTGGCGCCCCGGATTACCCGGCACGGCGTTTTGGTGGAGGTTTACGGCGAGGGTATCCTCCTCCTGGGGGAGAGTGGCGTCGGTAAAAGCGAGACGGCGATTGAGCTTGTCAAGCGCGGCCATCGGCTGATTGCCGACGACGCGGTGGAGATCCGCCGGGTCTCCTCCAAATCGCTGGTCGGCTCGGCGCCGGAAAATATCCGGCATTTTATCGAGCTGCGCGGAATAGGAATTATCAATGCCCGACGGATTTTTGGTATGGGCGCGGTCAAGATGACCGAAAAAATTGATTTGATCATCAATCTGGAGCAATGGGATGCCGAGAAGGTGTACGACCGCATGGGGCTGGAGGAACAGACCACAACCATCCTCGATATGGAGATTCCGTCGGTAACCATTCCGGTCAAACCGGGCCGCAACCTCGCTGTGATTATTGAGGTTGCCGCCATGAACAACCGGCAGAAGAAGATGGGCTATAACGCCGCGCAGGAGCTGCTTAAAAAGCTCGGCATGACGGAGGACTTTGAGGCTGTTCCGCACGATACCGATTGGGACACCCACGAATAAATTTTTGGAGGTTATTTGAAAATGTATTATCTTGGAATTGATCTTGGCGGCACCAACATTGCCGCCGGCGTTGTCAATGAAAAGTTTGAGATTATCGGCCGTGGCAAGGTAAAAACCCGCGCGCCCCGTCCCGCTGCGGAAATTGCGGAGGATATGTATATCGCCGGAAAGGCCGCGGTAGAGGACGCCGGTCTTTCCCTTGAGGATATTCACAGCATCGGTGTGGGCGCGCCCGGCACCGTCGATCCGGAAACGGGGATCATCGGTTTCTCCAATAATCTGGAGTTCCACAACGCCCCGATTGCGGATATGCTGAAAGCACATTTTGGCAAGGATGTCTATATCAACAACGACGCCAACGTTGCCGCCTATGGCGAGTTTTTGGCCGGCTGCGGCGTCGGGACAAAGGACTTCATCGCCATTACGCTGGGAACCGGCGTCGGCGGCGGCGTGATCATCGACGGGAAGATTTTCTCGGGTATGAATTTCGCCGGCGCGGAGCTTGGCCACATCGTGATCGTGGATGACGGCGTTCGCTGCACCTGCGGCCGCAAGGGCTGCTGGGAGGCATACGCCTCCGCGACCGGGCTGATCCGTCAGACCAGGGAGGCTATGGAGGCGCACCCCGACTCGAAAATGTGGGAGATTGCCGGAAGCCTGGATAAGGTCAACGGCCTGACCGCCTTTGACGCGATGCGGGCGGATGACGCGGCCGGCCGCGCAGTAACTGAGAAATATATCGAGTACATCGCTTGCGGCATTACCAACGTCATCAATATCTTCCAGCCGGAAATTCTGTGTATCGGCGGCGGTATCTCGGCCGAGGGGGAGAATCTTCTGAAGCCGATCCGCGCTTATGTGGAGGAGAATCGGTTCAGCAAACATAGTGACAAGCAGACCGTGATTAAAAAGGCCGAGCTGGGCAACGATGCGGGTATCATCGGGGCGGCCTGCCTTTACAAGCTGTACGAATAACTGTTGTTGGAGTGAAACGGATTGTCGGAATACACTGCGCTGAAAACCTATGCGGCCGAGCTTGGCTGCGTCTGCCGGGAGATGGAGCCGATGCGGCGGCACACCTCCTTCCAAATCGGCGGCCCGGCCGACCTGTTCTTGGAGCCGGCCAACGAAGCGACCCTGATCAGCCTGATTGAAGCCTGCCATAAATGGGAGGTTCCCTTTACCATCCTCGGCAACGGCTCCAACCTGCTGGTTTCCGATCTCGGCGTTGAAGGGGCGGTTATCCATGTCGGCGGCGGCCTCTCCGATCTGCAGATGGAGGGTGCGACCGAGATGATCTGCGGCGCGGGCGTCAAACTGTCGCGCGTTTGCAGCGCGGCGCTGGATCATTCTCTGACCGGGATGGAGTTTGCCTGGGGCATACCCGGTACGGCCGGCGGCGCCGCCTACATGAACGCCGGCGCCTACGGCTCGGAGATGAAGGCGGTGCTGGTTTCCTGCCGGCATGTCGCACCCGACGGCACGGTCGCCGTGCGGGAGGGGGAGGCGCTGGCGCTCGGTTACCGCCGCAGCGCCTACACCGACTCGGGGGAGGTTATCCTCTCTCTCAAGCTGCGGCTGGAGCCGGGCGACCCGGAGGAAATCCGCCGGGTGATGGATGACCTTTTGAACCGGCGGAGGGAGAAGCAGCCGCTTGAATATCCCAGCGCCGGCAGCGTGTTCAAGCGGCCGCCCGGAAATTTTGCTGGGACTTTGATTGAGCAGTGCGGCCTCAAAGGATATACAATCGGCGGCGCGCAGGTCAGCGAGAAGCACGCCGGTTTTATCATCAACCGTGGCGGCGCGACCTGCTCGGATGTGCGGGCGCTCTGCGCGCATATTCAAAACGAGGTGTTCGTGCGGACCAGTATCCGGCTGGAAACCGAAATCAAAACGATCGGAAGATAGTGCAGGAAAATGCCGGATGATCGGCAAACCTCCGACCGCTTTTGGGATTGCGGACGATGGTCCGCAGGATTTTTTGATTGCTCTTTTGCAGCGTTTGTGATGAAGGAATGGGGAGAAGAATGGAACTGCTGATCGTAACGGGAATGTCGGGCGCCGGAAAATCCACCGCGGCTAACGCGCTGGAGGATATCGGCTACTATTGCGTCGACAACATGCTGCCGAAAATGCTGCCGGTTTTTGCCGATATTTGCAAAAAGAGCGAGGGGCAGCTTTCCAAAATCGCCATCATCACCGATGTCCGCGTGGGGGAAGAATTCAACGACATGGATAAGGTCCTCGACCAGCTGCAGGCGGACGGATACGATTACAAGATTCTTTTTCTCAACGTCTCGGATGAGGTGGCTGTCCGCCGCTATAAGGAGACGCGGCGCAAGCATCCGCTCGGGTATCCTTCGGTCCTCGCCGCGGTGGAGGAGGAGCGCCGCATGCTTAAATCGGTCTATGCGCGCGCGGATTATATCCTCGACACGTCGCAGACGACGGCCGGTCAGCTGAAAAAGCAGATTACCGATATCTTCCTTGGAGATACCAAAAAGGGCTTGAATATTCAGGTGATGTCCTTTGGGTTCAAATATGGCCCCGCGCTGGAGGCGGATCTGGTTTTTGATGTTCGCTGCCTTCCCAACCCCTATTATGTCAGCGAGCTGCGGCCGCTCACCGGCCTCGACGCCCCGATCCGGGAATATGTGATGAAATATCCGCAGAGTCAGGAGTTCGCCAGGCGGCTTTTGGATTTGCTGGACTATGCTCTGCCACTTTACTGCGACGAGGGGAAGAGCCAGCTGATCATCGCCATGGGCTGCACCGGCGGCAAGCACCGCTCGGTCACCTTTGCCGAACTGACCTATAAGCATTTTATCGAAAAAGGATACCGCACCAGCGTCAATCACCGCGACATCAGCAAGATATAGGCAGCGGTATACAGCGTGAAAAACTTCCCATCACTTTGGATGAAGCGCTTGGGGAATAAATAAAAGTAAGGGAGTGAAAAGGTTTGTCCTTTTCCTCGGATTTGAAAAACGAACTCTGCCAGGTTCGTCCCTCCGGCTCACAAAAGCCTGCCGAATGCTACGGACTTTTGCTGTACAGCCGGGGGTTTTCTTTTGAGAATCTTTCCATCCTCACCGAGCATGAGGAGGTCGCCCTCCGCTATGCGCGGCTGCTGCGGCTGACGGCCGATGTGTCGACCCGCGTGGTGCAGTCCGGCAGCCGGAAAGAGCTGCTCTGCGTCAGCGTGCCCTCTGCCGCCGATCGGGCGAAAATTCTGCACCTCTTCGGCTACACCCGGCGGGATGAGCGGTTTGCCATCCTGCCGGAAATGGTAGAGACCGACGCAGACGCGGGCGCTTTTTTGCGCGGAGCGTTTCTGGCCTGCGGCAGCATTGCCGACCCGACGAAGGAATATCATCTGGAGTTCTGCACGCCCGACGCTTTTTTGGGGGAGGAGCTGCGGCGGCTGCTGTCCGATCACGGTTTTGCCCCCGGGGTGACGGCGCGCGGAAAATGCGCCGTCGTCTATTTTAAAGAGAGCGGCCAGATCGAGGATCTGCTGACCCTGATGGGGGGCGCCAACATGACGCTGGAGCTGATGCAGATCAAGGTGTACAAGGATTTCCGCAACCGGGCCAACCGCCTGACAAATGCGGAGGTCGCCAACATCGGCAAGACGATCGCCGCCGCCGCCCCGCAGGTGGAGGCAGCCCGCTTCCTCTGGTCGCACGGCCTGCTGGAGGAGCTGTCGCCCGAGCTGCGGGAGGCGGCCGAGCTTCGCCTTCAGAATCCCGAGCTGTCCCTGCGCGACCTGGCCGCCCTTTGCGCCGAGCCGGTCACCCGCTCGGGGCTGAATCATCGGCTGGCCCGCCTCTGCCGCATCGCGGAGGAGGAGCGCCGGCTGCGCGGGGAAGGAGAGTAACCCATCTCCCGCCACTGATGTTACGCTTTTTGATGAGAGGCCTGTTATTGGTATAGATAAATCCAACATTATGTAAACCTAAAATGCCGGGGTGACTCGACCGCGGGCATCCCTGCCGTACGTCCGTTTGGAAAGGAGGCGGCTCCATGAAGCCGGAGGATTTTGTCCATCTGCATTTGCATACCGAATATAGCCTGCTGGATGGGGCTTGCCGTCTGGATGATCTGTTTGCGCGCCTGAAAGCAGTCGGGCAGACGGCGGTGGCGATCACCGACCACGGGGTCATGTACGGCGTGGTGGATTTTTACAAAAAGGCGCTGGAGGCCGGGATCAAGCCGATCATCGGGTGCGAGGTTTATGTCGCGCCGCACAGCCGCCATGACCGGGTACGGGAGGTTGAGGGCAACTACACCCACCTTGTCCTTTTGTGCGAAAATAACCGGGGGTATCAGAATTTGATGAAGCTGGTCTCGGCCGGGTTTACGGAAGGGTTTTACAGCAAGCCGCGGGTGGATAAGGCGCTGCTCGAGCAGTATCATGAGGGGCTGATTGCCCTGTCCGCCTGCCTCGCGGGGGAGATTCCGCGGGCTTTGCAGCGGGGAGATTTTGCCGGTGCGCGGGCGTCGGCGGAATGGTTTGCGGAGGTTTTCGGGCCGGAGCATTTTTATCTCGAACTGCAGGATCACGGCCTGCCGGAGCAGGCGGAGGTGAACGCCGGCCTCCTGCGGTTGTCAAAGGAGCTTTCGATTCCGCTGGTGGCGACCAACGACGTCCATTACCTCGCGCCGGAGGATTTCATGCTTCAGAAGGTGCTGATCTCGATCCAGACGGCCAAGACGGTGGATGAGGACAATCCGCTCCTCCCGAAGCGGAACGAATTTTATCTGAAATCCGGGGAGGAGATGGCGGCGCTTTTTCCCGCCTGTCCCGAGGCGATAGAGAACACCGCCCGCATTGCCGAACGCTGCAGCGTCACGCTCGAGTTCGGCAAGATCAAGCTGCCCTATTTCGATATTGGAGATCAGGATCACCTGACCTATTTCAGAAACCTCTGCTATGACGGCCTGCACCGGATTTATGGAGAGAATCCCGATCCTGCGCTGATCGACCGGCTGGAGTATGAGCTGTCGGTCATCGACAAAATGGGGTATACCGACTACTACCTGATTGTCGGAGATTATGTAAACTATGCAAAATCGCAGGGCATCTCGGTCGGGCCGGGGAGAGGCTCGGGCGCGGCGAGCCTCTGCGCCTACTGCATCGGGATCACCGGCATCGACCCGATCAAATACAACCTGATTTTTGAGCGGTTCCTGAACCCTGAGCGAGTCAGCATGCCGGACTTTGACATTGACTTCTGCTACATCCGTCGGCAGGAGGTAATTGATTATGTCATTCGCAAATACGGCGCCGACCATGTGGCGCAGATTGTGACATTTGGCACCATGGCCGCGCGGGCAGCCGTCCGGGATGTCGGCCGGGCGCTGGGATACCCGTACGCTTTCTGCGATCGGGTGGCCAAGATGATTCCCCACAACCTCGGCATCACGATCGACCGCGCGATGGGGGAGGGGAGCGAGCTTCGGGCGGCTTATGACGCCGATCCGGAGGTAAAGACGCTCATCGACATGGCGCGCAAGGCAGAGGGCATGCCGCGCCACGCCTCCACCCACGCGGCCGGTGTGGTCATCACCGACCGACCGGTTACCGACTATGTCCCGCTTTCCAAAAACGAGGATGCCGTGGTGACCCAGTACACCATGACCGCGCTTGAAAGCTTAGGACTTTTGAAAATGGATTTTCTCGGGCTGCGCAACCTGACCGTGCTGGCCGACGCCGAAAAGATGATCCGGGAAAATCAGCCGGATTTTTCGATCGAGGCCATTCCGATGGACGACACCGCAACCTTCTCGATGATGAGCGAGGGGTATACCGACGGCGTGTTTCAGTTTGAATCGGGCGGCATCCGCTCGGTGCTGCATACCTTCCGCCCCGACCGGCTGGAGGATCTGATCGCCATCACCTCGCTGTATCGGCCGGGGCCGATGGAATCCATCCCCAAGTATATTCACAATCGCCATCATCCGGAGGATATTACCTACCTGACGCCGGCTCTCCGGCCGATTTTGGAGGTTACCTACGGCTGCATCGTTTATCAGGAGCAGGTCATGCAGATTTTCCGCGACCTTGCGGGCTATTCCCTCGGCCGGGCGGATCTGGTGCGCCGCGCCATGGCGAAAAAGAAGCATGAAGTTCTCCAAAACGAGCGGAAGGCCTTCATCTTCGGCGAGGAGGGGGAGGACGGCTGCATCGGCTGTATCGGCAACGGCATTCCGCAAAAAATCGCCGAGCAGATTTTTGAGGAAATGTCCGCCTTCAGTTCCTACGCCTTCAACAAGGCACACGCCGCCGCTTATGTATTTATCGCCTATCGCACGGCGTATCTCAAGTGCCATTATCCGCAGGCCTTCATGGCTGCGCTGATGACCAGCGTGCTGGATTACGCCCCCAAAATCGCCGCCTATTCGGCTGAGTGCGCCCGCCTCGGAATCAAGGTGCTGCCGCCGCACGTGAACTACAGCGCGACCGGCTTTGTGCCGGAGGGGGAGGACATTCGCTTTGGCCTGCTGGCGGTCAAAAATCTCGGCGTCGGGCTGCTGGAGCGGCTGATCGCCGAGCGGAAGGCGGGTGGAAAATATGCCTCCTTTTACGATTTTTGCGACCGCATGTTCGGCCGCGAGCTGAACCGCCGCGCGCTGGAAAGCTTGATCAAGGCCGGCTGCCTCGACGGGCTGGACGCCAACCGCAACCAGATGCTGGAGGGGATTCCGACCCTCCTGGCCGAGCTGGAGTCCAGGCATCGCAGCCGGGCGTCGGGGCAGCTCGGTCTCTTCGACCTCGAGGGGGAGGCCGAGCCGGCCTACACCCTGCCGCCGGCCGAGCCGCCCTCTCTGCTGGAGCGGCTGGAGATGGAGAAGGAAACGGTCGGGATGTATCTCTCCGGCCATCCGATGGAGAAGGTGCCTCCCATTCCGAAGAAGCAGGGGGGTGTCCGCACGATTGATGTGGCCGGAGAAATGGCAAACGTTTCGGATAACCAGCGGGTCAGCCTCTGCGCCATGGTCGGCCGTGTGAAGAAGAAGCTGACCAAAAGCAACGACACCATGGCCTTTGTCACAGCGGAGGACAGGTTCGGTTCGGTCAGTGTGCTGCTTTTTCCGAAGGTTTTGGGGGAGAGTATGCATCTGCTGACCTCGGGTAAAATTCTGCGGTTCGACGGGCGGGTTACCCTGCGCGACGACCGGGAAAATGAGATTGTCTGCGACCGCGTCTGTGCATATCAGCCGGCGGCCGAAGCGCCCTCAGCCGCGGCAAAAGCGCCGGCCGGAAAGCCCGGCCTTTACCTCCGGATCCCGAGCCTTTCGTCGGCCGCCTACCGGCAGATTGAGCCGCTTCTCTCGCAAAGCGGGGGGGAGAAGCCCCTCTACATCTTCTGCACGGAGGAGGGGAAGAAATACCTCGCCCCGCGGGAGAAATGGGTCGCCGACGATCCAGGCCTTGTGCGGGCGCTTGCCGGCCTTCTCGGCGATGAAAATGTGAAGATGCTGTAGCCGGTGTTTTTATAAATTTGTGGAAATTGCAGATTCTCCGATCTTTCCCCTTGACAGAAGTGAAATTTGGAGTATTATTATATTTGGTGGAAGTTGTAGAATCTATTGAAAAAAAGAATGGATTCTGTCGGGATTTCCATCTTTTTGCAGATAAGCAGAAAGCATTTTTGTAGGAGGCTTTTGAAATATGGATGTAAAGTGTATCGGCGTTTTGACCAGCGGCGGCGACGCCCCGGGCATGAACGCGGCCGTTCGTGCGGTTGTCCGTTCGGCCATCGCAAAGGGAATCAAGGTTTACGGAATCAAGCGCGGCTATAACGGCCTGATCGACGACGAGGTGGAGGAGATGAACCTCCGCTCGGTTTCGGATATTATCCACAGGGGCGGCACAATTCTCTACACCGCCCGCAGCCCAGAGTTCAAGACCGAGGAAGGCATGCAGAAGGCAATGAACACCTGCCATCGGCATGGGATTGACGGGGTCGTTGTCATTGGCGGCGACGGCTCTTACCGCGGCGCGCGCGACCTGTCTTTGCGCGGGGTTCCCTGTGTCGGCATTCCCGGCACGATTGACAACGACATCAGCTCGACCGATTACACCATCGGCTTTGACACCGCGATGAACACCGCGATGGAGATGGTGGATAAACTCCGCGACACGACCCAGTCGCACGAGCGCTGTTCCGTGGTGGAGGTTATGGGTCGTCGGGCCGGATACCTTGCACTCCAGACCGGCGTTGCGGTCGGCGCGACCAGCATCCTCGTACCCGAGGTGCCGTTCGACCTTGAAAAGGACGTTGTGGCCAAAATGCGGCAGACCCAGCTTTCGGGCAAAAAGCATTTTATCATCGTCGTGGCGGAGGGTGTCGGCAAGGTCGACCAGATCGCGAAGGAGATTGAGGCGCTCACCGGCATTGAGTCGAGGGCGACCGTCCTCGGCCATGTGCAGCGCGGCGGCAGCCCGACCGTAATGGATCGCGTCCGGGCAAGCCAGATGGGGCATAAGGCGGTCGAACTGCTGAGTCAGGACATCGGCAACCGGGTTGTCTGCTACAAAAACGACGCGATTATCGACTGCGATATTTATGAGGCGCTGGCCATGACCAAGCCGTTTGATAACGAGCTGTATGCCATCGCGTCGGAAATCGGCATCTGAGTTTATTTTACATTTTGTGCTTTGCACGAATATTCTGTTGGCGGCTTTGCCGGTTTTGCAGAAAAGATAAAACACGCGGTGCGGCCTGTCCGGGCTGTACCGCGTGTTTGTTTGTAAACAAACGGGCGCTTTGTGTCCTGCCGGTCCGTTTTCTCCTGCTCACGTCCGCCTGGTGCCGTTCGGAAAAACGGACAACGGCCGCAGGTGCTTTGCGGGAAATTGTGCGGTTTACATAACACCTGCGACTGCGGCATGCTTTTTGGGGAGGGCGAAGCGCCCCTCTGTACGGTTCAAGGAGAGGATGCATACATGTATATTCTGGCGAGTGATTATGACGGAACCCTCCGCAGAGGGGAAAGCATCAGCGAGGCGGACAGAGCCGCCATCTCCGCCTTCCGGAGGGCGGGAAACCGCTTCGGCATTATAACCGGCCGCGGCTACTCCGGCTTTTTGCGGGAGCTTGATCGGGTGGATTTCTCCGACTATGATTTTTTGATCTGCAACAACGGCGCGGTGCTGTATGAGGGGGAGCGGCTCCTCCGGCGGCATTACTGCCCGGGAGAGGTACTGGAAACCCTGATCCCGTTTATCATCAGTGTGGGCGGGCTCTATGCCGCCATCACAGTGGATCAAACCCACTTCCTCGCCATTTACGGCCGGAACGCCGATAAAACCGAAGGGGACGGCATCGGGGAGGAGGAGTACATCCATGTGCATCACCTCGACCGGATTCGGCAGTTCAATCAGGTTGACTGCAATATCGGAAATGAAGCCGACGCCGCCGAATTTGCGGCGCAGGTCAACCTCCGGTACGGCAAATGGCTCTCCGCCTTCAACAACGGCACCTGCGTCGACATTGTGCCGGCCGGCGTTTCCAAGCCTGCCGGACTGCGGGAGTATCTGGCGTTTATAGAGGGCGGAAAGCCCAAGCGCGTGGTGACGGTGGGGGACAATTTCAACGACCTCGGCATGCTGCTGGAGTTTGAGGGGTATGCTATGGCCTCCGGCCGGCCGGAAATTGTCGAGCGGGTCGGTCGAAGCTGCTCGGATATTGCCGAATTGCTCGGGAATCTCTCGAAGTGACACTGTTGCACGTTAAACATTTTATGTAAACGGCGGGGGTGAAGTCCCGCCGCCGCGCTGCCTTTTGTGGGAAAGGCCTTATTTTACGTCCGAGACAACTGCAGAAACAACGCCCTCTGCTGTGCTCATCGTGCCGGAAACAACCCCTTCGGCCGTGCTCATCGTACCGGAGACGATGCCGCCGCTTTCATCCGCGTGGGATGAGCTGCCGCTTTCCGACGACGTGTGGCTGGAAGCGGACGCGGTCGATCCGGTGCCGGAGGAGCCTCCGCTGCTTACGCTGCCGGTGTTGCTTTTGCAGCCGGTCATGGTGGCGATCGCAAGGACGGCCAGAACGGCGATGAGTATGGTTTTTATCTTTTGCACTTTTCGTTACCTCCAATATTGATTTTTAGTATTATAACCGCGATTTTTATAAAAATTCCAAAGAAGGGAATTCGGTATGGATTTTAAGCTTTACGCGCTGCTGGAACGGGCAAAAACCGACGCCGCTTTGCGCCGGCGGCTTCTGGACTGCAAAACGGCGGACGATCCTGCGGCGGCATTCTGCGCCGCTTGCGGGGAGGCGGGCGCGGACATCTCGATCGGCGACCTCTTCGCATGGGGAGAGGAGTTTTGCTCCAATCTGCACAAAAGCGTAAACGGAGGCGCGACCGACCCGCTGGACGGTTGGGCGGACGAGCTGGACTTGATTTTCGCCTCTTTGGAAGCGTTCGAAAAATCGTGAACCTTGGACAGAATTATTTTGTGCGTATACCCTCTTTAAAATGCGGTAAAAAATAAAAAAACGGCC
>UQRS01000020.1 GCA_900543525.1 uncultured Oscillospiraceae bacterium
AGGATTTGAAAACCTGTTGTTTTATTGGCCACAACCAACCCTATAACAAATCCGTCGTCTATGCGGTAGAATCGCAGATTTACCGTATGGCCGAACGCGGCGTCGTTGACTTTCTGTCTGGCGGCATGAGGGAATTTGATTTCATCGGCGCAGGCGTGTTTGCTTACTGGCAAAAAAACCGGGCTGCCTCAAATTCGCAATGTACTGATGATTTATGATGGATTTACCCGATATGATCCCGCACATTATGATGAAATACGTCTGGACCCGCGGCTGGAGCATTGCCAGCCCCGCTACGGCATTCCCAAGCGCAACCGGATTATGGTAGAGTCGAGCGACTGCGCCATCTGCTATGTCGATCACCCTTCTAACGGCGCGTACAAGACCTTTTTATACGCACAAGAGCTGGGGATAGAGATCATCAATCTGTCGGAGCCCTTTCTGTAAGACTCTTTTTTCTCGGTACTGTGTATTTTTCAAAAATGTGTCGTTCCATTCTCCCGATGAAAATCCGGCAGTTCCCTCATAAAAGCAGGAATAATCCACCCCTCTCTCATGCAAAATAATACCGTATCTTTATGGGCGTTCATATGCCCCGCAGCAGGTGCAGCGCCTTTTCACGCTTGCCGCGAACAAAGAAGGGACGGTTGTTGCTTTCATGAAAGTCAGTAAAAAACAATATGATACCATGGTTCAAAAGGCCTCTCCCCCCTCGCCAAAGGCGAAGGATCTGCTGATCGCCTTTGTGGTCGGGGGGCTGATCTGCTGTCTGGGACAGGCGCTGTCCGACCTCTATAACATGTGGACCTTATCGGAGGATCAGGTCAAAATGGCCGTCCCGGTGACGCTGGTTTTTCTGTCGGCGCTGTTCACCGGCCTCGGCTGGTATGAAAAGCTGGCCAAGCACGCCGGCGCGGGAACCCTCGTACCCATCACCGGCTTTGCCAACGCGGTGGTCTCTCCGGCGATCGAGTTCAAGGCGGAGGGGCACGTCACCGGCATTGGCGCCAAAATTTTTACCATCGCCGGGCCGGTGCTGACCTTCGGGTTTCTGGCCTCCTTCCTCTATGGGGTGATCCTCTGGATCATCTCGCTGTTTTAAAAAAGGGGAGGCGCTTTATGCAGACAGTTGAACTGAAAAACCGGCCGGCGGTGATCGCCTATGCCTCGGTCGTGGGAAAAAAAGAGGGCGAAGGGCCGCTCGGCGCGCTTTTCGATGAGGTAAACGAGGACAACACCCTCGGCAAGCCGTCGTGGGAAAAGGCCGAAAGCGAGCTGCAGAAAGCCGCCCTGCGGACCGCCATTCACAAGGCGGCGCTGCAAAATGCCGACATCGACTGCGTCTTTGCGGGAGACCTGCTCAACCAGTGCATCAGCAGCTCCTTTGGCCTGCGGGATTTTGGGATTCCGCTGATCGGGCTGTACGGCGCCTGCTCGACCATGGCGCTCAGCCTCTCGATGGCGGCGCAGTTTGTCGACAGCGGCGCGGCAAAACGGGCAGCGGCGGTTACCTCCTCCCATTTCTGCTCGGCCGAGCGGCAGTTTCGCCTCCCGCTCGAGTACGGCGGCCAGCGTCCGCCGACCGCCCAGTGGACGGTCACCGGGTCGGGAGCGGTGATTTTGGCCTCGACCGGGGGCGCGCCGTACGTCCACAGCTTCACCATCGGGAAGATCGTCGACCTCGGGGTAAAGGACGCCAACAACATGGGGGCCGCCATGGCGCCCGCCGCATCCGACACGATCTCCGCACACCTCCGGCAAAGCGGCGCAAGGCCGTCCGACTATGACCTCATTGCGACCGGCGACCTGGGGCAGGTCGGGTCGGAGCTGCTCTATGAGCTGCTGCAAAGGGAGGGGCTGGACATTGCGCCGCGGCACAATGACTGCGGCCTCATGATCTTCGACCGCAAAAAGCAGGATGTGCACGCCGGAGGCTCGGGCTGCGGCTGTTCGGCCAGCGTGCTGTGCAGCGACATCCTCGGCCGCATGAAAAAGGGAGAGCTGCGGCGGGTGCTGTTCTGCGCAACGGGGGCGCTGATGTCGACCACCTCCAGCCAGCAGGGGGAAAGCATTCCCGGTATCGCCCACGCCGTCGAGCTGCGGATATGAAGGCTGCCTGTGCTTCTTTGCGATTGCAAAAGGGGCGCAGGCCTTTTTCTTTTGCACGATTCTGTCAGGAAATTGACAAAAAAATGTACGATTTTGACTTCTTCCCCATTTGCGGTAGATTTTCCGAAAAGGGATCGCTATAATGGCATTTGTGAAAAAGCGCGAGGCAGACTGCATTCGGCTTTGCGTGTTGGGGAAGGAAGATTGCAAATGATTACCGATATAAATATTTTTGCGCTGCCCGACCGGGTGCAGTTTTTGACCGAAGGGGGTACCCTTTCTGCAGCGCAAAGCGGCAGCCGCTTTGCGGCGGAGGATATTGCGCTGGAGATTACGGACGGCCGCCTGATGCTGACCGCCGATCAGACACCGGTCAAATACTGCAAGCTGCGCTGGAACGGCAGCTTTAAAAAGGATACCAGATTTTTAGGCGACGCGTTCGAGCGGGCTTACGGAAATCTGGAGTGGCGAGGCTTTGTGCCGCACCGCATTCTGCCCTGGTACTTTCTCGCCTCGGATGAGAAGGAGACGGTCGGTTTCGGCGTGAAAACCGGGCCGAACGCCTTTGTCTCCTGGAACACCGACCGGCAGGGTGTGACCATGTGGGTCGATGTCCGCTGCGGAGGCCGCGGGGTTATCCTCTCCGGCCGGCAGCTGGAGACGGCGACGCTGGTCAGTGACACCTCCCTGGAGGGGGAGAGCGCCTTTGCCTTTGCAAAGCGCTTCTGCCACGCCATGTGCGAAAAGCCGGTGCTGCCCGACGCGCCGGTATACGGCAGCAACAACTGGTACTACGCTTACGGCAACTCCTCGCAGGAGGAGATTCTGCGGGACACCGACCTGCTGGTTGAATTGACAAAGGGGCTGGAGAACCGGCCGTATATGGTGATCGACGACTGCTGGCAGCCGCTCTCCTTGGCGCACGGAGCGGCCGGGCGTCCGTATGACTGCGGCAACATCCGTTTTCCCGACATGCCGGGACTCGCGGCCGAGATGAAAAAGCGCGGCGTCCGGCCGGGCATCTGGATCCGCCCGATCGAGTCGTACGAGATGTTTCTGCCCGGCCGTCTGCGCTGCGAGCGGGATCGCCGCGTCCTCGACATCACCGAGCCGGAGGTGCTGGAGCTGATTGCGGAGGATGTGAACCGCGTAACCTCCTGGGGATACGAGCTGGTGAAGTTCGATTTTGCCACGATTGACGCCCTCGGCCGCTTTTTCATGGAGCCGATTGACCTCATGCACATACCCGACAACTGGGCGTGGCACGATCGGAGCAAAACCAATGCCGAGGCAATCCTCGCCATGTACCGGGTCATTCGGGAAAATGCAAACGGCGCTGTGCTGATCGGCTGCAACGTGGTCGGGCACCTGGCGGCCGGAATTCTGCACATGCACCGCAGCGGCGACGACACCAGCGGCTTCGATTGGGGACGCACGCTGGTTATGGGGGTCAACACGCTGGCCTTCCGGCTGCCGCAGCATGGGGCATTCTTCGCGATTGACGCCGACTGCGTCGGCATTACAAAGAGCATCGACTGGAAGATGAACCGCCAGTTCCTGCGCCTGCTGGCGCTCTCCGGCACGCCGCTTTTCTGCTCGATGAAGCCGTCGGATATCACTGACGAAATGAAGCAGGATCTGCGCGAGGCGTTCGCCATCGCCGCAAAGCAGGAGACGGTGATGGAGACGCTCGACTGGTTTGAGACCTCCGCTCCCTGCGACTACCTCGTCGACGGGCGGGTTGAACACTTCGACTGGATGGAGGAGGAGGGGCTTTCCGGCTTCCATAAATAAAGACGCCCGCGAAATTCACACAGAGGATGTCGGGGTATCTCCCCCTCCCTCTTAAAGAAAACAGAATGACAAAACCGCATCGGATAAGAGTCCGATGCGGTTTTATTGTGCAATTCATGAACTTATACATTAAGTATAGAATATTCCGTTTTTCGATTACTTCGTGATGCGATCCTTGCCGCCCATATAGGGGCGCAGAACCTCTGGAATATTGACGCTGCCGTCATCATTGAGGTTATTCTCCAAAAATGCGATCAGCATACGGGGCGGGGCAACAACCGTATTGTTGAGGGTGTGGGCAAAGTAGTTGCCCTTCTCCCCCTTGACGCGGATCTTCAGGCGGCGAGCCTGCGCGTCGCCAAGATTGGAGCAGCTGCCAACCTCAAAATACTTCTGCTGCCGGGGAGACCAGGCCTCCACATCGTACGATTTGACCTTCAGGTCGGCCAGGTCGCCGGAGCAGCACTCGATCGTGCGAACCGGGATGTCCATCGAACGGAAGAGGTCGACCGTATTCTGCCAGAGCTTGTCAAACCACATAGCCGAATCCTCCGGCTTGCAGACGACGATCATCTCCTGCTTTTCAAACTGGTGGATGCGATAAACGCCGCGTTCCTCAATGCCGTGCGCACCCTTCTCCTTCCGGAAGCAGGGAGAATAGCTGGTCAGGGTATAGGGGAGCTTTTCCTCCGGCTGGATGGTGTCGATAAACTTGCCGATCATGGAATGCTCGCTCGTCCCGATGAGGTAGAGATCCTCCCCCTCAATCTTATACATCATGGCGTCCATTTCGTCGAAGCTCATGACCCCCGAAACCACCTTGCTGCGGATCATGAAGGGCGGCACGCAGTAGGTAAAGCCGCGGTCAATCATAAAGTCGCGGGCATAGCTGAGGATGGCCGAGTGCAGACGGGCGATATCCCCCATCAGATAGTAGAAGCCGTTGCCGGCCACCTTCCGCGCACTGTCGAGATCGAGGCCGTTCAACGCCTCCATAATCTCGGCGTGATAGGGAACCGGAAACTCAGGGGTGCGCGGCTCTCCAAACCGCTGCAGCTCGACATTTTCACTGTCGTCCCGGCCGATCGGCACCGAAGGATCAATGATATTCGGCAGGGTCATCATGATTTTTATGATTTTCTCCTGCAAATCGTTTTCCTTTTTCTCCAGCTCGGCCAGCCGTTCGGAGGAGGCTGCAACCGACTGCTTTGCTGCCTCGGCCTCTTCCTTTTTGCCCTGCGCCATCAGCGCGCCGATCTGTTTGGAGATACGGTTGCGCTCACCGCGGAGGGAATCTGCCTCCGCAATCGCGGCACGATTCTCGGCGTCCAGGGCGATCACTTCATCTACCAGAGGGAGCTTACGATCCTGGAATTTATTTTTGATATTTTGCTTCACTATATCGGGATTCTCCCGCACAAACCTCAAATCCAACATTTTATTCTCTTCCTTTCGCTTTTGCGCTTACCACTCGTTCCCGGCCAACCGTGCCGCGATCGAGGCCAAATCATCCTTGCTGTAAAACTCAATTTCAATGGTGCCCTTTGCGCCGGAGGGGGTGATTTTTACCCGGCGGCCAAGCTCGGATTTCATGGCCAGCTCCAGCTCCACATAGAACTTATCCTTTTTCTCGGCGGAGGGGCGGCGCTTGGGGCGAGCAGGCTTATCCTCCCGCGCAAGGCGCTCCAGCTCTCGCACCGAGGCGCCGTTTTTGGCCAATTCAACACCTTTCTTGCGCTTGGATGCATCGGATATTCCAAGCAGGGCGCGGGCGTGCCCGGCGGTAATCTCTCCACTGCGGACAAGACTGAGCTCGTCCGGCTCCAGCCCGAGCAAACGGATGGCGTTAGCAACCGTCGGACGGGATTTGCCAACCCGGCCGGCTGCCTCCTCCTGCGTCATGCCGTATTCCTCAATCAGCGTCCGATAGCCGAGCGCCTCTTCCACCGGGTTGAGATCCTCTCGCTGAAGATTCTCAATCAGGGCGACCTCCATCGCCTCGGTGTTGTCCATGTCACGGATAATCACCGGCACGCTGGTCAGCCCGGCCATGCGGCAGGCGCGCCAGCGGCGCTCTCCGGCAACGATCTGATACCCGCCGGTCGGCAGCGGCCGAACCAGAATTGGCTGCAGCAAGCCGTGCTGCGCAATGCTTTCGGCCAGATCGGCCAGCGCCTGTTCATCAAAATCCTTTCGCGGCTGATCACGGTTTGGCTCAATCTCGGCCAGCCTGATCTCAACCGAAGCGCCCTCGTCGGCAGCATTTTCTGAAAAGAGGGCATTCAACCCCTTGCCGAGGCCGCCTTTTTTTGTCGCCATGTTCTTATCCCTCCTGTTTTTTATTATTCCTTATAATCTCTTTTGCCAGGGATTCATAGGCTCTCGCGCCTTTTGATCTCTTGTCATAATATTGTATCGGCTTGCCATAGCTTGGCGCCTCCGACAGGCGGACCGCACGGGGAATAATCGCCTTGAAAACCTTGCCGGGGAAGAAGTTTTCCACCTCTGCCTTGACCTGTGCGGTCAGATTGAGTCGGCGGTCATACATCGTCAGCAGAACCCCCTCCAACTCCAGATCGGTGTTGTACAGCCGTTTGACCTGCCGCACGGTGGTCATAAGCTGCGAGAGTCCCTCTATCGCATAATACTCGCACTGAATCGGTACCAGCAGCGTATCGCTTGCCGTCAGTGCATTCACGGTGATCAGGCTCAGAGACGGGGGGCAATCCATAAATATGTAATCATAATTTTCCCGCAGCTCGGCCAGCGCGTTTTTCAGTATGTATTCGCGATTCTCCAGCTCGGCCAGCTCCAGCTCGGCCGCTACCAGGTCGATGGTTGCAGGAATTACATCTACATTTTTAAACTCGGTGGCCTGTACAGCCTCCCCAGCCGGGAGATCAGAGGTCAAAATGCTGTAGGAGGACTTCTCCACGGCCTTTTTATTGATTCCAAAGCCGCTGGTAGCGTTCCCCTGCGGGTCAATATCGACCAGCAGAACCTTTTTTCTGGCTATACCCATCGCGGAAGCGAGGCTGACAGCGGTGGTGGTTTTGCCTACGCCGCCCTTTTGATTGACAATCGATATAATTTTACCCAAACTATTCACTCCCGCATGAAGATATGGATTCAATTTAACGGCTTTCCTGAGCCGATTTTTCATTTTCCAAATGAGGTGCATTCATTATAGCATATTGCATTCCAAAGTAAAAGAGGTTTTGTCCGAAAATCCGCATTTTTTCCTTTGCGGCAAAATGTTTCATGTGAAACATTGAAAAACACCGCACAGATACTGCACGGTGTTTCGAGGATTTGCCTTGTCAGGAGGCGCTGCTTTTTTTAGGAATTGTAACGATGTATTCGATATAATCCTCCGTCTCGTTTTTATGGGTGGTTGCGTTTACGCCCGACTGCCGCATATTGTCAACCATATTCGTAATGCTGTTGACAAACAACCGGATATCTTTGACTATCACAACTCTGCGAGGCGGAGCCGCGGTCTCCTTCGGCGGGACAAGAAGCTCGGCCACATACTTTTCTGTATCCCGAACGCTCATCTCCTCCGCAATAATCTTGTCTAAAGCCGCCTTTCTGCGGGCAGGAGATTCAATCCGCACCAGCGCCCGTGCGTGCCGCTCGGTTAACCGTGCGGCAAAGATTCGATCCCGTTCCTCCTGCGTTAATTTAAGCAGCCGCAGCTTGTTGGAGAGTGTGGACTGTGCCATACCGAGATGCTCGGCAATCTCCTGCTGTGTGAATCCGAGAAGATGAATTGCGCGTGAAATTGCCTCCGCCTCCTCAAAAATGGTGAGATCGCTGCGTTGGATATTCTCGACCAACGCGATTACGGCGGACGTGCTGTCATCGGTTTGGTGAACCACGCAGGGGATTTCTCGAAGGCCGGCCATGCGGCTGGCGCGCAGGCGGCGTTCTCCTGCAATTACCTGGTAAAATTCTCCGCAGGGCTGGACGGCAATCGGCTGTAAAACGCCGTTCCGCCGAACGCTTTCGGTCAGGCTGTTCAATTCGTACTCGTCAAAATGCCGGCGCGGCTGGTTTGGGTTGGGCCGGATCAGGTTTATATCAATCATTTGCAAACTGCGATTTTTCCACGCATGTCTGCTGAAAGGGAATGGCAGCATATTTTCTCCTCCTGTGTTGTTTTGTAAGGATTATAGCTGATTTTCCCAATTATTTCCACAACTTTCGGTCTGCCTTTTTTGCCGTGATAAAACAAAAAACCTCTTTTTACAGAGGTTTTTTTGTGATTTTAACGCCTTGACGCGGGTATTTTGCCGGAGTATGCGATATTTTTTTTACATCTATAATCGTTCTTGCATCTCCACCCGGCAGCTGATAGGGATACATGCCGCCCGGTTCTCCGCCAAGAAGGCTGATGGCCTTCTCCGCTTCCATTAATTCCTCTTCTGCGGCCGGGCCCTTCATGCAGAGAAAATGCCCGCCGCACCTGACGAACGGCATACAATACTCAGCCAGCGCCGGAAGCCGCGCCACCGCACGCGCTGTGGCATAATCAAAAGCCTCCCGCAGCTCCGGCTGTCTACCGCCCTCCTCGGCGCGGAGATGCAGCCTTTCCGCAGACAATCCCAGCTCTGCCAAAACCTCCTGCAAAAACAAAAGCCGTTTGTTCAACCCGTCCAGCAGCGTAAGCTGTATATCCGGGCGGGCTATTTTCAGCACAATGCCCGGGAAACCGGCTCCCGTCCCTACATCAATCCATTTTGCCTGCTGTTCAACCCGGCAGAATTTAAATAAATACAAGCAATCGAGGAAGTGCTTCTCCGCAATTTCCTCCGGCTGCGTAATCGCGGTAAGATTCATCTTCTGATTCCATTCCAGCAAAAGAGAGGCGTACCGATCCAGCCGCTCTTTTGCCAGATTGTCAAGATTTATCCCAAATCCTGCGCATTCTTCCGCTATTTTTTCAATTGGAAGCATCGGTATCCTCCTTTGGCGAACGTTTCTGTTTTTCCAGCCAAACCAGCAGGGCAGATATGTCCGCCGGGCTTACACCCGGCACGCGCGAAGCCTGCCCAAGGCTGATCGGCTGCACTGCATCCAGCTTTTCCCGCGCCTCGGTTCGGAGGCCGTCTATCTCCGCATAATGCAGCGTTTCCGGAAGCGGACGCCCCTCCAGCCGCTGCATTTCCGCAACCTGTGCGAGCTGCTTCTGGATGTATCCCGCGTATTTGATCTCAACCTCCACCTTTTCGGTGATCCGCACCGGAAGCTTCGGCCGTTCCGCATCGAATTCAGCCAAACAGGCATAGTCTATCTGCGGCCGACGAAGCAGCTCATCCATATGAACGCCCGTTTCAACCGGAGATGTTCCACGTGAAACAAGCAGCGCGTTCAACGCCTCCGAAGGGGGAAGGCTGGTCGCGTGCAATCGGGCAATCTCGGCCTCTTTCTCGGCCTTCCGCTCGGTAAAACGCCGATAGGCCTCCTCATCCACCAAACCGATCTGATGCCCAACCGGAGTCAGCCGCTCATCCGCATTATCCTGCCGCAGGAGCAGCCGGTATTCCGAGCGGGAGGTCATCATCCGATAGGGATCCGTGCAGCCTTTGGTAACAAGATCATCAATCAGCGTGCCGATATATGAGGTTGAGCGATCCAGAACCAGCGGATTTTTCCCAAGGCAGGAGAGGGCCGCATTGATTCCGGCCACCAGCCCTTGTGCCGCAGCCTCCTCATACCCGGAAGAACCGTTGAACTGCCCCGCGCCATAGAGTCCCGGAAGCGCCTTCAGCTCGAGTGTCGGCCGCAAAGCGCGGGGATCCACGCAATCATACTCAATGGCATAGGCGGTTCGCATCAGTTGAACCTGCTCCAACCCCTTGATCGTCCGATAAAATGCAATCTGCACCTCCTCCGGCAGAGAGGAGGACATCCCTTGCAGATACATTTCCTCAGTATTGGCGCCGCACGGCTCGATAAACAGCTGATGCCGTTCCTTGTCGGGGAACCGAACAATCTTATCCTCAATGCTCGGGCAGTAACGGGGGCCAACCCCTTTGATCACGCCGGCAAAAAGAGGAGAACGATTCAAATTTTCCAAAATTACGGATTTTGTCTGCGCATTGGTATAGGAGATGTGGCAAACCGCCGTGTTTGGCCGCGGCGTTTCGGTCGAGTAGCTGAAGGGCGTAATCTCAGCGTCGCCGCATTGTGTTTCCAGATTTTCAAAGTCGATGCTGCGGCGCAAAACGCGCGCCGGCGTTCCGGTTTTGAAGCGCCGCAGCGGAATCCCGAGTTTTTTCAGCGATTCTGCCAGCTCGGTCGCCGGAAAGGTTCCATCCGGCCCGCTGGCGTAATTGACCTCTCCGACAAATACCCGTCCGCCAAGGAAGGTTCCGGTCGCAAGAATAATCTTTTTCGCATGATACGCTCCGCCCAAACGCGCGCGGGCAACCCATCCATCCGCTTCCTGCCGCAGCTCGAGAATCTCCCCCTGCCGCAGCTCGAGGTTTGGCTGCAGCTCGAGCGCATGCTTCATATAATCGCTGTAAGCGCGGCGATCCACCTGTGCCCGCAGGGAATGCACGGCCGGGCCTTTTCCGCGATTCAGCATTCGGATCTGCAAATAGGTCGCATCGGCCGCCTTTCCCATTTCGCCGCCCAGCGCGTCAATCTCCCGCACCAGATGGCCCTTGGCCGTGCCGCCGATCGCCGGATTGCAGGGGCAATTTCCCACCCAATCCATGTTGATCGTAAAGACCGCCGTCCGACATCCGAGCCGGGCAGCGGCCAATCCGGCCTCAATCCCCGCGTGACCGGCGCCAATAACCAGCACATCGTAATTCCCCGCAAAATACGCCATTTTCTTCTCCTCAATCCCGTTTGATTGCCCAAATAAATACAGTAAGAATATTTTTATATAAATATATTATACCTGGTGTATATTTCCGTTTGCAGACGCTGGAAATTTTCCAGACATGCCAAGCATAGATTTCAAATCTCCGGTTGTCTCCATTTGGAAAGCAGAGTGTTGTCAAATCTCCGCTCAAAAATCACTTTCCTACGCAAAAGCGGGAGAACACCTCATCCGCAACCGCCGTTGTAACCCGCTCTCCGGTCAGAGAGAAGAGTGCATTCAGCGCGTCATCCAGGCAGACGCCGACCGCGTCCAGCGTAACCCCGGACAAGAGTGCCTCCTTCGCTTCCCGCACGGCCGAAAGCGCCGTCTGTGCGCAGATGCGCTGGCGCTCGGTCGAGAGGATTACCGCATCGTCCGATAAATCAGAAAGGCCGGTGACCTGCTCCACCACAGCGGCCAGCCGATCGGCCGCCTCCGGCTCCAGCGCGGAGATCGTCAGGGTGGGAAATCCATATTCCTCGACCGCCGAACGATCCATTCTCTCCGGCAGATCGGATTTGTTCATCACCACAACCGTCCGCCTCCCGCGGCAAAGCGAAAGCAACTCCCGATCCCCCGTTGTCAAAGGGGAGGAGGCGTCCAGCAGCAGCAAAACCAGGCTGGCCTGCTCCAGCCGGTCGCGCGCACGCTGCACACCGATTGCCTCCACCTGATCGTCGGTTTTCCGCAGACCGGCCGTATCCGCCAGCCGAAGGCAGAGCCCGCCGAGCATGACCGATTCCTCCACAATATCCCGGGTCGTGCCGGCCACGTCCGTGACAATCGACCTCTCCTCCCCGACCAGAAGATTCATCAGAGTGGATTTTCCGACATTCGGCCGGCCGACAATGACCGTGTCGATCCCCTCCCGCAGGAGGCGGCCGGTATCATATGTGTCAAGCAGGTGCGCGAGTCTTTTTTCAGCACCCTCCATCTCCTGCAAAAACGTCCCCGATTCGAGGGCGGGCATGTCCTCGTCCGGATAGTCAATGTAGGCGGCCAGATCCCCGGCGCAGTGCAGCAAAAAGGCACGGATCGCCTCAATCTCGCGCGAGAGGGCGCCGCTTTTCGTCTGCAGCGCGGCGCGATGTGCCTCCGCCCCCTTGGCGGAAATCAGCTGCATCACACTCTCCGCCTCGGCGAGGTCGAGCTTGCCGTTCAAAAAGGCGCGGCGGGTAAACTCTCCCCCCTCGGCCAGACGGGCGCCGGCCGCCAGCAGCGCGCGCAGCAGAGCCTTGACAATATAGCCGCCGCCGTGCACCGAAAGCTCCACAACATCCTCACCGGTATAGCTGGCCGGCGCGGCAAAAACGAGGGCGATCGCCTCATCAATCGGGCCGTCCGGGCCACTCACCCGCCCATACAGCGCCGTATAGCCGGGCGCGTCGGCAATCCGCCTGCCTTTGGGAGAGGCAAAAACCCGATCGCAAATCTCCCGCGCCGCCGGGCCGGAAACGCGAACCGTCCCGATACCGCCGACGCCCGGCGGGGTAGAGATGGCTGCAATGGTATCGGCAGTAGACATATCGCTCAATCCTCCGAATATACGAAAAAGGGACATGGGAGCGGCTTCCCCTGAGGAATAACCGCCCAACGCCCCTTTTTAATACTTGGCTTCAATTTACAAAAGGGGAGAAAGCTCCCTTTTGTTCAAAAGCGCACCGGCCTTCAAAAAACGGCCGGACACCCTCCCTTTCGCCGGGGAAGCGTTCATTCCGCACCCCTTGGCACAAATCAAAAAGATTTATTTGTTCAGATCAATTTTCCCGTACAAAGGCCGGTCATCCACATCGCTTTTGGGCGGACGCGAGGGCGCAGAAACCGCATTGCTGCGGCGATCATCCCGGCGATCCCGTCCACCATTCCCGTTGCGGAAGCCGCTGCGCGGCCGACCGCCGTTATATCCGCCTTTGCCGCCGGCAGGGCGTCCGCCCTCCGTCGGGCTGATAACCACACGCCGACCGGCGCCGTCGCCGATCGAGTTGGAGGTAACGCCGTCAATCTTCTGTACGGCGGTATGGATAATGCGGCGCTCATAAGGATTCATCGGCTCAAGCGTGCGGCTGCGGCCGGTGCGAAGCACCTGGTTGGACATGCGGCGCGCCAGCCCCTGCAGGGTCTGCTCCCGCTTCTCCCGATAATTGCCGGTGTTGAGGACAATCCGGGTGTAACCGCCGCCGTTGTTCGCCGCAAGAGAGACCAGATACTGCAGCGCGTCCAGCGTCTCTCCCCGACGGCCGATGACAACTCCGAGGTTGCTGCCGCCCAGGTCGATGCGGTAACCGCCGCTGATCTCCCCCACCTGCATGGCGACATCCGGCACGTTCATAGCTGCAAAAACATTGGAAAGATAGGCAACCGCGCGTCCGGCCGGGGAATCGGTCGAAACCTCCGAAGCGGGGACAAAGACAATCTCTTCCTCCGCCGGAGCCTTTGCCGCCGGCTTTTCCTTTTCGGCCGCCGGAGCAGCGGGCTTCTTGGCCTCTTCCTCCCGCTTGGGAGAAACGGCCGGCCGCTGTGCCGGCTGTGTCGTCCCGGCAGGCTTCTTCTGCGCGGAAGCAGAGGCCGGGGCAGCCGATTTCACCGGATTGGAGGCCGGCTTCTGCGGCTTTTCGGGCTTGGGATCCGGCAGCTCTGTAAACACCCGCACCTTGGCCGGGCAGCCGCCGAACAGGCCGAAGGTTTTCTTCTTCGGCGTCTCGAGCACCTCAAAATCAATGTCGGTAGTAATATCTGAACCGAGCAAGAGCAGCGCGTTTTCCTT
The DNA here is from genome assembly GCA_900543525.1 of uncultured Oscillospiraceae bacterium. Lineage (GTDB taxonomy): Bacteria > Bacillota > Clostridia > Oscillospirales > Acutalibacteraceae > UQRS01. The sequence goes on from UQRS01000020.1 coordinate 13,548, forward strand.
CGCTTCTTCAATCGTCTCGCCGGTACCGATGGCTTCTTTAATCAAAATCAACGTCCTCCTTAAAAAAGGTCACGCGTTATTCTCCTCCGCCTCGTGTGAGGCTGCCCGCGCAATGCGGAGCTTTTCGTCGGCTTTGCGTTTCATGGCCGCTTTTGCGTGATCGTTTGCAATAATTTTGTAGGGGCTGTAAATGTGCGAAACAATGAGCTGGATTCCGCCCGAAATCAGGTTGGAATAAATCCAGTACAAACCGACAGCGCCCGGAACGGTAAACGCAATCCAAAGGGAAATCAGCGGCATGGTCAGCATCATGGCCGCCATATTCGGCGCATCGGGGTTGACCTTTTTCTGCATCCGCATCGAGAGGATGGAGGTCAGCATCGCCGTAACAAACGAGAGAATCGGGATCAGCCAGATCCACTGAAAATCTCCGAATATATTCAGGGAGAATTCCGGCTTCTGGGTCAGATCCAGGCCAAAAAGGTTAAAATTCAGCGTCTGCGCCTTGTCCACAATGCCGGCACCGGCGTCCCCGAGCTTATCCAGATTGTTCAGAATGGTAAGCTCGTTATAGTTCGCCTGCGCGGTGATGCCCTGATTGGCCAGCGCCGTAACCGCGTTGTTGATCACATCGCTCGAAATCCGGAGGATGATCGACAGCGGCCGGGTGACGCAATAATAAATGGCCATGATGAAAATCATCCGGATCACCATCGGCAGACAGCCGCCGGCGGTCGAAATCTTCTCCTCCTGATAGAGGCGGCTCAGCTCGGTGTTAAACCGGGTTTTATCATCGCCGTATTTTTTGCGCAGCGCGTCAACCTTCGGCTTGATGCGGGTCTGCCCCGCGTTGCTCTTTTGCGATTTAATGGAGAGGGGGAGCAGTAAAAGGTTGACAAGTATCGTGAAAAGCAATACCGCGAGGGCGAAATTCCCGCCGGTCAAATCGCTGAAAAATTTCAAGATCAGTCCAATTGGTTTACTTAAAAAATCCATGTTTTCCGCTTTCTCTGTGCCTTTTGCTCCCTTCCTTCGGCAAAGGTGCTGCCGTCTTTTGAAGGGATGCACAGTCTGTCAATCATTTTTCCTTGAAGCGGCCGGATCGGCCGTCCTTTTTCGGCGGCACAGGATCGTAGCCGCCCTTTGAGAGAGGATTGCAGCGAAGAATCCGCCAGATGGCAAGAGCCGAGCCCTTGAGCGCGCCGTGCAGCCGGATCGCCTCCATCGCATAGGCCGAGCAGGTCGGCCGAAAGCGGCAGGACGGGGGCGTAAGGGGAGAAATCCCCTTACGGTAGATCCCGATCCCTTTGAGGAGCAGCCACTGAACCGGATTCCTCATGACGTTTGGCGAAACGGCACGCCGGCCGCCTTGAGCTGCCGGCGCATCTGACGCGCAACCTCCGTGCTTTTGACAAAGGGCGTCTTGCCGCGGGCGACAAAGACAAGGTCATAGCCGCCCTCTACTTCCGGCAAAACGGTGCGCGCGGCCGCCAGAATCACCCGGCGGGCGCGGTTGCGCTTTACAGCGTTGCCGATTTTCTTGCCGGTGGTGATGCCGATCCGGCACCGCCCGCTCCGGTTGCGCAGGGCATAGACGACAAGCACCGGACTGACAGCGGATTTTCCCCGCCCGTAAAGGCGGCGGAATTCCTTGTTCAGCTTGAGGGTTTCAATCCTGTCCATACGCGTCCTTGTAAACCTCCGGCAAAATCAGGGGGAAACCGCGAAAGCGCGGCCTCCCGACTTAGTGGGTGAGGGACTTTCTGCCCTTCGCTCTGCGGCGGGCGATCACCTTGCGTCCGTTGCTGTCGGACATCCTCTTTCTGAAGCCGTGCTCCTTCTTACGGTGCAGCTTCTTAGGCTGGTAGGTTCTTTTCATCTCTGGCTCAACTCCATTCCTTCCGCAATTCTTAAAATCATGCCCTGCGAGTTTGTTCCGCCGCGCGGAGAGCGGCGGCCGGGCAATACTTACCCGACGTTTCGGGTAAAGGGCGGTCCGTTCCGGCCGCCGATCGCGCCCGGAATTTTTAAGGACATACCCTATCAATTTACGATTATACAGTAAATTGCGGCCTTATGTCAACATAATTTTCTGAAAACCTTGCGGCATTTTCGTCCTATGCCATATATGGGTAAAAACAGAAAACCGACCACAATTTCTGTGGTCGGCCGGAGTTTTACATATTTTCATAAGGCAAGATAGGCCAGCGCCAGCAGCAGCACGCGATCCGCCTGGCCGTCGCCCAGCAGCAAAAGCAGAAGTAAGATCAGCGCCCTGTCGTTCCCGAGGCCGGAGAGCAGGTTCCCCGGCCAGCCGGAGCCGCCCGGAGCCGGCGTTGGAGAACCGCCGGAAAAATCGGGAGGCATTGTCCCCTCCGGCCGCGGCGGCGGGCCGGGCTTCGGGCTTCTTCCGCACGGCACGCCCGGCCGACCGGAGCTGCCCTCCATGTCCGGACGTCCCGGCGCGCGGCCGGAGGCCGTTCCGGGGGCAGGGCCGGGCGGCGGAGCTGCACCGCGCCCCTCGGAGGGATCCCCTCTCATGGAGTGCCGGTGCGGCGCAGTACCGGTCAAATCCCTCGACCGGCGGCCCATCTCCCGCACCCGCTCGGCCGCCTCCATCTGCATTTTTGCAAAATCGCTCATGCTGTATTCCGCCATACTCTGCCCGCCTCCCCTTTAAAACAGATCCAAGCCCGTCTCTTTCAGCAGGGGGAGAATCTGCAAAATTTTCATCAGCTTTACCGCTTTGTCCACCCGGGCCTGCCGTTCGGGGGAGAGGAGCGGCCGCAGCGCCAGAAGCAGCCGGGCGCGGTCATCCTCCTGCGCGTTTTTTAAAATATTGCTTATTTTAAGAAACGCGCCCAGCTCCCCTGCGGCTAGGCCGGATATCCCCTCCAGCAGGCCGCCCTCCTTTCCCGGCGCGGCCGGTGCAGGCGGCGCCGGCGGGGGAGAGGCAGGGGACGACTCCTCCGCGCCGCCCGAAAGCAGGCCGGAGGTCAGCGCCTTGATCAGATCGGCGCCCTCGGGACTTTCAATCAAAGAGGTAAGCTGCTTCGCCAGATCGTCCACCGTTTCACCTTCCTTTCGGCAAGCCCGCACGGACTTTGCCTTTTTATCCTTGGCGGCGCGGCTATCCGTGCAGGCCGCGCAGGTTTTCATAAAACATGGAACGCCGCGCCCGCCCGTTTATTTATTCCCGATCAGGCGCTGGAGCAGCGCCTTGGCCTGCGGCGTCGAGAGCAGCCGCTCGGTCGCCGCCTTATCCGAGAGCACCGCTTGCAGCCGGGCACTCTGCGCGGGCGACAGCTTGCTTAAAAAGGCCGACAAATCTCCCGACTGCACCGCCTTTTCCAGATCGTTCCCATCGCCGCCGCCCAGGTTGTGGGCCTTCAGCATATCGGCCAGCTTCTGCGGATCAATATTCTGCATTGCAATCACCATCCGTTTTTCATATAATATTCTATGCGAAAAGGAGTTGAAATTATGAGGATTCTTGTAGTATCGGATTCCCACGGCCGCACCTCGGCGCTGCGGGAGGTATTGGAGCTGCACGGCACACCCGAGGTGATCTTTCTCGGCGACGGCCTCCGGGATATAGAGGAGATGGAGTACCTCTATCCCGACCGGCGGTTTTATAAGGTGGCGGGCAACTGCGATTTCGGGGCGGCCGAACCGGTTACCGGCCAGCTGGAGCTGGCCGGGCGGCGGATTTTTTATACCCACGGGCATGCCTACTCGGTCAAATACGGCCTCGGCCTGTTTAAGGAGGCGGCGCGCCGGGCCGGCGCCGACATCGCGCTGTACGGCCACACGCATGAGGCGTTCTGCGACTATGAGGACGGGCTGTATATCATGAATCCCGGCGCCGTCTCGGGTGGGGAGACCCGCTACGGCCTGATTGACATCACACCGGCCGGCGTTGTCGTCCATCCGGAGAAGCTGTAGCCGCGTCCCGGCGTAAGAGGCAAAAAAGCGGGGCAAAAGGCCCCTCCCCGGCCGGCGAACCGGGCCTTTCCGACCGGGAACGACGGACAAATTCCGCCCGCCTTTTTCGCCGGGCGCTTATTCCATACTATGCAGGAAGGGCGGGCGCTGCGATTCCCTACGGCCGGCGGTCGGGAAAGTCGGAAAATTGTTTTTCCGGAGCGCCGCCGGCCGGCTGCACCAAAAAGCGCCCCTGACCTTTTAAAAAAGGCCGGGGGCGCTTGCTTTCTGCCACCCGGACGCGGAGGTCGGATGGTTAAAAATTTTTATTTGAACCGCGGCAGGAGTGCTTGTTCATTTGGCCGGTTTTAAAATTTTCGGACAAATCTCCGCCAGGCAGCAGCTTTCGCAAAAGGCCTTTCGCGCGGTGCAGACCGCCCGGCCGTGCCGCACAATCCGGTGGCAGAAATCATTCGATTTTTCGGGCGGGAGGAGGTCGCGCATCCGCATCTCCACCTTGTACGGGTCCTTGGTGTCGGTAAAGCCGAGTCGGCCGCAGATGCGGATAAAGTGGGTGTCGGCCACCACCGCCGGCTTGCCGTATATGTCTCCGCAGACGAGGTTGGCCGTTTTCCTCCCGATGCCCTTGAGGGTGGTCAGCTCCTCGATCGTGTCGGGTACCCGCCCCCCAAAGTCAGAGACAATTTTTTTGCAGCATTCGACAATGTCGGCCGCCTTGGTTTTATAAAGACCGCAGGTTTTGATCAGCTCCTCCACCTCGGCCACATCGGCGCGGGCAAAGCTTTCGGCGTTGGGGAACCGGGCGAAGAGGGCCGGCGTTACCATGTTGACTCTGGCGTCGGTGCACTGGGCCGAAAGGCGGGTGGCGATCAGCAGCTGCAGCGGGTCGGCCGCCTCCAGCGAGCACTCGGCCGGGTATTCCCTTTCGATCAGCTCGACCGCTCTGGCAGCCCGCTCCCTTGCTTTTTTAAGAGATTCGCGCATAAAACCACGCCTCCTGTCCCCTTATGTTTCGCCAGAAAATTTCTGCTGTTTTTATAGTATACAATATTTCCGCCCCGCCGGCAAGAGGAAATCGCCGCCCGGCATTCCGGATGAAAATCCGCTTTTTGGTTGAAATTTTTTCATTTTGGGCTTATAATAATAAAGCATGTCCCGCCGCTTCTGTCGGGGAGGCCGTGCGAAAAGGCAAGCCTGTTTGAAATAAAGCAAGGTTTCAAACGGCGTTGCGAAAGGATGACCGCCATCATGGATAAACCGAAATTTTATATTACCACCGCGATCGCCTACACCTCCCGCAAGCCGCACATCGGCAACAGCTATGAGATTGTGCTGACCGACGCGCTGGCGCGGTATAAGCGGCTGCAGGGCTATGATGTTTTCTTTCTGACCGGCACCGACGAGCACGGGCAGAAGATTGAGGAGTACGCGGCCGCGGCCGGCGTTTCTCCCAAGGAATATGTAGACAAGGTCTCGGGCGAGATACGGGAGATCTGCGATCTGCTCAACACGACCTACGACCACTTTATCCGCACGACCGACCCGCAGCACGAGCGCACGGTGCAGAAGATTTTCAAAAAGCTGTACGATCAGGGGGATATTTATAAAAGCGAGTATGAGGGACTCTACTGCACCCCGTGTGAGTCCTTCTGGACCGAGAGCCAGCTGGTCGACGGCAAATGTCCCGACTGCGGCAGAGAGGTAAAGCCCGCGAAGGAGGAGGCATATTTCCTCCGCCTGTCGAAATACCAGAAGCAGCTGGAGGATTATATCGAGCAGAACGAAAACTTCATCTATCCAGAGTCCCGGAAGAAGGAGATGCTCAACAATTTCATCAAGCCGGGGCTGCAGGATCTCTGCGTTTCCCGTTCCTCCTTCAAATGGGGCGTGCCGGTCGATTTCGACGATAAGCATGTTATCTATGTCTGGATCGACGCGCTCTCCAACTACATCACGGCGCTCGGCTACGATCCCGACGGCTCGTCCGACACCTATAAAAAATACTGGCCGGCCGACGTGCACATCATCGGCAAGGATATCGTCCGCTTCCACACCATCTACTGGCCGATTCTGCTGATGGCGCTGGGCGAGCCGCTGCCCAAGCAGGTTTTCGGCCATCCCTGGCTGCTGTTTGGGGAGGACAAGATGTCCAAATCCCGCGGCAACGTTATCTATGCCGACGATCTTGTAAAGCTGTTCGGCGTCGACGCGGTGCGCTATTACCTGCTGTCCGAGATGCCCTACACCTCCGACGGGTCGATCACCTATCAGACCATAATTGAGCGGTACAACTCCGACCTGGCCAACACCCTCGGCAATCTCTGCAACCGGACGGTCGCCATGTCGCAGAAATATTTCGGCGGCGCTGTGGAGAATCCCGGTGCGCACGAGCCGGTCGACGACGAGCTGGCCGCCCTCGCGGTCGAGACGGTCGGAACGGTCGACCGCCTGCTTTCGGAATACCGGGTCAGCGACGCGCTGGCGGCCATTCTCTCCCTCGCCAAGCGGAGCAACAAGTATATTGATGAAACGACGCCCTGGCTCCTCGCGAAGGAGGAAGCGACAAAGCCCCGCCTGGCCACCGTGCTTTACAATTTGCTGGAGAGTCTGCGGTTCCTTGCCGTGCTGCTCTCCCCCTTCATGCCGGACACCTCCAAAGCCATGCTGGAGCAGATCGGCGCCGATACCGCCGACTATGACAGCCTGAAAGCCTTTGGCGGGCTGAAGTCCGGCGGCAGGGTCGGCACACCCACGCCGCTCTTCAACCGGATCGACGGGGAGAAGCTGCTGGCTTCTCTTGCCGAGAAGCAGGCGGCTGAGGCTGCGAAGGCCGCAAAAAAGGCGGAGAACGCGGTGACCCTGCCGGAGATTTCCATCGACGATTTTGCCAAAGTCGAGCTGAAAACGGCGAAAATCCTCACCTGCGAGCCGGTGAAGAAGGCCAAAAAGCTGCTAAAGCTGACCCTCGACGACGGCAGCGGCACCGAGCGGACGGTCGCCTCCGGCATTGCGCAGTACTATAAGCCGGAGGAGCTGATCGGCCGCACGATCATCCTGGTCGCCAACCTCAAGCCGGCAAAGCTCTGCGGCGTGGAGAGCGCCGGCATGATCCTCGCCGCCGACACCGACGAAGGGGTAAAGGTACTTTTTGCCGACGGCATGCCGGCCGGATGTAAAATCCGATAATTCCACGTTTTGATCTCTATTTTGCCGCGGCGCAGCAGAAAATATTTAAAAAATCCGGCCACAGGTTCTGAAGGCCGGATTTTTTCTGTCATGGAAACGACTGTCAGAGCCTACTGCACGGCCGATCTTTCCGCCATGCGGGAGATCTGGAACGCCGTGGTGGAGGACGGCCTTTATTTTCCGCAGACCGAGCCGCTGTCGGAGCAGGAGGCGGCCGCCTTTTTCAAAGAGCAGAGCTTTTGCGGCGTCGCCGAGCGGGAGGGGGAGGTCATCGGCCTCTATACCATCGGCCGGTGTGGGCATATCGCCAACGCCAGCTATGCCGTCAAGGCCTCCGCACGGGGGAACCATGTGGGGGGGGGGAGGCGCTGGTGCGCCACTGCCTCGCCGCCGGGCGGGAGCTGGGCTTTCTGTATCCTCCAGCAAAACGACGTGGTCAAAACCAATTATGGCGCGATCCATTTGTATGAGAAGCTGGGGTTTGTGCCGCTGGGCACGATTCCCGGCGGCTTCCGGCAAAAGGACGACCGGGGCGACCGGTATGAGGATATCGTCCTGTTCTGCCACACGCTGTAGAGGCTTCTGCACCGCCTGCACAAAACCGGGCGAAAATAAAAAGGCCGCTTTCCGCAATTTTTTCGCAGAAAGCTGCCTTTTTTTATTTTATAACCATGCCATCGGTTAACAAGGGCAAATACGCCTGACAGCGCGTCTTTCCGGCACTTTTTGCTTTTTTCGCCCGGGCGGGCGTCAGCCCGTCTGCGTCTCAAAAGCCGAAAATCCATCGCCGGCAGGTGCTTTGCAGTTTTGCCCATCAAAACCGTGTCTGCCCTTGCCAACCGACGGTAGCTGTCGCATATGGAAAAGCTTTGCCGCAATACCGGCGGCCTGCCGTTTTCTTCCGAATTGCGACTCGGCCACGCCGCAGCGCTTTGCGCCCATGCGCCTCCCCGAAATGTTACCGCAGTGCCGAGACGACCAGATCGCCCATCTCGCTGCAGGTGACCTTCTTAAAGCCCGGCTCGTAAATATCGGCCGTGCGGGCGGTGTCGAGCACCGATTCCACCGCCGCGGTGATGGCGTCGGCCGCCTCCCCCAAGCCAAAGGAGTAGCGCAGCATCATCCCGGCCGAGAGAATCGTGGCCAGCGGGTTGGCGCTGCCGGTGCCGGCGATGTCGGGGGCAGAGCCGTGAATCGGCTCATACAGGCCGAAGCTTCCCTCTCCCAGGCTGGCGGAGGCCAGCATGCCGATCGAACCGGAAATCATTGAGGCCTCATCCGACAAAATGTCGCCGAAAATGTTGGAGGTTACAATCACATCGAACTGACCGGGGTTGCGGACAAGCTGCATGGCGGCGTTGTCGACATAGAGATGGTTAAGCTCCACCTCCGGATACGCCTTCGCCACCTCCAGCACCGTCTCCCTCCACAGGCGGGAGGATTCCAGCACGTTGGCCTTGTCGACCGAGGTGACCTTTTTGTTCCGCTTCATCGCAACCTCAAAAGCCTTCTGCGCGATGCGGCGGATCTCGGGCACTGTGTACATCTCGGTGTCAAAGGCGGCCGGCTGTCCGTCGACCGTTTTGCGGCCGCGCTCGCCGAAATAGATGCCGCCGGTCAGCTCCCGCACCACCATGATGTCGAGGGCGTCGCCGATAATCTCGCTCTTCAGGGGCGAGGCGCTCCGCAGTGCCGGGAAAATCGTGGCCGGCCGCAGATTGGCGTAAAGCCCCAGCGCCGCCCGGATGCCCAGCAGTCCGGCCTCCGGCCGCTGATTTCCGGGCAGAGTGTCCCACTTGTACCCGCCGACCGCGCCGAGGAAAACGGCGTCGCTCTGCTTGCAGGCGGTGACCGTCTCCTCCGGCAAAGGACAGCCGGTGGCGTCGATGGCGGCGCCGCCCAGCAGCGCCTCGGTATACTCGATCGAGAAATCGTATTTTTCTCCCGCAGCGTTCAGCACCTTGACCGCTTCGTCGACAATCTCCGGCCCGATGCCGTCCCCTTTGAGCAGGGTCACTTTATACTTTTGCATAAAACAGGATCATCCTTTCTTTCAAAACACCCGGGGCTCCCGCAGCCGAAGGGCTTCGGCCGCCTTCTCCCGGATGGAAATGTTATGGTTTATATTTTAACACAAAGTTTGCCCTTCGGCAATCGATTCCGGCATATTCCGACCAAAATTATGCAGAATATATATGGATTTCCCGACATGCCTATGCTATAATATAGCATTATATAACTGCTGCGGCAGAGCCGTCAAGCCTCCGGCCGCGGCAGAAAAAGCAGAAGTATCAGGAAATTGCGGCCCCGCGCTTCTTTCCTTTTTTGCGAAGATGCAGAAAAAAAGGAGCGACCCGGCCGATCTTAAGGAGAACACTTATGCCAAACGTGGATTATCAAGCCTTTAAAAGCGGAACCGACATCCGCGGCATCGCGGTGGAGACGGAAGGCTCTCCGGTTACCCTGACCGACGCGGCCGTTTCGGCCATGGCGGCCGGCTTCGGGCGCTGGCTCTGCAGCCGCACCGAAAAAACGCCGTCCGCTTTGAAAATTGCGGTCGGCCACGACTCCCGCATCTCGGCCGGGCGGATCAGCCGCGCGGTAGAAGCGGCGCTGACCGACATGGGCTTTACGGTCTTTGACTGCGGCCTGTCCTCGACTCCCGCCATGTTCATGATCACGGTCGACGGCGGGGCGGACGGCTCGGTACAGATCACGGCCAGCCACCATCCCTTTGACCGCAACGGGCTGAAATTCTTCACCCCCGACGGCGGACTGGAGGGGTCGGATATTACCGAGATTTTAAGCCTCGCCGCGAGGGGAGAGGTGCAGACGGCGCTGGGCGGCCGGGTGATCGAGTTCGACTATATGCCCCGCTACGCCGAGCTGCTGCGCCAGATGATCTGCAAAGCCCTCGGGAAGGAGGAGGCGACCGCCCTCTCCGGCTTTCACTTTGTCGTCGACGCCGGAAACGGCGCAGGCGGCTTCTACGCGACCGAGGTGCTGGGAAAGCTTGGCGCCGATGTCTCCGGCAGCCAGTTTTTGGAGCCGGACGGCATGTTCCCCAACCACATCCCCAACCCGGAAAACCCCGCCGCGATGGAGAGCATCCGCAAGGCCACCGTGGCGCACCACGCCGACCTCGGCATTATCTTTGACACCGATGTCGACCGCGCCGGCTGCGTCGACGCCGCGGGGGAGGAAATCAACCGCAACGCCCTGATCGCGCTGGCCGCCGCCATCGCGCTGGAGGGGAACGAGGGCGGCACGATCGTGACCGACTCGGTAACCTCCGACGGGCTGAAACGCTTCATCGAGCAGGAGCTCGGCGGCCGCCACCACCGCTTCAAGCGGGGCTATAAAAACGTGATTAACGAGGCACTCCGCCTCAATCGGGAGGGAATCAACGCGCCCCTGGCGATTGAAACCTCCGGCCACGCCGCACTGCGGGAGAATTATTTCCTGGACGACGGGGCTTATCTGATTACCAAAATCATCATCAAGCTGGCCGCGCTGCGGGCGGAGGGAAAATCTCTCGAGGATCTGATCGGCCGGCTGGAAAAACCGGCGGAGGAGGCCGAGCTGCGCTTTTCTATTTTAGAGCCGGACTTCCGCCCCTACGGCGAGCGGGTGCTGGCCGAGCTGGAGGGGTTCTGCCGGCAGCAGCCGGGCTGGAAAATCGCCGACGACAATCGGGAGGGGCTGCGCGTCTCGGTCGACGGGGGAGAGGGCTGGTTCCTCCTCCGGATGAGCGTGCACGACCCGATTCTGCCGATGAATCTTGAAAGCAACCTGCCCGGCGGGGTACGGAAAACCGCCGCCGCACTGGTAGAATTTTTCTCCCGGTTCGACCGGCTGGACATCACCCCGCTGCATACCTTTCTGAATGAAAAAGGAGGCGCTGCCCTGTGACCGAGATGGAAAAACTGGCTGACCTGATCCTCCCCGACGTGGACAAAACCCCAGACGAGTATGAGGCTATGTACCCGCCCCGCAGCCTGCCGGAGGGGGCGCGGGTAACCCGCATTGCGCCCAGCCCGACCGGCTATCTGCATATCGGCACTTTGTTTGTCGCCTTGGTCAACCGGCTGGTTGCCACCTCCACCGGAGGGGTCTTTTTCAGCCGGATTGAGGATACCGACAAGAAGCGGGAGGTCGCCGGCGGCATCGCCGACATCATCGGCGGCCTGCGCGGCTTCGGCGTTTCGATTGACGAAGGATTTGTCTCGGCCGAAGAGGAGGTCGGCGGCTACGGCCCCTATCAGCAGAGCAAACGGGCGGCCATCTACCGCTGCTATGTCAAGGAGCTGGTGCGGCAGGGACTGGCCTATCCCTGCTTCTGCACGGCCGAGGAGCTGGCCGCCGTCCGCGAAGCGCAGGAGAAGGCCAAGATCCGCACCGGCTACCACGGGGAATACGCCCATTGCCGCAGCCTCTCCTTTGCCGAGGTGGAGGAAAAGGTAAAGGCCGGCCTCCCCTTTGTTGTGCGGCTGCGTTCCCCGGGACAGGAAACGAACACGGTCATTTTCGACGACGGCATCAAGGGTCGGATCGAAATGCCCGAGAATGACGAGGATTTCGTCCTCCTCAAATCCGACGGGATCCCGACCTATCATTTCGCCCACGCGGTCGACGATCACCTGATGCGCACCACCCACGTCATCCGCGGAGATGAATGGATTTCCTCCACCCCGAAGCATCTGCAGCTTTTCCGGCTGCTCGGCTGGAAGCCGCCGAAATACGTCCACGTTGCCCCGATTATGAAGGAGGAGAACGGTGCCAAGCGGAAAATCTCCAAGCGCAAGGACCCGGAGGCGGCCGTCCGCTTCTTCCTCGAACAGGGCTTTCCGGCCGTCAGCGTGATGGAGTATCTGATGACCATCGCCGCCTCGGATTTTGAGGATTGGCGGCGCAGAAACCCGGACGAGCCGTATGAAGCCTTTAAATTCAATCTGAAAAAAATGAGCGTTTCGGGCGCGCTGTACGACTGGAACAAGCTGGTCGACGTGAGCAAGGGGGTCATCGCCCGCCTCTCGGCCGGGGAGGTTTGCGGCGCACTGCTCGACTGGGCGAAGGAATATAACAAACCGTATTACGATCTGCTGAGTAAGGACGAGAAGTATACAGAGCGTATATTCTCCATCGACCGCGGCGGCGCCAAACCGCGCAAGGACCTCGCCAAATGGGACGAGGCGCCCGACTACACCGCCTATTTCTTTAAGGAGACCTTTACCCCCTGCTTCGATCTGCCGGAGAATATCGCCCCGGCCGACGCGGCCGCCGTGCTGGAGGCCTACGCCCCCACCTACGACCCGGCGCTCGACCGCACAGCCTGGTTCGACGGGGTAAAGGCGATCTGCCCGGCCGTCGGATTTGCCGACGATACCAAGGCGTACAAGCAGAACCCGGCAGCCTATAAAGGCAGCCCGGGCGACGCCAGCACGGTCATCCGCATCGCCGTGACCGGTCGGCGCAACACCCCCGACCTCTGCTCGATCATGGCTCTGCTCGGGCGGGAGGAGTCGATCCGCCGCATGCAGGCGGCCGCCGACGTCTGGAAAAAAGAATAGTTTCCCGCGGCCGAAAGCGGCCGTTTGATACGCGGCAAAAGCAGGATTCCAAGCCGCCAGGCTTTAAACCCCCGGTATTCTCTCCCTTCCGCCCTTGCAAAACGGCGGTAGGGAGAAAAGGAAGGATCAGGAATATGGAAGAAAAGAAAAACATCCCAACCGAAAGCGAGGCCGCCCCGACCGCGCCCTCCAACTTTATCCACGATTTTATTGATAAGGATCTGGCCGAAGGGGTCTACACCCGGGTGCAGACCCGCTTCCCGCCCGAGCCGAACGGCTACCTGCACATCGGGCATGCCAAGGCGATCTGCATTGACTTCGGCACGGCCGAAAAGTACGGCGGTACCTGCAACCTCCGCTTTGACGACACCAACCCGGTGAAGGAGGATGTCGAGTACATCGACGCCATCGAGGAGGATATCAAGTGGCTCGGATTCCACTGGGATCACGTTTATTTTGCCTCGGATTATTTTGATTTTATCCACGAATGCGCCGTCCGCCTGATTGAGAAGGGGCTGGCCTATGTCGACGACCTCTCGCCGGAGGAGATGCGGGAATACCGCGGCACGCTGACCGAGCCGGGGAAGGAGAGTCCTTACCGCAATCGCAGCGTGGAGGAGAATCTCGACCTCTTCCGCCGGATGACGGCCGGCGAGTTTGAAAACGGGGCAAAGGCGCTGCGCGCCAAAATTGATATGGCCTCCCCCAACCTGAACATGCGCGACCCGGTCATCTACCGGATTATGAAGGCGACCCATCACCGCACCGGGGACAAATGGTGCGTCTATCCGATGTACGATTTCGCCCATCCCCTCTCGGATACGAAGGAGGGGGTCACACACTCCCTCTGCTCGCTGGAGTTTGAAAACCACCGGCCGCTCTACAACTGGTTTTTGGAGAAGTTAGAGCTGCCCAACCCCTCCCGCCAGATTGAGTTCGCCCGGATGAACGTCGGCTACACCCTGACCAGCAAGCGCAAGTGCCTGAAGCTGGTGAACGAGGGGCTGGTTGACGGCTGGGACGACCCGCGGATGGCTACCCTCTGCGGCATGCGGCGGCGGGGCTATCCGGCGGCGGCCATACGCACGTTTTGTGAAAAAATCGGCGTGGCCAAGGCCTACAGCGTGATCGACTACGCCTTGCTGGAGTCCTGCGTGCGGGATGACCTCAACCTGAACGCCGAGCGGGCGATGGCGGTTCTCCGCCCGCTGAAGGTGGTGCTCGACAACTATCCCGAGGGCAAAACCGAGGAGGTTGAGGTGGACATCAACCCCGCCCGGCCCGAGCTCGGGAAGCGGACGGTCACCTTCTCCCGCGAGGTATACATTGAATCGGACGACTTTATGCTCGAGCCGGTGAAGAAGTATTTCCGCCTCTCCCCCGAGCGGGAGGTGCGGCTCAAGGGCGCGTACCTCATCCGGTACGCCTCGCACGAGACGGACGAAAACGGCAGCATCACGGTTGTTCACTGCACCTACGATCCTGAAAGCTTCGGGGGCGAGGCGCCCGACGGCCGGAAGGTCAAAGGCACCCTCCACTGGGTCAACGCGGCCGACGCCGTCGACGGAGAGGTTCGGCTGTACGACCGGCTGTTCTTAGTGGAAAATCCCTCGGACGAGGAGGGGGTTTCCTCCTTTGCGGACAACCTGAATCCGGAGTCTCTGGTGGTTTTGCAGGGCTGTAAGTTTGAACCGGCGGTGGCTGCCGGAAAGCAGGGGCAGACCTGGCAGTTTATGCGGCAGGGCTATTTCTGCTGCGACCGGGATTCGACGCCCGGCCACCCGGTTTTCAACCGGACGGTGGCGCTCAAGGACTCCTTTAAAAAAGCATAACGGCCGGTATTCGGAAAATATGGCACCCCCGGGGGATTTGATCCTCCGGGGGTGCTTTGGTTTGCAATCATTTTCTCTATCTGGTTTGCTGCAAGATCGAACTTTTGCCCCCATGCCGTGGGGACACGGCTTCTATCTCACTTACTGCAATATCTTACTTTTCCGCTCATGCCGCGGGGACGGATTTCTCTATCCTAATTTGCTGTAAAATTTTAACCTTTGCGCTCGGGCCGCGCAGGCCCTTCCTTTCTGTATGGACAGAAATGCGCAAACGCAGCAAGAAAGAGCGCGTTATACTCAGTCGAGCGTTTGCTAAGTGTTTGCCCAAAGGGCAAACACCAAAGAAAGAGCTGATACAAAAATAAGAACCGCAAGGGGGAACCCGCAAACGCATATACAAAGATAGCAACGAAAGCAAGCAGAGCGTTTGCTGAGCGTTTGAACGTAAAGTTCAAA
>UQRS01000021.1 GCA_900543525.1 uncultured Oscillospiraceae bacterium
CCACCGTGACGCCCTCGTTCACCAACAGCACGCTCAGGTGATACAGCAGGTCGGAAACCTCGCAGACAAGCTCCTCATGGCTGCCGTTTTTGGCGGCGATGATGACCTCGCTGCACTCCTCCCCGCATTTCTTGAGGATTTTGTCAATCCCCTTTTCAAACAGATAGCAGGTGTACGATCCGTCGGCCGGATGATCCCGCCGCTCGGTCACTGTGGTATACAATTCGCTTAAAATATCCTTCATGGCAATCAACCTCTTTTACACGATTTTGTTGAAAAAGCAGCTGTGGCTGCCGGTGTGGCAGGCCGGGCCAGTCTGCTCAACCACGGCGAGCAGAGTATCGAAGTCACAGTCCCCGCTCAGAGAGACCACTTTCTGCAAATGACCGGAGGTCGCCCCCTTATTCCATAAACACTGCCGCGACCGGCTGTAAAACCAGGTGTAGCCGGTCTCGATCGTTTTTTGCAGCGATTCCCGATTCATGTAGGCGAGCATCAGCACCTCCCCGGTAGCGTGTTCCTGCACGACGACCGGGATCAGCTCGCCCTTTTGAAAATATTGCTCCAGTTCCATAAAACGCAATGTCCTTTCCTCTTGGGATAAACGCCCGTCAGCTTAAAACGGCCGCTGTCCGAATGGCCTCCCCAAGATCGAGGGTACCCTTATACAGCGATTTGCCGCAGATGGCGCCATAGAGGCCCATACCGGCCAGCGCGCGAATATCCTCCAGATTTGTGATCCCGCCGCTTGCCACAATGTTGCAGGAGACGGCGGCCGAAATCTCCCCCAATTGGTCGAGGTTCGGACCGCTCAGGGTCCCATCTCTGGAGATGTCGGTGAAGATGAGGGTAGAAACCCCGATCTCCTCCATCTGCCGGGCGAGGGTGATAAAGTCAACTGCCGAGTCGGCCATCCACCCCTCGGCCGAGACCATGCGGTTTCGCGCGTCGATGCCGACCGCGACCGCGTCGCCGAAGCGGCGCACCGCCTCCCGCACCAGGTCGGGAGAGGAGAGGGCGGCCGAGCCCAGAATCACGCGGGAGACCCCGGCGGACAAATATCCTTCGGCCGTCTCCAAACTGCGGATGCCGCCGCCGACCTCTACCTTCAGCCCGGTTTTTTGCGCGACGGCGGCAAAAATCTCCCGATTGACCGGCCGACCGGCGGCCGCCCCGTCCAGGTCGACCATGTGGAGGTATTCCGCACCCGCCGCCTGAAATCCGAGCGCCGTCTGCACCGGGTCCTCCGCCACCTGTTCGGCGGTGGAAAAATCTCCCTTCAAAAGGCGGACGCACTGTCCGTCCTTGATATCAATTGCAGGTAAAATCAGCATAAAACAAAGGTTTCCTTTCGCGAGACGGCCGCACTCCTTTTTAAAAATGCGGCGCAGCCGTATGACCGTACTATTTCTTCACATACCAGCATGGAAAATTACAGCGCACCCTTGGTTGACAGCAGCCGGTCGTTGCCGGTTCGGCTGACGGCCTGCTTCAGCGCGTGGGCAACCGCTTTGAACATTGCCTCAATCATATGGTGAGAATTTTCTCCGTACTGCGCCCGCACATGCAGCGTAATCCGCGCGTTATAGGCAAAGCTCCGCATAAATTCCAGCGCAAGGCAGCTGTCAAACTCCCCCACCCGTTCCTGCGGCAAAGCGGCATCATAAACGAGAAACGGCCGGCCGCTGATGTCCACGGCGGCAAAGCCGAGCGCCTCATCCATCGGGATAAAGGCGGTGCCGTACCGGGTGATGCCGGCCTTGTCCTCCATCGCCTGCGCGAAGGCCTGTCCAAGGCAGATGCCGACATCCTCCACCGTGTGGTGTCCGTCCACCGCGAGGTCGCCGTCGCAGCGCACCCGCAGCCCGAAGCCGGCGTGCACGGCCAGCGCGGTCAGCATGTGGTCAAAAAATCCGATCCCGGTAGAGACATCTGCCTCTCCCCCGTCGAGCGAGAGGAAAAGAGAGATGTCTGTCTCCCTTGTTTTTCGGTCAATCTGAGCCTGACGCATCCGGCTCACACTCCTTTTTCGTTCAGATAAGCGCGCAGCCCCGAAAGCAGGGCGGCGTTTTCGGCTTCATTTCCGGTGGTGATCCGCAGCGCGCCGTCAAAGCAGCGCACCAGGATTCCGGCCTTTTTCAAAAAGGCGAAAACCTCCTCCGCCTCGGCTGTTTCGATATAGAAAAAATTGGTGAAGGAGTCCGCCATCCTCCAGCCCGCCGACTGACACAAGGGCAGGAGGCCGCGGTAGAGCGCGTCGCGCGAAGCGACAATTTTCGCCCGGCAAGCAGCAAGATAGTCGGGGTGGGAATACAAAACCTCCCCCACCGCGGCAGAAAGGCTGTTGACATTGTAGGGCGATTTGGCCGCGCGCAGGGCGTTGGCCAGCGTCGGCGTGGTCACGGCAAAGCCGAGCCGCAGCGCGGCGGCGCCGACCGCTTTCGACATGGTTTTCAGGACGATGAGATTATCGTACCGTCCTGCCTCCTCCAGCAAGGACTGATCCCAGAAATCCATATAAGCCTCATCCAGCACGACGAGGGCGTCTACCCCCTCGATGATGTGGCGGACCGCCTCCCGCCCGAGGCCGCGCCCGGTCGGGTTGCAGGGGTTGGAGAAAATCAGAAGCTTCGCCCCCGACCGGCGGCAGGCTTCGATCAGCGCGTCGGGATCCATCTCCAGATCTGTTTTATTATATACGATCGAGCGGCACTCTGCAAGGTATCCGTAAAATCTGTACATGGAAAAATCAGGGGCGGCGGTCAGGATGGTATCCCCCGCCATGGTAAAGCAGGTAGCCAGAATATACAGCAGCTCATCCGAGCCGTTGCCGGCCACGACATTCTCCGCTCCGATGCCATAAAAGGCGGCAAAAGCGCGGCAGAGCGCCTCCGCCTTCGGGTCGGGGTAGCGGTTGAAGGTAAGGGCGGAAACCGCCTCCCCCGCCGCCTGCCGCAGCTCGTCCGGCAGGTCGAGGAACGACTCGTTCGCATCGAGGCGAACGGGATAAACGGCCGTGTCGACCTCATATGGGGAGAGGCCGGCCAGCTTCTCATTCAAAATAAAAGGCATCTTTCAAAACACATCCTTTTCGCATGGGAAAGCCTCCCGCTTTCGGGGAAGGCCGGGTAGGGCAAAAAAAGGCCGCTTACAGCCGCACCTTGATCGAGTTTGCGTGGGCGGTCAGCCCCTCGTGCTCGGCCAGGGTGACAATCTCTTCTCCACAGGCTTTGAGCGCCGTTTCGCTGTACTGGATAAAGCTGACCTTCTTCACAAAGCTGTCGACCGACAGCGGAGAGAAGAAGCGCGCTGTCCCGCCGGTGGGCAGAACGTGGTTCGGCCCGGCAAAATAGTCCCCGAGCGGCTCGGGCGAGTAATTTCCCAAAAAGACCGACCCGGCGTTGTCTGCAAGACCCAGATACTGCATCGGATTTTCGAGGCAGATTTCCAAATGCTCGGGCGCCAGCTCGTTGGCGAGACGCATGGCCTCCCCCGCGTCCGCGCAGACGAGGATAATGCCGTAATTCTCGATTGCTTCGGCCGCAATCTCCCGCCGCTCGAGGCGGGAAAGCTGCCGCTCCAGCTCTGCAGCAGTCTCCTCCGCAAGTGCGCGGTCGGTCACCACCAGCATGGCGGAGGCCAGGCGGTCGTGCTCGGCCTGCGACAGCAGATCGGCCGCAAGATAAACCGGGTTTGCGCTGCGGTCGGCAACGATCAGAATCTCACTCGGGCCGGCGACCATGTCGATATCAACCGTGCCGAAAACCAGCCGCTTGGCCGTGGCGACAAAGATGTTGCCGGGACCGACAATCTTGTCCACGCGGGGCACCGTCTCGGTTCCATAGGTGATGGCGGCGATCGCCTGCGCCCCGCCGCAGAGGAAAATTTTATCCACCCCGGCGATATAGGCCGCGGCAAGAATATCCGGGTTGGCTTTTCCGCCCGCGGCAGGCGGCGTCACCATCACAATCTCCTCCACGCCGGCGATTTTGGCCGGAATGGCGTTCATCAGCACCGAGGAGGGATAGGCCGCCGTTCCGCCGGGAACGTAGATACCCACCCGTTTCAGCCCGCGCACCCGCTGGCCGAGCATGACGCCGTCATCCTTGGTGACAAACCAGCTTTGCTGCAGCTGGCGTTTGTGAAAATCGGAGATATTGGCGGCCGCCTTTTTTGTCGCGCTGAGAAACGCGGGGTCGCAGGACTGCATGGCCGCCTCAATATCCGTGCGGTCGAGCATCCTTTTTTCCGGCAGGGCGCCGTCAAATTTTAAGGTATAGGCGTCGACTGCGGCGTCTCCGTTTTGCTGCACGTCGCGCAGAATTTCGGTTACAGAGGCGGTAACCTGATCGTTCACGGCGCGGCCGCGCGCCTCAATCTGGGCGAGCGCCTCCTTTTCCGTTTTGCCGTCGGCCTGTATAATTTTAATCATGGCTTGCATCCACCGCTTTCTTTATAGTATCCACAAGGGTTTCAATCTCCGCCTTGCGCAGCTTGAGGCTGGCCATGTTGACAATCACCCGGGCGGAGATGGGGGTCACCGTCTCGATCACGGCGAGGCCGTTTTCCTTCAAAGTCGAGCCGGTCTCCACAATATCGACGATGGCGTCGGAGAGGCCGAGCAGCGGCGCCAGCTCAACCGAGCCTTCGATCTTGATAATGCGGACATCCATCCCCTTTTCTTCAAAAAAGCGGGCGGTCACGGACGGATATTTGGTTGCGATCGTCTTGGCGCCGTACCCGGCGTAAAAGTCCGTCCCCGCCTTGGCCGCAAGGGCGAACCGGCATTTCCCGATGCCGAGGTCGAGCAGTTCATAATAGCTGCCGGCATGCTCCAAAATCGTGTCCTTGCCGACGATGCCGATGTCGCAGACGCCGTGCTCGATATAGGTGATCACATCGGCCGCCTTGGCCAGCACGGCCTCATACTCCCCGACCGGGAGGATCAGCCGCCTTCCTTTATTTTTCAGCGCGCTGGTGTCCATTCCCATCCGGTCGAAAATATCCACTGCGCTTTTTTCCAGCCTGCCTTTGGTTAAGGCGATGCGTATCGGTCTTATGCTCATAAGGCTTCCCCCTCACTTTCTCTCTTTGATTATTCGGCATTTTTGGAAAGAATCGCTTCTATCTCGATTCCTTTTCCAACCCGAACCACAGCCGAGGCGCCGCGCTGTGCCGCGTCCTCTGCCGCGTGGGGATAGCGGGAGAAATCCATCAGCTCCAGCACGAGGCCGGCCGAGCTGTTCTCATCAATATAGCGGAGCGCCTGCATCTCATGCCCCGGCTCGGGGTAGACAAGCTGCCGCTCCGGGCGGGAGGCGCTTTCCTCCTGCGCGGCCATGGCCTCCGCCAGCACCTGATTGTTGGCGGCAAATCCAACCGCCGGAAGCTGCATTCCAAATTCCCCGAACAGATGGTCGTACCGCCCGCCCGAGACGGCGGTGTCTCCCGACCCGCCGGCATAGCCGCGCAGCACCACGCCGGTGTAATAGTTATTGCGGTGAACCAGCCCCAGATCAACCGAGATTTTGTCCCCGTACTCGGGCGAGAGGGCGGTCACCAGCTCCCGCAGATAGGAGAGCTCGGCTGCCGCCGTCTCCCCGAACAGGGCGGCGGCTTCATCCAGAATCTCCACCCCGCCGAAGAGGCGCGGCAGCATACCGACAGCCTTTGCCGCGCCGGTTTTTGGCAGGCGTTCCAGAATCTCCTCCAGCGTGCTGTAGCTCTTGGACTCGGTCGCGAGGCGAATCTCCTCCCGCACGGCGGGATCAACGCCAAGGCCGGCACAGAGCGCCTTGAAAACGCCGGCGTGCCCCAGCTCGATTTTATAATCCGTGATGCCGCAGGCGGCAAAAACCCTTGCGGCGGTATGAATCATCTCCAGATCGGCGGTCAGGCCGGCCGCGCCGATCAGCTCGACGCCCGATTGGGTAATCTCGTCGCTGCGTCCCTTAAAGCCGGGATTCACCCGGAAAACCTTCTGGGTGTAATGGAGGCGGATGGGCAGCGGCGCGTCCTTCAGCCGGGTGGAGACCAGCCGCGCAATCGGCATGGTGATGTCCGGCCGCAGCACCAGAAGCCGTCCGCTGCGGGAGGTCAGCTTGTACATTTCCTCCTGCGACAGGCCGGAGCTTTCTCCCGAAAAAAGGTCGAAATACTCGGTCGCCGGCGTGATTACCTCATTATACCCCCGCGCGGCGAAGAGGGCGGACAGCGCCGCCTTGATCCGGTTGTGGCGCTCGCACTCCTCAAACAGGAAGTCCCGCGTTCCCTCGGGGGTTTTCAGCATAAATTTGTTCATGGATTCCGCCTCTCTTGCTTTAGTGTGCTACCATGATAACACAGCAGCAAAGAAAAGTCAACTAAAATAAACTCATCTGGTTGGTATCGGGCAAAAAGTCGAGGGCGCCCGCCTCACTCAGCATGTCGATCACCGTCTTGGACACGCCGGAGGCCATGCGCAGCTCCTCCTTGGAGATAAAGTCGCCGGTGGCGGCAGCCTCCTGCAAAGAGACGGCGGCCGTCTCCCCCACGCCGCTGAGCGAGGTGAAGGGCAGCCGGATTTTTCCGTCCTCCACCAGATACTTGGTCGCGTGGGATTTGACAAGGTCGATGGGCAGCACTTCGATTCCTCTGGCCAGCATTTCGTTGAGGATTTCAAACTTGGCCAGGGTGCTCTTTTCCTTGGCGGTGGCGTCCTTGCCCTTCATGCTGATCTCCTTCATCTTGGCACGGACGGCATCGCGCCCCTTGATCAGGATGTTGCCGTCAATATCCTCCCCGCGCACGGTGAAGTAGGCGGCGTAATACTCGACCGGGTAGTGCACCTTGTACCAGCCCAACCGCAGGGTCGAAATCATATAGGCGGCGGCGTGCGCCTTCGGGAACATGTACTTGATCTTCATGCAGGAGTCGAGATACCACTGCGGCACCCCGTGCTCCAGCATGGTCTGCTTATGCTCGTCGGTCAGCAGCTTGGTCGCGTTGCCCTTTCGCACAATCTCCATAATCTTAAAGGCCATCTTGTCCGGCACGCCCTTGTGGAGAAGATAGGTCATGATATTGTCACGCGTTCCGATTACTTCGGAAATCGTACAGGTGCCGTTTTCGATCAGATCCTTCGCGTTGCCGAGGTAGACGTCGGTTCCGTGCGAGAGGCCGGAAACCTGCAAAAGGTCGGAGAAATTCTTCGGCTTTGTGTCGATCAGCATTTCCCGGACGAACTTGGTTCCCACCTCCGGCAGGCTGAAGGTGCCGGTCTGAGAATCGATATCCTCCGGCGTAACGCCCAGCGCGGCCGGCGATCCGAAGAGGCTCATAACCTCCGGGTCGCTCATCGAGACCTTCATAACCGGGATGCCGGTATACTCCTCCAGATACTTGTAAATGGTCGGCACATCATGGCCGAGAATATCGAGCTTCAAAATCGTATCATGGATGGAGTGAAAATCGAAGTGGGTGGTCACGGTGTCCGAATCGACATCGTCGGCCGGGTGCTGAATGGGGCAGAAATCGTACACCTCATGCGTGCGGGGCACAACAACCATGCCGCCGGGATGCTGACCGGTCGTCCGCTTGACGGCCGCGTCGCCCAATGCCGCAGTGAGGCGGTTGATCTCCGCCCTGTTCATCATGATGCCGCGCTCGTCGGCGTACTTCCGTACATAGCCATAGGCGGTTTTCTCGGCCACAGTGGCGATGGTGCCGGCCTTGAAAACGTTTTCGCTTCCGAACAGCTCCTCGGTATATTTGTGGGCGTGAGACTGATACTCGCCCGAGAAGTTGAGGTCGATATCCGGTACCTTGTCTCCGTCAAAGCCGAGGAAGGTCTCAAACGGGATATCGTGACCGTCGCGATTCAACTCGGTACCGCATTCCGGGCAGTTCTTGGGCGGCAGGTCGAAGCCGGAACCGTACTCTCCCTTTGTGAAAAACTCGCTGTGGCAGCATTTCGGGCAGACATAGTGCGGCGCCATGGGGTTTACCTCCGAAATGCCGGCCATGGTCGCGACAAAGGAGGAGCCGACCGATCCACGCGAACCGACGAGATAACCGTGCGCCTCCGAGTCGGCCACCAGCTTCTGCGCCGTAACGTACATGACAGAGAAGCCGTGCTTGATGATCGAGCCCAGCTCCTTCTCCAGCCGCTTTTCAATGATTTCGGGCAGCGGATCGCCGTAAATCTCCTTCGCCCTAGCGTAGGAGGTCGTGGAAAGAATATCGTCCGACCCTTCGATCGAGGGCGGGAAGTTGCCGTCCGGCACCGGCTGTACCGTCGGATCGATCAGGTCGGCAATCTTATTGGGGTTGGTGACGACCACCTCATATGCGCGATCCTTGCCGAGGTAAGCGAACTCCTCCAGCATCTGGGTCGTGGTTTTCAGATAGAGAGGCGCCTGCTGATCGGCGTCCGGGAAGCCCTGCCCGGCCATCAGAATCCGGCGGGTAATCTCCGCCCGCTCGTCGAGGAAATGCACGTCTCCGGTTGCGACAACCGGAAGCCCCAGCTTGTCCCCGATTTTCAAGATGGTGCGGTTGAACTCCATAATTTCCCGCTCGGATTTTACCGTGCTGTTGCGCACCATGAATTCGTTGTTGCCGAGCGGCTGAATCTCCAGAAAATCATAAAAGCCGGCAATCTGCAAAAGCTCGGCCCAGGGGCGGCCGTTTACCACAGCGCGGTAAAGCTCCCCCTGCTCGCAGGCGCTGCCGATCAGCAGTCCCTCGCGCAGCTTCTCCAGCTCGCTGCGAGGAATGCAGGGCTTCTTGGGGGAACGGCTGCCGGCCGGACGGCAGAAGTATTGCAGATGCGCTTTGGAAACCAGCTTGTACAGGTTCTTCAGCCCGACCATGTTCTTCACCAGAATAATCTGGTGGTAACGCGGCAGCTTGGTGCAGTCTCCCCCTGCGAGGGAGGTGTTGATCGACTGCACAGTCTCGCAGCCGGAATCCTCCCGCAGCTGCTCGATCAGGCGGTCGAAAATGCCGGCGAGAATGGCCGCGTCGTCGCAGGCGCGGTGGTGGTTGAAATCTCCCAGCTCGAGCGCTTTGGCCACCGTGTCAAGCTTGTGATTTTTCAAATTCGGCAGCAGCGAGCGGGACATAACCACCGTGTCGATGTATGTAGGATTGAAATCGAAGCCGCACCGCTTGCAGGCGGCCGAAATAAAGGAAATATCAAACCCGGCGTTGTGCGCCACCAGCACCGCGCCATCGCAGAAATCGAGAAACTGCCGGACGGCGACATCCTCATCCGGGGCGGTTTTCACCATCTCATCGGTGATGCCGGTCAGCTCAACCACCTTGGAGGGAATCGGCATGTGCGGGTTGACAAAGGTGTCAAAGCTCTCCCCCGCCTTGCCGCCGGAATACCGAACCGCGCCGATCTCGGTCAGCCGGTCATTCTGCGGCGAAAAACCGGTTGTCTCCACATCGAAAACGACGTAATCGCCGTCGATCGGGCCGTCGTCCTCTCCCCGGACGGCGGGCACCAGGTCGTTGATAAAGTAATCCTCGCAGCCGAAGATAACCTTGAACTCGCCGCCTTCCTTCCGGATGGCGCGCAACTCCTTCATCGCGTCGGGGTAGGCCTGCACCACGCCGTGATCGGTGATGGCAATCGCCTTGTGCCCCCACTCATAGGCGCGGCGGATCAGCTTGCCGGCCGGTGTTACGCCGTCCATGGCCGACATGTTGGTATGGCAGTGCAGCTCGACCCGCTTTTCGGCCGCCTCATCGGTCGGCTTGTAGCAGTCGACCACCGCGATGCTCTGCGGAGTGATTACGTAATCCTTGTCCCAGCTGTCATAATCGTAGCTGCCCCCAACCAGGATGCAGTCCCCCTTCGACAGTCCGCAGAAAGGCCCGCCGGCGCTGTCGTTGACCAGCGTTTTCAGCGTCTGGGAGGAGGTGTAGTCGGTGAAGGAGATTTTGACCCGGCCGCGCTTGCCGTCCCGGGTGGGAAGAATCTCCATCTCAAAAATCTCGCCCCAGACGACCAGGCTGCCAATCTCCGGCGTGACGGCGTCCATGGCGATCGGCTTTCCCTTGATCGGTCGTCCCATAATCGGCCGCGCCGAGTCGAGATAGATCGGCAGTCCGTCGGTCGGCCGATCGCTGCGCCGTTCGCTTTTCACCTTTTTCTCCGCCGGCTTGGGACGGGGTGCCTCCACCGGGAGAGGCTCGTCCAGATCGGCGGTCTGTCCCGCAAAGGCCAGCGTAACCTCCTCTCCATAACGGCGGCGCACCTCGGTCGAGAAGGCGGCGGCAAATCCGCAGTTCTGGAGGATTTCCAGCCCGCCGTATTTCAGCGTCACGGTGAGGCGGCCATCCTCCAGCGCATATTCAGCCCCGTCAAAGTAGCCGTTGATCATCGGCAGAGCGGTCCTTAAGGTTTGAAGGATTCCCTCCACCGCGTCAACCGAAAAACGGGGCGGTACCACCCGCACCTCAATCTCCGCAGCGTGCAGCTGCAAAGCGGCGGTCAGAGCCGCCCTGCAGCGGGAGAGGGTCTCCCCCTTCACCGCGGCGGGACAGGTGACCTCCACCCGCATTGTCCGTGCCGCTTTATCCAGATGAAAGGCGGAAATCTCCCCCGCCGCCAGCTCTCCGGCGTCCGGGGCAGATATGTACGCGCCAAAAAGTTCGGTAAATTTCGCCATGCTTTATGACCATCCTTTTCACAGGGTTTCTCTGGGTTTTTGAAGAGGTTTATGATAAATCAATTAAAAATTTTGCTCAACCCTACGTCCATCGGGTTCCATGGGCTTGCCCTTGGTCGGTTAGGGAGTGGGGAGCGCCGTCCGACGAGTAGCTTTTGTTTTTCTGCAAGCTTGTCATCGGTCTCGACCCTTGCCACGCTTTTTTGGAATTTTCTTCATGCCAACGGGCAAGGATCCGATGACCTTTTGCAGAGTCCCTATCCGGCGGCGCGGTGGGGAGGGGATCGAAGCCCCCTCCCCTGCGGTCTTTCCCCATTTCTGCCGCGTCAGAAATGGGGTGCCCGCGCGGCATGAGCGCAAAGGCTTATGGTTGCTTAAAGTTAAAGCTTTTATAATAGCTATATATTTAAGTCACACCTTTACACTACATCCGGTCGATCTCCGCGATCAGCTCGTCGACCAGCCTTTCCTCCGGCACCTTGCGGATAATCTCCCCCTTTTTGATCAGGAGGCCGCAGCCGTCTCCTCCGGCGATGCCGATGTCCGCCTCCTTCGCCTCTCCCGGGCCGTTGACGGCGCAGCCCATCACCGCGACGGTGAGCGGCTTTTTGCAGCCGGCAAGCCGGGTCTCCACCTGCTTCGCGAGGGAGATCAGGTCGATCTTCGTCCGGCCGCAGGTCGGGCAGGAGACCAGCCGGATCCCATCCTGCCGCAGGCCGACCGCGCGCAGCAAGTCGAGGGCGGCCGCAACCTCCTTCACCGGGTCATCGGTTAAGGAAACGCGGATGGTGTCCCCGATCCCCGACAGCAGCAAACCGCCGATACCGGCCGCCGAACGGATCAGGCCGATACGCTCGGTTCCGGCCTCGGTCACGCCGAGGTGCAGCGGGTAGCGTGTTTGCTCCGCCGCCAGCCGATACGCTTCAAACATGGTCGGCACGTCGGAGGATTTCATCGAAATCACGATGTTGTCAAAGTCATATTTTTCCAGCAGTGCCGTGTGATACAGCGCACTTTCCACCAGCGCCTCGGCCGTCGGGGCGCCATATTTGGCAAGGATGCTCTTTTCAAGAGAGCCGGCGTTGACCCCGATCCGGATGGGGATGTTTTTCTCCCGACAGACGTCGGCCACCGCCTTCACCTTTTCTTCTGAGCCGATGTTGCCTGGGTTGATGCGGATTTTATCAATCCCGGCCGCCGCACTCTCCAAAGCGAGGCGGTAGTCAAAATGGATGTCCGCCACCAGCGGGACGGAGACCGCCTCCTTTAGCTTTGCGATCAGCGGCACCATTTCCTTATCCGGGACGGCGAGACGGATCAGCTCACAGCCTGCCGCCTCCAGCGCGCGGGCCTGCTCGATATTTCCGGCAAAATCGTGCGCCGGCCGGCAGAGCATCGACTGCACCAGCACCGGCGCGCCGCCGCCGATTACAAAACGGCGGCCGGTCGCCCGACTGGATATTCTTCGTGTGGACATTGATAGCATCCTCCATTTCCGAAAACGTGCACAGCAAGAGCGCTTTCAATACAGATAGGGTGGACGAATTGTCCACCCTAAATCTACTTGAAAATCAAGCCCCATATATCCTTAAAGGTTACCAGTGCCATAAAAATCATCAGTACCGCGAGCCCGATGCCGTGCACCAGCCCCTCTTTTTTTGGCGGGATAGGCTTGCGGCGGATCATCTCTATCATAATAAAGAAGAGGCGGCCGCCGTCAAGCGCCGGGATCGGCAGAAGATTGAAGATCCCCAAATTCACCGTAATCAGGGTGATGATCGGCAAAAACGCGTCCCATCCCAGCTTGGCGGCATTGCCGATGGCAACCGTTACGCCGACCGGGCCGGAGACCTGACTGATTCCAAACTTTCCGGTCAGAAGGTCGATCAGCGACCACCAGACCATCCGTCCGTACGAAACGGTCGTTTTGACCGATTGGGACAAAAAGGTAAAGAAGGTGCGGTCAACCCCCTGTACATAAAAATCGACCGAAACATAGTTGATGCCGTCGCTGTTCTGGGTTGCAAAGGTAACCTCCGGCAGCTCGACCTTCTCCCCGTTCCGGCGGACAACCATATCCATGCGGCCGTCGTCCGGAATGTTGGTAAAGGTATAGCTGAGGTCGGTTGTGGTCAGCACCGTACGGCCGTTCACCGAAAGAATCCGATCCCCGACGGCAAGGCCGCTCTGCGCGCTTGAAGCATCCTCCGCAAAAGAGGCGACCATAGTAGTGGTGTACCGCTCCTGCGGCGCCAGAACAATCATCATAATGAGAAAGCCGAACAGGATGTTAAACACCGCGCCGGCCGCCGTGATGATAAAACGGCGCCAGGGCTTTTTGTTGCAGAAGCCCTTTGGATCGTCGCTCGTTTCATCCTCCCCTTCCATGGCGCAGTAGCCGCCGAAGGGAAGAAGCTTGATGCAGTAGAGTGTCTCCCTCCCCTGTTTTTTAAGGAGGGTCGGGCCAAACCCGATCGAAAATTCATTGACCCGGACGCCCATTGCCTTGGCCGCGATAAAATGCCCGAACTCATGAATAAATATCATAATCAGAAAGGCTAAAATCGCCACCAGAATCGGCCAGACATAGCCCCATGCCGCAGCAAAAGAAATCGCCAGCTGCATATCCGTATTCACCAGCCTCCATTTCCTGTAAAGAAAGCCATCGGCCGTTTTCGGCCGGACGTTTTACCGCCGGGAGGAATATCCCATCACAAACTCCCGCGCGGCCCGGTCAGCCTCAAACACGGCCTCGACCGAGGAGACCGGCGCGGCCACCTGCCGCTCGGCAGCGGCGGATACCAGCTCTCCGATTTCCAAAAAGCCGATCTCTCCCGAAAGAAAACGCGCCACGGCCGCTTCGTTCGCGCCGTTGGCCGCCGCCGGAACAAGTCCGCCGCGCCCGATCGCCTTCAGGCAGGTCGGCAGGCAGGCAAAAGTCTCCATATCCGGCGCGAAAAAGGTCAGCTTGCCGAGCGCCGTCAGCGACAAGCGCTGTTCGTCGACCGGACAGCGCTCCGGAAAAGTCAGCGCGTAGGAGATCGGCAGCTTCATATCGGGGAGGCCGAGCTGCGCGATCACCGCACCATCATCATACTCAACCGCCGAGTGAATTATGCTTTCCCTATGGACGATAATCTCGATTTTTTCGGGCGGCAGAGCGAAAAGGTGCACCGCCTCAATTACCTCCAGCCCCTTGTTCATCAGGGTGGCGCTGTCAATGGTGATCTTCGCCCCCATGCTCCAGTTGGGATGACGAAGCGCCTCTTTTGGAGTGACCTTCTCCAGCTCGGCGCGCGTCCGGCCGAAGAAAGGACCGCCGGACGCCGTCAGGAGAATTTTTGCCGCCCTCTGGTGCGGCGGCGCGCCCTGCAGACACTGAAAAATGGCCGAATGCTCGCTGTCCACCGGAAGAATCCGCACGCCCTTTTCCCGCGCACTTCGCACAACCAGCTCTCCCCCGGTCACGAGGCTTTCCTTGTTCGCCAGGGCGAGGGTTTTCCCCGCCTCGATCGCGGCCAGCGTCGCGCGCAGACCGGCGATGCCGACCACGGCGTTGAGGACGGTATCGGCCGCAGGCTCCTGCGCGGCAGCGAGAATTCCCGCCTCTCCCGAAAGCACTTTGGTGGAGGTGTCGGCCACCGCGACGGAAAGCTTCCGGGCAGCCTCTTCATCGAACACGGCGGCAACGGCCGGATGAAACTCACGGATCTGGGCTTCTAAAAGGTCGATGTTCCGGCCGGCCGCCAGAGCGCTGACCCGTATCCCGCGGGCCCTGGCAACCTCCAGCGTCTGCCGGCCGATCGAGCCGGTCGAACCGAGGAGGGATAGCGTTCTGGTCATACTGCGACCGTCCTTTCTGCCGCAAGCAGCGGCGTTTTTTAACAAAAATCAGTGATTGAATTCGAGCGTTACATAAACAAGCGGCATAATGACCAGCAGGCTGTCAAAGCGATCCATGACGCCGCCGTGCCCCGGCATGATATTGCCGAAATCCTTGAGGCCGGCCGACCGCTTGAGGTAGGAGGCCGTCAAATCTCCGATAATGCCAACCACCGAGAGCAGCGCGGTAAAGAGGATCAGGCGGAGCATGGACCCCTCCCAGCTGGGATCGAACACGCGCGGATAAATCAAAACCAGAAGAACCGTGACAACAATGCTGGAGAGGACGCCGCCGATTGCCCCCTCGATGGTTTTGTGCGGGCTGATCTTCGGCGCCAGCTTATGTTTTCCGAAGACGCTGCCGATGAAATAGGCGCCGGCGTCCGAAATCCAGGCGCAGTTCAGCGCAAACATCAGGAAAAACAGGCCGTGCTTTTGGTGCGCGACCAGCGAAAAGCAGGAAAACGCATAGGACAGCAGCATCGACATGGTAAAGGTAAACGCAACCTCCTGCGGCTGGACAACCTCATGCTTAATCAGGGTCGCGATGAAGAGAATCATGACGTACACAACATTCAGCGAGTTGATGTCCACCGGGATGTAGCCCATGTAAATAAAAGGAGCGATCACGGTATAAACAGCCGAAATGCCGACGAGCGGCAGATATTTTACATATTTGGTCACATATAAAACTTCATACAACGCAACAACGTTAAACAGGATAACCGCCACGTCAAACACCAGCGTATCCAGTAAAAAGAGCAGCACCGCAAGCAGCGTCAGGCCGATTGCTGCGGTTATCAGTCGTTTTTTCATACAAATTCCCACCTGTCCATAGAAATTCCAGCTGTTCCAAAGTCAAAGCAAATACGCCCGCCAAAAAAAGGCCGTCCTCCCGAAAAAAGCAGACCGGCGGCCGACTCGGATTTACTCCGAAGCGCCGAAGCGGCGATTGCGCCGACCAAAGGCGGCGATCGCCTCCTCCAGATGCCGGGGCTTAAAATCGGGCCAGAGTATGTCGGAAAACCACAGCTCGGCATAGGCCGACTGCCAGATCAGATAGTTGGAGAGGCGCAGCTCCCCGCTCGGCCGGATGATGAGGTCTGGATCCGGCTGACCCGCCGTATACAGATGGTCGGAAATCATCTTCTCATCAATCTCCTCCGGAAGAAGCGTTCCGGCCTTCACCATATCGGCCAGCTGCCGCGTCGCCCAAACCAGCTCATCCCGGCCGCCGTAATTGACGGCGATGTTCAGCCGCAGTCCCGTGGCGTCGGCCGAGTTCTCCTCCGCGTCACGCATCAGCTCAATAATATCGTCATCCAAGGCGGAGATATCCCCGATAAATTTGACCAGAATATTCTCGTCCTTGAAATTTTTTGCGTCCTTTAAATAATCCCGCAGGATGTTCATGATGTTGTCAACCTCATCCTTCGGGCGCTTCCAGTTTTCGGTGGAAAAGGCATATACTGTAAGATAGTGTAACCCGATTTTGTTGCAATACCGTGCAATTTCCTTGAAATTTTTGCTTCCGGCGGCGTGACCGGCCGACCGGGGCAGAGACCGTTTTTTCGCCCAGCGGCCGTTGCCATCCATGATGATGGCAATATGCTCGGGCAGCGTTCGCTGGCCGGTATGTTTTTTCGTTTGGAAAATAGGCAAGCTAAATCACACTCTCAAAAATCAGTTTTAGGAGCGGCCGGAACCTGCCGACCGCTCCTATTTTTTTAAAAAGACCGGGTTCGTAAAAGACGAGGTTAGATTTCCAGAATCTCTTTTTCCTTTTTCGCGGTCAGCTCGTCAATTTCTTTGGTGAACTTGTCGGTGATATTCTGCACTTTTTTCTCGCACTCGGCCAGATCATCCTCGGTGATTTCCGAATTTTTCTTCATGGCCTTGAACTTTTCGATTGCGTCCCGGCGAACCGAGCGAAGCGCAACCTTCCCATCCTCCGCCATGGCGCGCACCTCTTTGACCAGCTCCTTGCGGCGCTCCTCGGTCAGCGGCGGGAAAATCAGGCGGATCACCTTGCCGTCATTCTGCGGATTGATGCCGATGTCAGAGGACTGAATCGCCTTTTCAATCGCTTTAAGCGTGGTCGCGTCCCAGGGCGCGATCTGCAGGGTTCTCCCCTCCGGCACCGAGACGGCCGCCATCTGATTGATCGGGGTCGCCACGCCGTAATAATCCACCGTGATTTTGTCCAGCACATTCGGCGTGGCGCGTCCGGCACGAACCGAGCCAAACTCCCGGTTCAGGGAGGCCAGGGTTTTATCCATCTTGCTTTCGGTTGTGTTCAGCAGTTCTTTCATAAAAATTATTTCCTCCTATTTCACAAGGGTTCCGACCGTCTCACCCGTGACGGCGCGGAGAATATTTTCGGGATCGTTCAGATTGAAAACCAGAATGGGGATTTTGTTATCCATGCAGAGGGAGGCGGCTGTGCTGTCCATGACATGCAGCTCTTTATTCAGCACATCCATGTAGGAAAGTGTGTCGAATTTTACCGCGTCGGGATTCAGCTTGGGATCGCTGTCGTACACGCCGTCAACGTTGGTCGCCTTGAAAATGATGTCGGCATCAATTTCCGCCGCGCGGAGGGCTGCCGCCGTATCGGTCGAGAAGAAGGGGTTGCCGGTGCCGCAGCCGAAAACGACCACCCGACCCTTTTCAAAATGACGCACCGCCTTGTTGCGGATGTAAGGCTCGGCAATCTGCTGCATGGAGATGGCAGTCTGCACCCGGACGTCGACACCAAGCTGCTCCAGCGCGTCTCCAAAAGCCAGCGCGTTGATGACGGTGGCCAGCATACCCATATGATCGGCGCGCGTGCGATCCATCTTTCCGCTCGTCCGGCCGCGCCAGAAGTTGCCGCCGCCGACGACAATGCCGATTTCCACGCCGAGCTCGGCGCATTTTTTCACGCTTTCGCAAATTTTGAGTACCGTGTCAAAATCCAGCCCGAATTTCTGCTGCCCGGCCAGCGCTTCACCGCTGATTTTCAGCAGCAGCCGTTTATACACAGGTTCCATTCCAGAGTCCTCCCCTATTCGGTTTCTTTGGGTGCGCCCCGCGATTGCCGGGCACACTATACTGGGACTATTGTACCCGATCAAAGGCGTAAAGTCAATCATGAAGGCAGATTCTGTTCCACAAAATCGGAGAAATTTTCCTGGCCGGCCATTTGGAAATTCCACCCCTCTTTTTTTAAAGAGGCGGTATATGCGCAAAGGCCCTCGCGATCCGCAAAGCAGGTCGAGGCCGGCTGCCGCCCGGCTCGGTTTATACACAAAAAGGCCGCCGCCTGGAAAATGCACGGCAGCAGCCTTCATTTTATTTTTCATTTGCCATAGCCGTCGGCCCAAAGCGGCAAAAAGGCCGCCGCCTCACCCTCGCCGGAGGGCGGACAGCACGCCGGCCGGCGTCCGCGCCTCCACCCGGAGGCGGTGAATCGGGTCGGCAATGTCCGGCAGATAGTGCGCGTCGCTCGAGTGCAGGCGCTTCATATTTTGAAGGATTGCGTGCGCCTGCATCAGGGCGGCGTCGTCCCCGGTTTTGGAGATTTCGGCCGCGGTAAAACCGCACTCCGGCGGAATCTCACCCAGATTGGCGAGAATGCTGTAGGAGCTGCGATCCACATGCGCGGGATAACAAAAACCGCCGTAAACCTCCACCAGCCCCCGAACCTCCATCACGCTGACCGAGGTCGCGTTGATCAAAAGCTTGGAAAGCCGGCCGAGGTCATTATCCGCTTCATCCATCAGCACCTGCTCTCCAAAAATGCCGGGCATGTTCTCAATATCCGGCAGCCGTTCGTACACATAGTCCGAGAAAGCCAGTGCCGTCTCCACCTCGGAAAAGAGGCAGACGATATGCACCTCCTCCGACGTGGTCAGCTCCATCCCCGGCAGCACCAGCAGCCCCGCCTCCTCCCCCGCGCGGATGGCGGCCGGGCAGTTGCGGGCGGTGTTGTGGTCGGTGAGGGCGATCACCTCCAGCCCGTTGATCGCCGCCATGTTGACAAGGTTATAGGGGGTCATGTCGGCGTCGCCGCAGGGGCTGAGACAGGAGTGCATATGCAGGTCATAATACAGCTCGTCCATAATCGGTCAGTCCAGCAGCCGGCCGAGGGCGCAGCAAAGCTCATACTGATTCTTCTCGCTGCGAAGGACAGCAACGCCCTGCTGCTCGGCTCTGGCTCTGGCGTCGTCGTCCAGCGCGGAGGAATCGGCCAGTATAATGCAGGAAACATCGGCCAGCACAGCCACCGCAACCGCGTTGACATTGCCCATAACCGTGATCCATGCGTCAAAGGCCGAGGCTCTTCCCATCACCCAGCTCAAAAGATCGCCGCAATAGCCGCCGCGCACCTCCCGTTCCGGATCTCCGGGGCAGAGGCATTCAAGCCCCAGCGCCTCCCGCAATTTATCGACAGTCAGCATAGCTTCTCATTCCTTCTTTAAAAACCGCCGCCGAAAAAAAGCGGCGGGATTTGTCCGTGAGGTTTGGTTTTGGATTTGCTTAAAGGAGATGTTTCTTCCTTTAAAACTGGCGGAAGCCGGTCAGGCTGCTGGCCAGTTCCCGCACCCGCTCACGCAGGGTGAATACGCAGTCATTCTCACTCGCGAGGCCTTTGACCACATCCTCCGCCAGTGCGCGGCAGGTCGGCGCTCCGCAGGAGCCGCAGTCGAGGCCGGGCAGCCGGGCGCAGGTATCGTCAATTTCGGTTCGCATCCGCATCGACTCGGTAATGCTGTCGGACAGCTTGAGCGCCTTGGAAGGCTTGATCGGCTTATCCCAGCGCATTTCCTCCGGAATCTCCTCCCCCGGAAGGTGGTTTTTGGAGATGGGCAGGTACTTGCGCAGCAGCTGAATGCGGGTTCGGGCGACATAGGGATTTTCGACCGTCATAACCCCGCCGACGCAGCCGCCGGGACAGGCGTTCAGCTCGATAAAATGCACGTCGGAGAGCTTGTCATCCTCCACCTCTTCCAGCACCTTGATGACATTCTCAATTCCGTCGGCGGCAAGGTAGCTGTTGTCGAGCAGAGCGGCCGACTCTCCCCCGCTGCCGGCCCAGCTTACTCCGATCAGCCCGGTTTTGGAGAGGGGTTCGGGCGTGCGGATCTTATTCATTTTGCCGATCAGCTTGGGATAAATATCCGCGATCGACAAAACGCCGCTGACCGCCGAGGCCTCACACCCGATCGGCTGTTTGGCGTCGGTTACCTTGGCCGGACAGGGCGAGATGAAAAACACGCCGATTTTCTCCGGTGGCAGGCCGGTTTTCCTCACCGCCTCCCGCCGGGCCATGCGGGCACCCAGCTCCATCGGGGAGAGCAGGGGCAGAATATTCTCACACAAATCGGGGAAACGGATGCGGATCAGCCGTTCGACCACCGGGCATGCGGAGGAAATAATCGGAAACCGCAGATTCCCCTGCTGCATCATGTGACGGGTAGCCTCCGACACCAGCTCGGCGGCGCGGGATACCTCGAACACGTCGTCAAACCCCAGCTGCTTGAAGGCCGTCAGGGCATAATCAATGTCGTCCATGTTGGCAATCTGACCATAGATGGTCGGCGCCGGCATGGCAACCGTATATGTATAATCCGAAAGCATCTCCGCACTGTCAAAAACCGCCTTCTTCGCGTGGTGCGGGCAGACCCGGATGCACTCTCCGCAATCGATGCAGAGGGCAGAGAGGATAACCGCTTTTCGGTTTCGCACCCGGATGGCCTGGGTCGGGCAGCGCTTGATGCAGTTGATGCATCCTCTGCATCGGTCGGCGTCAAGGGTAACGGAGTGAAAGCGCAAAGAAAACACCACTTTTCAAAAAGCGGGCCGGTGCGGCGCCGCTCTTACTGTTTTGGCCTGTAAATTTTCTGTCCGGCGCCGTCTCTTTTAAAAAAACAGCCCGCAGGGTCAGGTATGTACCATCATATACACGGTCGTGCCGACGCCAAGCTCGGTATCAATCCGCATTTCGTCGGTGTATTTCTTGATATTGGGCAGACCCATGCCTGCCCCGAAGCCGAGCGACCGGATGTTATCCGGCGCGGTGGAGTACCCCTCCTGCATGGCCAGTTCAACATTGGCGATGCCCGGGCCGTGATCGACCAGCCACATTTCAATTTTTTCGGGAGAGATCAGCACGTCAATCTCTCCCCCGCCGGCGTGGATGACCATGTTGATTTCCCCCTCGTACATGGCGACGGCCACCCGGCGCACCACATCGGAGGAAAAGCCAATCTGCTTGAGGGTACGCTTGGTCTCACCCGAAGCCTCCCCCGCGCAGGTGAACTCATCGCCGTCGACGACAAAATGGAGTTTGATCGTATCAGCCATCGTTCTCTCGCCCTCCCCGCAGTCCGTTGTCATAAAGGAGGCCGCAGGCCGTGAACATACGATAAGGGGTTTTCATCAGCGCGATGCTCCGCTCCTTCGCCAGGGCGATCATGGCGTCGTCCGGCTCTTTCCCGCGGACAAAGACGATGCAGTGCATATCCATCATCTCGGCCGTGCGGATCACCTGCGGATTGACAAGGCCGGTCAACAGCACCGACTGATCCTTGACAAAGGCCAGCACATCGCTCATCATATCCGAGCCGCAGGCCGTGCGAACCTCGGTATCCAGCAGATCCTCCCCGCACACCAGCTCGGCCTTCAGAATTTTTTGAACGTCTTTTACGAACATGGACGCAACCTCCACAAGTGTTTTATCCGAATTTTTATAAGTAATAGTATACTATTTTTATTTCAAAATTACAAGTGCATTTTGTAAAATGTGCTAAATATTTTGTACATTTTCCGAGAGATTATCCTCTCCCTTGCGCAAACGCAGCAGCAAAATCAGCATAAGGAGGCCAAACAGCGCCCCCGTCAGCAGCCCGGCATTCAGGGGAGAAAGCGGAAAATTCTCCATTCCGGAGACGGCGTCGGACACCGTGCCGGTTAGGAAGGGGCCGAAGGAGCAGCCCAAATCGCCGAAAACGGCCAGCAGCGCGAACATGGCGGTGCCGCCGCCCCGGATTCTCCCGGCCGAGAGGCTGACCGCGCCCGGCCACATGAGGCTGACCGCAAGGCCGCAGAGCGCGCAGCCGATCAATCCCAGCGTCGGAGAGGAGGACAGCCCCGTAATCAGGTAAGCCGCCATGCAGAGTGCCGCGCACAGAACCAGGCATTTATATATATTCAGATATTTTCCAAAAAAGCCATAGGTCAGCCGCCCCGCCCCCATAAAGAGCGCAAACATGCAGGGGCCGAGCAAATCCCCGGTAACCTTGGATACGCCGAGACTCTGCTCCGCGAAGAGAGAGGACCACTGGCTCATGGCGAGCTCGGCCGCGCCGGCGCAGAGCATGATGGTCAGTGCCGTCCGGAAGAGTCGGTTGCGCAGCAGGCGGCCGAGCGACGCGTGCTCCTCTTTCTCCCCCTCGACGATCGGAACCTTTATAAAGCAGAGCATGTTGAACAGCGGCAGCACAGCCCAGATCAGCGGAATAAATATCCAGCCGTTATGTCCGAACGCGTGCAGAAGCAGGGTGGTCACCAGCACGGTCACCAGCTGCCCCCAGCAGTAAAAGGAGTGCAGCAGGCTCATCTGTGCGGATTTGTTCGGCAGAGGCAAATTCTCGATCATCGGACTGACCAGCACCTCAATCAGGCCGCTGCCGAAGGCGTA
The DNA here is from genome assembly GCA_900543525.1 of uncultured Oscillospiraceae bacterium. Taxonomy (GTDB): domain Bacteria; phylum Bacillota; class Clostridia; order Oscillospirales; family Acutalibacteraceae; genus UQRS01. The sequence goes on from UQRS01000021.1 coordinate 22,228, forward strand.
GATCACCGTCGGAATCACCAGCCCGAGGAAGTGGAGCGGCAAAAGCCGCGGCAAAATCGCCAGCAGCACCAGCCCTGCGGCAGCAAGCCCCTGCGACAGCACTACGGAGGTCCGATATCCGAGCCGGCGTGTGATACGTACCGACAGCAAATCCACCAGAAGTTGGGTGGAAAAATTGACCAGCACCAGAAGACTGATCATAAAGTAGGAAATCCCAAACTCCTCCTGATACACGATAAAAAGAACCGGAGACAGATTGTTGATCACCGCCTGTATCACAAGGCCGAGATAACAGCAGAATCTGGTGCCGGTATAACTGCGCAGCATAGCATCCAACATCCTTTCCAAAAACTGCCGCCCGACAAGGGCAGCCAGAGTCATCATATCAAAAACGCGGTAAAAGTCAAGCCCCATTTCCCCCGCGTTTTCGGCAAAAATTTCGGCCGGACGCGCCTCTTTTCGAAACATATTTAAAAAAGACCGGATAGGAACAAACCGCGCCTCCCCTCCCCGTTCTCGCCGCGCAGAACGCGGCCGGAGACGCCCTATCCTAAATTATGCAGTCCCTCGGCCTCCGGTGCAGAAGAGGAGGGCAAGCGCCCGGCCGGGGCGAGAGGGCGGAATCGGCTTTTTAAAGAGAGGAGAATTCTTCCCACCGCTTTTTGTAAAAAACAAGCGGGAATTTCTCTCTCGCCCGGAAAAATCGCGAGGTACTGCAAATAAAAAAGCCGCCCTGCCAAAGGAAAAATCCTCAGCAGAGCGGCTTTTGAATATTCAATACAGCTCAGGCCTCAAAGCCCTGCCCCAGCGCGATCGCGTGCAGGTTTGCCGCAATCAGATGTTGCTTGCTGGGCGGCACGGCCTGCTCCACGCCGCCTTGGATTCCCTCCGGCGTGGCGAAGCCGGTCTGCTCCAGCAGCTTGCCGAGCAGAATGATGTTGGCAAGGCCCTTCAGCTCCTGCTCCTCCGCCATGGCGGAGGCCGGAACCGCAACGGTTCTTACATCCGTGCGGGGCGCCTCGACCCGCACCAGCGTGCTGTCGTAAATCACCAGTCCGCCCGGAACCACCTTGTCGATGAACTTTTCATACGACGGCTGATTCATGGCGACAAATATGTTCGGCCGCACCACCAGCGGAGAGCCGATCGGCTCCGACGAAATGCAGACGCTGCAGTTGGCGGTGCCGCCCCGCATCTCCGGCCCATAGGAGGGCAGCCAGGAGACCTCCTTCCCGTCGTGGAGGCCGGCGGCCGCCGCAACCTTTCCGGCAAAGAGGATGCCCTGCCCGCCGAAGCCGGCAAAAATCATCTTATAATCCGTCATGGCCGGTGTCCTCCTTCCTCTCCTTATATACGCCGAGGGGGTAGTAGGGCAGCATGTTGTCCCGCAGCCACTGGAAGGCGTCGACCGGTGACATTCCCCAGTTGGTCGGACAGGTGCTGATTACTTCAATGATCGAGAAGCCCTTTCTCTCCATCTGGTTCCGAAAGCCCTTGCGGATGGCCTCTTTCGCCTGACGGATATGCGGCACGGTGTCCACCGTGACCCGCTCGGCCAGCGCCACTCCGTCGAGGGTGGAGAGCATCTCGCACACCCGCACCGGATTGCCGGAGTAGCTGACATCCCGGCCGTAGGGCGTCGTCTGCGTCACCTGTCCCGGAAGGGTGGTCGGCGCCATCTGTCCCCCGGTCATGCCGTAAATTGCATTGTTGATAAAGATGACCGTGATGTTCTCCCCGCGGGTGGCGGCATGCACCGTCTCGGCCGTGCCGATGGCGGCAAGGTCGCCGTCCCCCTGATAGGTGAAAACCACATTCTCCGGCCGGGCGCGCTTGATGCCGGTCGCCACCGCCGGCGCACGGCCGTGCGGCGCTTCAATCATATCGCAGCCGAAGTAGTCATAGGCCATAACCGCGCAGCCGACCGGCGCAACGCCGACTGTTTTCCCCTCGATCCCGAGTTCATCCATAACCTCCGCCACGAGACGATGTACAATCCCGTGACCGCACCCCGGACAGTAGTGGGTGGGGCGGTCGATCAAAGCTTTCGGTTTGTCAAACACAATCGCCATTATACTGCACCTCCGGCAATTTCTCTGATTTTTGCGAGAATTTCATCCGGCTCGGGAATCACGCCGCCGGTGCGGCCGAAAAACTCCACCGGACGGCTGCACTCGATCGCCAGTTTGACGTCGTCGATCATCTGGCCGCGGCTCATCTCAACCGTCAGAAAGGCCTTTACCGTTTCTGCCCGGCGGCGGAGTTCGGCCGACGGAAACGGCCAGAGGGTAATCGGCCTAAAGCAGCCGACCTTGATCCCTTCGGCGCGCGCCTCCTTCACGGCCGCCTGAACGACGCGGGCGGTCGCGCCGTAGGCCACCACCAGAATCTCGGCGTCCTCGGCCATAAAGTCGGCAAAGCGGCACTCCTTTTCCTTGATACGGTCGTACCGCTCAAACCGCTCGGCGATTTTTGCCTCCAGCTCGTCGGCCTGCAAAAAGAGGGAGTTGATGACATTGTGCTCCCTTTTGCCCTGATGACCGGTCAGCGCCCACGGCTTTTCGGGGAGGGGCTTCTCCCCTTCCTCTTTGAAGGAGACAGGCTCCATCATCTGCCCCAGCATGCCGTCGGCCAGAATCATGGCCGGCACGCGGTAAGCGTCGGAGAGGTCAAAGGCCACGCCGACCAGATCAACCATTTCCTGCACGGTGGAGGGGGCAAAGACCAGAATGTGGAAATCGCCGTGTCCCATGGCGCGGGTCGCCTGCCAATAGTCGGCCTGCGACGGCTGAATGCCGCCGAGTCCCGGGCCGCCCCGCTGCACATTGATAATCAGGCCGGGCACATCCGCCCCCGCCATGTAGGAGATCCCCTCGCTCTTGAGGCTGATGCCGGGCGAGGATGAGGAGGTCATCGCCCGGATGCCGGCCGCGCCGGCCCCCTGCACCATGTTGATAGCCGCAATCTCACTCTCGGCCTGCAGATATGTTCCGCCGATTTTGGGCAGCTTTTTGGCCATATAGGCGGCCAACTCGGTCTGGGGCGTGATCGGATAGCCGAAGAAATGATGACATCCGGCGCGGATCGCCGCCTCCGCCAGAGCCTCGTTGCCCTTCATCAATACTTTTTCAGACATATGCTTAAAACCCTTCCTTTCCGCACGGTGGGTGGCTCCGCTTTCAAACCTGAAAACGCCGGGAAACGGTAAAATTCTCTCCTGGAAAGCGGAGCACAGGGAATGTATTTTCTTTTATCTTTTGGTTAAATAAAACCTCCTTTTTTCGGGAGGCGGTTTTATTTTTCAACCCGGATCGCAACATCCGGACACATTGTCGCGCACATCGCGCAGGAGATACAGCTGCTCTGATCGGGCGCGCTGGCCGGATGATACCCCTTGACGTTCAGCCTCTCTTTCGCGATCACCAGCACCTTCTTCGGACATACATGCACACAAAGGCCGCAGCCCTTGCAGCGATCTTCATTGATCGTTACTCTGATCATTCTTACACCTCCGTCACATATCGGATTTGCCGCGGCCTTTACCACGGCGCTTTTACTACAGGCGTCAGAGGCAGTGGGCAAGGCAGCTCCCCCTCGGTCGCGCTGTTCAGAAAATCGGGATAACAGGTAAAAACAAGCGGCAGGCCGAGCCTTTCGCAAACTGCCTTTGCATAAGGAAGGCTGCCGGTCACCGTGTCCGCTTCCGTCTCCATACAAAGATGGGAGTTGTTGACCACGCCGGTCGCACGCAGACGGGACGTCGCCTCAATCTGACGGAGAATTTCTTCTGCTCCGGCGGGATCGGCAATCTGCTCCCGGCGTGCGTTGATCACATAAAGCATGTCGTAACCGCCGTCGGCGATTTCTCCCGCATAGCAGCCGAGCGCCGTCGCGCCGGCGTCGTCGCCGCCCGCGTCGATTAGCACATAGCCCGACTCCTGCGAAAGCGCGCCCCCAATCTCCGCCGGGAGAGAGGGCGTGTCCAGCGTGCTGCCGGAAAAATTCGGCGCGACGACCCGGATGCCGCTTTGCTCCAGCAGGTCGGTATAATCCGACGAGCGAAAATACGGGTTTACAATGTCCAGATCAATCAGCGTCACTCCCGCCTCCTTCGCCAGACGGAGGGCAAGATTTACGGCAAAGGTGGTTTTTCCGCTGCCGTAATGACCGCATATGACAATTTTGTTTTTCAAGTTCAAAGCCTTCACCACTTTATTTAAAATTATAGCACGCAGTCCCCTGCTTTTCAAGCCGAAGGAGGATAAATCGCGGTGCGCGTAAAAAGCATGGACAAACTCTTTCCAAAATGCTATAATGGCCGCAGGAAGAAGCTTCCTTTTTCCTTCACAGGGCAGAAGATTTCGGCCGTTTGCACGGTGCCGGAGTCCGCGTCCGGATTTCAAAACCTGCATTTTACCGTCTGCGGTAAAACTACACCTTATTTTACGGAGGTTATGCACATGTACACAGCAGATGAAAAACGATATGACGGGCGTATGCCCTACCGCTTCTGCGGCAAAAGCGGCCTGAAGCTGCCGGCCATCTCCCTTGGAATGTGGCAGAATTTCGGCGACTACAAGCCCTATGACAACAGCCGCAAAATGGCTCTGCGCGCCTTCGACCTTGGTGTTACCCATTTTGATCTGGCCAACAACTACGGTCCCACTCCCGGCTCGGCGGAGGAGACCTTCGGCAAAATCCTGCGAGATGATCTGAAACCGCACCGCGATGAGCTGATTATCTCGACCAAGGCGGGGTATGAGATGTGGCAGGGTCCTTACGGACAGGGCGGCAGCCGGAAGTATCTGCTCGCCAGCCTGGATCAGAGTCTGCAGCGTATGGGGCTGGACTATGTTGATATTTTCTACTCTCACCGTTTCGACAGCGAAACCCCGCTGGAGGAGACGATGGGCGCCCTCGCCACCGCGGTAAAATCCGGCAAGGCGCTGTATGTCGGCATTTCCTCCTACAACGCCGAGCAGACCCGTCAGGCATACGAAATTCTGAAGGATATGGGAGTGCGCTGCCTCATCCATCAGCCGAGTTATTCCATGCTTAATCGCTCGATTGAAAAAGATCTGCTTTCGACACTGGAAGATTTAGGCATGGGTTCGATCGCATTTTGTCCGCTGGAGCAGGGCATACTAACCTCACGCTACATCTCGGGCATTCCGTCGGACTCCCGGGTGGCCATTCCCTACGGCTCGCTGAACGAGAAGAGCATTACAGAGGAACGCATCGCCAAGGTGCGCCGGCTCAGCGCGATTGCGGCCGAGCGCGGACAGACCATGGCGCAGCTGGCGCTGGCCTGGATCCTGCGCGGCGGACATGTTACCTCCGCTCTGATCGGCGCCAGCCGGGTCGAGCAAATTGAAGAGAATGTCGGTGCCGTCCGCAACCTTGATTTCACCGGCGAGGAGCTGGCGGCGATTGACGCCATCCTCACGGGACAGGAATAAGCGTTTATGAAAAGCGTACTGATCGTTGTAGATTTTCAAAAGGACTTCGTCGACGGCGCCCTGGGATTTCCGGGCGCCGCTTCTCTCGACGAAAAAATTTACGAAAAGGTGCAAAAGGCCAAGGCAAAGGGTACGGACGTCATCTTCACCTATGACACGCACGGGGAGGATTACCTCTCCACGCCCGAGGGGCGGGAGCTGCCGATTCCGCACTGCCTGCGCGGGAGCGAGGGGTGGCAGCTCTACGGTCGGACGGCTGAGACGGTCAACCGTACCACGCTGGGGTTTGAAAAGCAGCAGTTTGCCTCTGTCGAGCTGGCGGAGTATCTGCGCAGCGCGAAATACGAGCAAATTGAGCTGGTGGGTCTGGTCTCCAACATCTGCGTCATTGCCAACGCCATGCTGCTCAAAACCGTTTTACCCGAAGCAGAAGTCATCGTTTATCGGGATTTATGCGCCTCTCCCGACCCAAAATTGCATGAAGAAGCCATGGATATCATGCAATGTGTCCACATTCATGTAAAATAGTATGGACTTTTGTGCTAAATTTTAAAAAAATTCTAAAAAAACCAGAAATTAAGACCGAATTTTTATAAAAACCTTTGACTTTTTATAAACCGTCATATATAATGTGTTTGTGCTTGAAAAAAGGGCACGGCTTTACAGCCATGCCCTTGCATATGGAGCTGGAGATGGGACTCGAACCCACGACCTGCTGATTACGAATCAGCTGCTCTACCAACTGAGCCACTCCAGCGACATTTGCTATTATAACATAATATTTTCCTAAGTCAAGTGCAAATTTTTAAGCAAGGAGGATTGGGTCTCT
>UQRS01000022.1 GCA_900543525.1 uncultured Oscillospiraceae bacterium
TGGACGATTCTTGGTATAATAACCGCAGAGCGGTTATTATACCGCTGGATTTTAACGCAGCTTTGGCTCACCGACCGTAAAAACGGCCGGTGAGCCAAAGCTATGCACACTATATCTCCGGATTCTGACACGGCTTTTTCCGCCGCCTGCAAGGTGGCCAAACACAATAAAAAGCAAAGAAGGTTTGCGGCTATGGAATGCGTCTTGCTGAACGCTGCGTCCTATCTGGACGGGGAGTCGGACATCAACGTGCATCAATATACCGTCGGAAGCGACGCGGCATGCACACCCACGATTTTAATGAGATCGCCTACATCTCCGGCGGCAGAGGCGTGCACTGCATCGGCGGAGAGCGCTTTTTGGTGCAGAAGGGAGATTTTGTCATCCTCAACGCCTTTGTGCCCCACCAGTTTATCTCGGACGCCGACGCGCCGCTGGTCATTTACAACTGCGTCTTTCTTCCGCCCGCACTGCATCAGGATCTCGGCGAAAGCGGAAACTTCATCCATGTCGCTTTCCGCTACCTCTTCCGCACTCTGCACGACGCGTCGGCGCCCAAGGATTTTATCAAAATCAGCGGCATCCGACCGGCGGAGATTGAGCCCATCCTCCGCGAAATGCAAAACGAACGCGCAAAACAGCAGGACGGCTACCGTCAGGTGCTGCAATCCGATCTGACCCGCCTTCTGATTTTCATTTTTCGCCTGTACAGGCAGGATGCAGGGCAGGTACAGACCCCCTCCGCCTACAAACAGCTGGTGGTAGAAAACGCGCTGGCCTACATCCACGATCACTGCGACCGGGAAATTCGGGTGGACGAGCTGGCCGGACGGGCATATATCAGCGGTGGCTATTTCTCCCGTATTTTTAAGGAGGTCACCGGCAAAAGCGTCATCCGCGCCGTGCAGGAGATCCGCATGGAACGCGCTGCCGCATTACTGAAGGACACCAACTACCCCGTCGCCGAAATTGCGGCGAACGCGGGATACAATGATCTGAAATATTTTTATACGCTTTTTGCGCAGCATTTCGGCATGACGCCGGGAGAGTTCCGCTCCCACAGCCGACCGCTCACCGTATAAACCCCATTTACAACAGTAAAAAACCGGTATACAAAAACGTATACCGGTTCTTTGCGCCTGCAGCGCCGCGGAATAGTCCTTGCCTTTTCCCATCCCGTCGGCCGAAGAGAAGAGAAGCCCGCCGGCCGAAGAGGAAAGAAGCCCGGCCGCCTGCTCCGCCGGGCGCGCAGCCTTTCTCCGCTCCCCCGTGGCCGGCGGAAAGCGGCGCTCTGCCCGCATGAAAATAACCCTTTCGTTTTGCCCCGCATAGTATGTACTGACTGCAGCCTGTTTCCCACAGGCAGTCAATTCCTAATCAATTTTGGAGGTAAAAATGGAAGATTATATGAAACATTCCGGCAGTCCCTACCACGAATGCTCCCGCGAAAGCGGCTTCGACGTCCTCCCGCTGAGGGAACTGCCGCTCACCATGGCTTACGTGCCCATGCAGACGCTGGGGGCGGTTTATGAACCGGAGGAAGCGCTCTGCGCCGGCACACTTTTCCCCGCGCTTGACAAACCGTTTCTCGGAAGGCGGTGGGACAAATGAGCGAACGCGAAAAAATGCTCTGCCGGCTCTCGGCATTACAATTCGCCGCATGGGAGTCCCATGTTTTCCTCGACACCCACCCGAACAACCGACAGGCGTTTGAAATGTATCAGAAATATCTCGACCGGGCGCAAAAATACAAAGCGGAATTTGAAGAAAAATTCGGGCCGCTCTTTGCACCCGACGATTTCGACGGCGGACAGTGGACCTGGCTGGACAGTCCGTGGCCCTGGGAACGTATAAAGGAGGATTGTTAGCACATGTGGCAATATGAAAAAAAGCTGCAATACCCGATCAACATCAAAAACTCCAATCCGGCGCTCGCCAAACTGATCATTTCGCAATACGGCGGCCCCGATGGCGAGCTCGGAGCCAGTCTGCGCTATCTGAGCCAGCGATTCTCCATGCCTTATCCCGAGTTGAAAGGGCTGCTTACCGACATCGGTACGGAAGAGCTGGGACATCTTGAGATGATCGGCGCCATCGTATATCAGCTGACGCGCAACCTCTCTATAAAAGAGATCAAGGACAGCGGCTTTGACACGTATTTTGTGGATCACACGACCGGCATTTATCCCGTGGCCGCCTCCGGCGTGCCCTTCACCGCCTCTTCTATGGCTTCAAAGGGCGATGTCATCACCGATTTGCACGAGGATCTGGCGGCAGAGCAGAAGGCGCGCACAACCTATGACAACATTCTGCGCTTCTGCGACGATCCAGACGTCCGGGACGCCATTAAATTCCTCCGCCAGCGCGAGGTTGTACACTATCAGCGGTTCGGCGAGGGGCTTCGCCTTGCCACCGACCGGCTGAATTCCAAAAACTTCTACGCCTTCAACCCGGAGTTTGACAAGTAGTTTCTTTACCTGCGCCGCGCTCGGGGAGGCTTTTACCATCTCCCGGTCGGCTTAAAGGTGCGGTGCGCTGCAGGCGGCCGAGGTTGTCCGCAGCCTTACCTTTTGCTGCAAGGCGCCGCCTCCATCTGCCAGGCTTCGACGCTTTTCAAGGCAGCACAAAACCAATGCCAAAAACAGTATTGCCCATCCGGCGGATAACCGCCTTTTGCTGCAATACTGTTTTTTCTTTTACATATCGCGCGAAAAAAGAAGCGCTCTTCCCGCGGGGGGGCAAAAGCGCCCCTCCCCTTTTTATCGCTTTCGGCGAGGCTTAATCCTCCAGCGCGCGGCCGTCGGTAGAGATCACATGCACCTGCCAGGGAATCCATTTTCCGCTTTTTTGCAGCGCCGTCTGCACCGCATGCTCTATGCCGCCGCAGCAGGGAACCTCCATTCGAAGAACCGTCACGCTCTTGATCTCATTACGGGAGAGGATCTCGGTCAGCTTTTCGGCATAATCCACCGCGTCCAGCTTGGGACAGCCGATCAGCGTAACCCGATTTTTCATAAACCGGGTATGGAAATCCCCATAGGCATAGGCGGTGCAATCGGCGGCAACGAGCAGGTTTGCCCCATTGAAATAGGGTGCGTTGACCGGAACCAGCTTGATCTGCACCGGCCACTGGGCAAGCTGGCTCTGCACCGCGGCCGACTGCGGAAGATCATCCTGCTGCGCCGGGCGGTGAATCGTTTTGGAATGCGTACCCGGGCAACCGCAGGGCAGCGGCTCGGCCGACTCCGCCGGTGCTTCCGCTTTTGCCGACTGTGCCGATTGAGCCGATTGAGCCGATTGAGCCGATCGAGCCGACTGCGCTGCCGCGACCGCCGCCGCGTCATAGGCCGGCGCCTCCCTCTCCTCAAAGGTGATCGCACCGGTCGGGCAGGCCGGCAGGCAATCGCCCAGTCCGTCGCAATAATCCTCCCGCAGCAGGACGGCCTTGCCGTCCACCATACCGATCGCCCCCTCGTGGCAGGCGTCGGCACAAAGGCCGCAGCCGGAACATTTTTCCTGATCAATTTTGATAATCTTTCGAACCATATTTTTTCCTCCTAACTGTCGGGCTGTTCGTTTTGCCGACCAGCCCGCCCCGGTCTCATTCATGTATTGACCTGACACGATAAGGATAGTATATTATTACTGAAAAGTATGTTGTCGTTACAACGAAAGGATGAAAATATATATGAAATATCTGGATTTTTTAGAAAACGTGCCGCTTTTCGCCGGCCTCTCCCCCACCGATCTGCAGGCGTTGCTCGAAACACTCCGGGTAGAAAGGGAGGCCTTCGCCGCCGGAGAAATCCTTCTGCGCACCGGAGAGGTCATCGACCGCTTCGGCATTCTGCTCGCCGGGAGGGTGGAAATCGTCAAGGAAAATTTTGAGGGGAACCAAACCCTTGTGGCACAAATCACGCCGGGACACATTTTTGCTGAGGCGTTTGCCTGCAGCCGCGCGCCTCTGACCGTGACGGTGCAGGCCGGCCGGTCGGGGGCTAAAGTCCTGTGGCTCAGCTACGCCGATCTGTTTGCCCCGCACGGCGAGCTGGACGCCGTCTGCCGGCAGATCGGGCAGCGGCTGATCGAAAGCTTTGCTTCCAAAAACCTCTTTTTAACCGGGAGGATCGAGCATCTGGCCAAGCGGTCGCTGCGGGAAAAGGTGCTGTCCTACCTATCCGGGCAGGCGACTGCGGCCGGCAGCCGAAGCTTTGATATTCCGCTCGACCGCCGCCAGATGGCCGACTACCTCGCGGCCGACCGCAGCGCCCTGTCGGCCGTCCTCGGAAAGCTGCGGGAGGAGGGCGTCCTCCAATTCCGGAAAAATCACTTTACGCTGCTGTGATGAACGCCTCCGTAAAAGAGCGGATTTTCCAAAAGCGACCGGCGGGATGAAGCTTCGATATTCCGCTCGACCGCCGCTTTGAAAAGCAAAAAAACCGCGCCCTGCCGGACGAACCGACAGGACGCGGGTTTTTCTAAGTGTTTTTATCCGCAGCGAGGGGGGTGAGCCCATCCGCCTGCAGAACCGAAGGAAACCTATCCCTTAACGATCAGGGCGCGCAGCGCCACCACGTCGGAGACGGTCAGGTTCTGATCCGAATCATCGAGGTTGCCGGCCGCGAACTCGCGGTCGGTCCAGCTGCCGGCAACAATCAGCTTACGCAGCAGCACAACGTCGGAGACGGTCACCTTGCCGTCGCCGTCCACGTCACCCGGCTTTACCGTATCCGACAAAGCGTTCAGGGCGGCGAGGAGTGCGTCAAAGGCGGAGGACAGCTTCTCCTCCGACGCGGCGGCGTCGGCAAGCACCGCCTGTGCCGAGGTGATCGCAGACTCGAGCGCCTGTGTCTTCTCGGTCGGCAGGCCGGTCAGGTCAGCCTCCTGCGCACGTTTGACCAGCGCCTCCAGCGCGGCGCGGGTGTCGGCCTCCCCAAAGACGAGAGACTTGAGGTTGCAGACATTGCCTCCCTTTTCGGACAGGAATACGATGGCGATATCCTGCTCTCCGGTCAGCACACGGTTCAGGTTGGCCGACGCGGTGGTGTAAATCGACCAGTCGGCCGATCCCTGCTGGGTAGAGGTCTGCGGCAGAGTGACCGTGCCGAGCAGCTCACCGTGCTGATCGCCGAGGCGGATCTCCGCCTTTGGCGCCTCGCCGGTGTTCCAGCCCGAATAGTTCAGGGTCACCTTATCCGCGCCCTTGTCGCCGAACTGAATTCCCTTGTAAATCACCCAGGACTCATCCGAAATGCCGCCCAGATTTTTCGCAACGCCGTTTTCCTTATCAATCTTGACCGAGGAGGTGCGCTTCTTGTTGTAATCCGGCGCGAAAATATCCTTGTAAGCCGAGCGCTTCTCAATCAGATTGCGGATAGCCTTTCCAAGGCGGCTGGCCGCAGTCGAAATGTCGTTGCAGTTGGCAGAAGCGTCCGCCGACACGGTTTTTGCAAAGCTGTAAGCGGCGTCCAGCTCGCCCAGGCTCTCCTCCGAATAGAGGCTGCGGTCGATGGCGGCCGCCTGACGCTGCACCTGCTCGAAATAATCCTCCGGCACGCCGATGTAGAGATCGTCGATATAGGCGGTGAAATTGCCGGTGTCGCCCGGGTGGTCATAAGCGATCATCACAGCGTCCAGAACCGACCCCGGCGCATAGGCGTACAGGTCGATGGTCACCGTGACCCACTCGCCCACCTTGCCGTGTCCGATGTTGGGATGCACCAGAAGGCCTTCGGCATCCACGGCCGATTTGCGGTCGCGCAGCGGGTCGCCCCAGGTCATCCGCAGATCGACCGCCGCATAGCGGCCAAGCTCGTTCCCGGCATAGAATTTATAGGTCAGCACCGTTCCCGGAATGACAGTGAAGCTCTCTCTCGACAGGTCGAGATAGGCATACGATTTTTCGGTAGAGGTGTCGCTGCCCGAAAACTTCAGCGAGCTACGGCCGCTGTAGGCCTGCTCGGTCGAAATCTCGGCTTTGGCGTTATCCACCGAGGTGATGTTGCTCGTGCTGTTGTTGATCGAGAGAGCGCTGTCCTCCCCCTCAAAGTCGAAGGTCAGCGCCGTTCTGGTCTCCGCCGTGCGCTCCCGCTCGTCATGCAGCCGGGAAACGGCCGAGATCCGGCTGTTCTCCTCATCCGCGGCGGTCGCGGCAAAGAGGATGATGTCGCTGTCGTTCGGCAGCGTAATCTCGGCCGCACCGGTGATGTCGATGGTGTAGGAGAACATGTAGGTGATCGCGGCAACATTGTCCGCGCCGAAGGTGTGGCGATGGGTCGCCACGATGGCCGGCACCTGCTCCTTCACATAGCCGGTGATGCCGAGGCTGCGGATATCTCCCGCGCCGATATTTTCGGCATAGTCGCCGATCTCCAGCTCGGCGGCCTTTCCATCGACCAGGAAGGTGGCCTCTTTATCTCCGCCGGCGGAGGCGGCCAGCAGATGCAGGGTGGTATACCCGGCCGGCAGCTTGATCGTCTGCCCTGCGGCCTTGACCGCGTTTTTGGCGCCGTCGGTCATATCGCCCATCTGATAGGTGATGCCGGCCACCGTCTCACGCGCGCCGATCAGCTCGGTCGGATAGCAGTCGCCGATGAGGTTGATACCGCCGTCGGCTCTGTTCGCGTTGGAGGAGTAGGCGTCGATGTTGTAGGGCAGCTCGACCGCCGTGCTCTTTTTCGCTCCTGCAAGGCCGGTGGGGGCATCCTTCAGGGTCAGGGCGAAGGACTTGACGCCATAGGCGCCGATGTCAAAGACCAGCTTGCCGTCGCGAACCGTGGCGGTGCTGTTCTCCACACTCTCCTCCGAGGCGTAGATTTCCCGCACCTGCTCGATTCCGCTGCCGAGCGTCAGCTCCACGCCGGTCTGTGCCTCGCCCGAGCCTTCGTTCACGCGGATGACGATCTCATCCGAAGCCTCCGCACCCTTGAGGGCGCGAACCAGCACGCGGTCGTTGCTGAGGCTGCCGAAGCTGTAGCTGCCGCCGAGGACGCCCTCGTGCGCCGTGACGGCAAAGGCGTTCATCGGCTGGTTGAAGGCCTCCGCCTCGATCTGCACATCCGAGCCGGAGAAGCCGCCCTCGTGCGAATAGACGCCGAAGGCAAACTCATTCAGGCCCATATCCTGCACATTCTGGCCGGCAGCGCCGCACTCTCCGTCATAGCCGTACTGATCCGAGTCGTGGGAGTAGTCGTTCTGCGGCGTGTGCAGGAGGGTCAGGCGAATGGTATTGTCGTCATACTTATCCATGCCGTATTTGCAGTCGTTGAGAACCGAAACGCCGAAGGATCCGTTCTTGTCCGTGATGTCCGCCCATTTCTGAACCGGAACCTCCGCCTTGTCGTCGTTATTATTAGAGCGCTCGATCGCGCCGAGGCCGAGGTCATAGGTCGCGGTCGGGTTGCTTGCGGCCAGATTGAACTCCGCCTTCAGCAGCTTGCCCTTCTCCTCCCAATCGACCGCGTTGTCCACACGGACAACCTGGCCTCCGGCGGTGAGGCTGACTACCTGCGTATATGTAGAATTGCCGTTCGTGCGGGTAAGCTCGACCGCCACACGGGCAGGACCTTTCTCCAAAACCTTGATGCCCGCGTTGGAGACATAATCGTCCCCGAGCTGGGTGGAATAATCCTCAAAATTCAGCTCCCACGCAGCCCAGTAGATGTAGCTTTCATCAAACAGAGAGAGCCGGATGGGATCGCTGAGAATCTCCTGATTCAGCTCCTTGTCGGTGATGCTGGCGATATCGCCGTTTTCGTCAATATACACCTTGTATTTGTCGTTGGAAAGCTCGGGTCCGCGAACGCTCAGCCCGGTCTTGACCTGCGACGGAATGCTGGAGGGCAGCACCGAGTAGGTGCGGTATCCCATCGAGCCGACCGTGGCGATAAAGACAATCTCGTACTCATTTGCGACGCGGCTGTTGACCTGCGCGGCTACCTCGTTGCCCTCATCGTCGAAAACGCGAACATACGGCAGCGTCGAATCCAGCGTCAGCGTGCACTCGACCGCGTCGGTGCGCTCGGCGGCCAGCGGGTTACTGACAACCACCGGAACTGCCTCCGCCTTCGACGGACGGGTATCCATTGAGGCCGCGACGCCGCCGACACCGCTTGTATACTCGGCCGCTGCCTGCTTGATGGCGACCATATAGTCGTTGTAGCTGCGGGCGTAGGTCGTGGCGTTCGAGGTGCCGGTGATGTCGTCATGGAACTGGTGCGCTACCACGCGGGTCCAGATCTCCTCAAACTTTTCGGTGGGATACTCGGTCGCGCCGAGATAGCTCGAAGCGACGTTGGCGCGCTCGGCCGCGTCGGCAATCAGCTCGGCACGGCGGTTCCAGCGCTTGGACAGCGCGCGGGAGGTGTAGCAGCCGGCGCCATGCTTTTTCATGACCATCTCACCGTCATAGCTGGGCAGCGCGTCCAGCTTGGCGGAATCGGCCGCAATCTCCTTAAACAGATCGTCGGTGGAGGCAAAGCGCACCTTGATGCTGTTGGTATCGTTGGCCGCAATCTCCTTCGAGACGGCGCGGACGGTCGCCTCATACACGCCGCCGCCGCGGTCGCCGCCGAAGCCGGTCAGCATGGCCGCGCGGCCGATCGGAGAGCGGTTCAGCTTGTTGTTTGCATCTCCGTCTCCGCGCACGCCGGAGTTGTAGCTGTTGGTGTAATTGTTATAGTTGATATTGGCAACCACATAGCTGCCGTCCACGCCAACCCATTTGCCGATGTCAAAAGGCAGCTTCCCGCCCGGGAAGCTGTTGCCCCAGGACAGCTTCTGGGTAGAGAAGCCGATCAGGTTGGAGTGCGCGGCGATGGACGGCAGCGCGTATCCAAAGCCGAAGCAGTCGGGCAGATAGATGTCCCGGCTTGTCACGCCGAACTTATCCTTCCAGTAGCTGTTTCCGTAAAGAATGTTGCGGAAGAGCGCCTCCGGCGAAGGGGTGTTGACGTCCCCGTTCTCCAGCGCGGAGCCGGCGACATTCCACTGTCCCCGCTCGATATATCCGCCAAGCTTTTCAAACAGCTCGGGATAATACTCCTCCAGAAGCTGGTAGCGGTAAGCCCCTTCAAAGTTAAACTGAAAATCCGGGTAGTTGTCCGCCAACTCAAAATTTTCGATAAATGTTTTGGGGATGTAATCGGAAATCGTCGTTTCCAGATCCCAGCTCCACACGGTGTCCAGATGGGCTGTCGTTACAACGTCGATTGTCCCCTCTGCCGCGGCGGCTGAGCCGAACAGAGATAATACCAGCGCGCCGGCCAGTGCCAAGGCAACCACCTTCCTCTTCATAAATCGCGTCACATCACTTTCGCAATTATAAAATATTACAAATTTGTCTGCCCCCTCGCCAAAGCGCTCCACCTGTCCGGTCGGTGTGTTCTGCTGCACCGTCCGCAAAAAGCGGCTTATACAGCGGCTGTCCCGGCCATTTGTATGAAGCATTTTGCCGAAAAGATTGACATTTCTGCCTGTTTATTGTATCATATGACCAAAGGCTTTGTCTATGACATTTTTATGCTATAATTGTACATTTTTGCTTTTATGCAGTTCAAAACGCGAAAGAGTGGGCGGAGAATGGAAAAGTATTTTATAGAGCCGACGTTTACAAAAGACGGGATTCCCACCTCCTTCGACACCGAGACGCAAAGCTATAACGGTCGGGTCATCACCGCGCACGCCCACATACATGATAAGATCGAAATCCTCTATTGCCTGGAGGGGGCGCTGGTCGCCTTTCTCAACGGGGAGGAGCACCACATCTCCGCCGGGGATATGGCGGTCATCAACTCCAACGAAATTCATCAAATCATCGGGGACACCGACGAGGTGAACCGCTACCTGGTTTTCAAGATTGAGCCGGAGATGCTCTCGACCTCCTCTCAGGCGGTGTTTGAGATGAAATACATCCTCCCCTTCACCATAAGCAGCGCCGATTATCCGCAGATTATCCGGAAGCAGATTCTCGACGCCACCGAGCTGCCCGATATTTTCCGCTTGGTGGATGAGGAGAACCGGCAAAAAGCCTATGGCTACGAGCTGGCCATTCACGGCTGTGCCTGCCGCATATTTCTCTGGATTCTGCGGTACTGGCACTCTCTGGGGCTGGAGATCAGCGACGACGCCATCCCTGCCAACCACATCGACATGCTGAAGCGCGCCTTCTCCTATGTAGACACGCATTATATGGAGAATATTTCGGCCTCCAGCACGGCCGAGCGCTGCAACGTCAGCTACAGCTATTTTTCAAGGATGTTCAAGAAAAACATGGGCAGAAGCTTTACCGATTATCTCAACCAGTACCGGATTACCAAGGCCGAGCGGCTGCTGATCTCCACCGAGAAAAGCGTGACCGAAATCGCGCTGGAAACCGGATTTTCCGACGCGGGGTATTTTATCAAGGTATTCAAAAAGCAAAAGGGGCTGTCCCCCCGCAAATTCAAGAAGATTTATACCCAAACCGCCTGAGCCGCACGCACCACCGAAGGGACAGCGATTTTTTGTGACTTTGCGCAGAACACGTCTATAAGAGTCAGCTGCCCGCACAATGACGGCAGCCATGAACAGGAGGGTACGATATGCCCCAACAAAGCAGAGCTTTTTGCGGAGAATGGATTACCCTCCCTTTGGCGGCGGAGCTTCGCCCGGTCGAGGTTTTTCACCGCCAGCTCTCGCCGATGCCCATTGATCGGAGGCTGCCGGAAAACCTGCATATTCTCTTCCGGAAAAGCTTTTCTCTCCAAAATACCGCGGAGAAAATCCATATTCACATTACGGCCGACGACTATTACAAACTGTATATAAACGGCCGGTTTGTCTCTCAGGGGCCGGCACCCGGTTTTCCCTTTCACTATTACTACAACACGCTGGACATTACAGATTTTGTCCACGCGGGAGAAAACACGCTGGCCATTCACACCTATTATCAGGGGTTGATCAACCGCGTCTGGGTCAGCGGCGACGACCGCCACGGTCTGCTGTTCGATCTTGTCCAGGGGGAGCGGGTGCTGGCCTGCAGCGACCAATCGGTCAAATGCCGGCTGCATGACGGCTTTATGCAGATTGCCCCCTGCGGGTATGATACCCAGTTTCTTGAGCGGTACGACAGCAGAGCCGACTGCGTAGGGTTCGAGCGGGTCGGCTTTGACGACTCCGGGTGGGAGGCTGCCGCCCTCCGCCGTTATGCGGACTATCGGTTTTTTCCACAGCCAACGGCACAGCTTACGTCGGAACAGTTGAGGCCGGTTCGGCTGATCCGAGGGGAGAAAAGCTGTTTTGCGGATTTCGGAAGTATCTACGTCGGCTATCTTACCCTCACGGCACAAGGGTACCCGGGGCAAAAGGTAAACATATACTGCGGGCAGGAACTGACCGAAGACGGCCGGGTGCGATATGAAATGCGCGCCTCCACCCGATATGCGGAGGAGTGGATTCTGTCCGGCGGACAGGATTCGCTCGACTGGTTTGACTACAAATCCTTCCGGTATGTACAGATAGAAAGCGACGCGCCGCTGGAAATTGACGGCATCGGTCTGACCGCCCGGCACTACCCCTTTACAAACACAAGAACCTGCCAATACAGCGAGCCCGCGCTCCGGCAGGTTTGGGATTTGTGTGTACGCTCGCTGCACTACGGCGTGCAGGAGGTCATTCAGGACTGCATGGAACGGGAAAAAGGGCAATATCTCGGAGACGGGGCGCTGACCTCCGCCGCGCTGACCGTCCTGACGGGGGATGCCTCCATTATGGAAAAGCTGATCGACGAAGCGCTGCGCACCTCTTTTATTGATGAGGGATTGATGATCTGCTCTCCCTGCTCCTTTATGCAGGAGATTGCGGAGTATCCGCTGATGCTGCCGCACTTGTTGGCTGCACACCGCCGGCTGACGGGAGATACTGCCTTTCTGCGGGAGAGATACCATGCACTGACCCAAATGCTGGATAGCTATGCCGGCCGTTACGCCGCCGAAAACGGTTTGATCGGCAATTTGGACAAATGGTGCGTCGTTGATTGGCCGGCCGAGGCACGGGACGATTACGATTTTGATCTGGTGACCGACGGGGTAGCGCCCGGCGTACACAATGTCATCAACGCCTACTACATCGGCGCGATCAAAATGATGAACAAATTGGCCGATATTTTACAGCTTCCCCCTTATCGGGAGACCGCTTCGCTGGAGCGGGCGTTTTGCGAAGCTTTCTACGATCCGGCGCGGCACCTCTTTCGGGACACGCCGGAATCTTCCCACATCAGCTTGCCGGGCAACGCCTTTGCACTGCTGTTCGGGCTCTATCCAACGGACGAGGCGGCGGCATGCATCGTCGACCTGATCGCACGGACAAAGCCCGACCGTGTCGCCTTTTTTACCACTTTCGCCTGTCTGGCCGGCCTGACCCGTCTGGGGCAGGAGGAGGCCTGCAAGGCCCTGCTGTCGGATGAAGGACGGTGGCTTCGCATGATCCGCGAAGGTGCCACGGTCACCTTTGAGGCCTGGGGAAAGGATGCCAAGTGGAACACCTCCCTATTCCACCTCTGCTACAGCTATGCAGTGCTGTTCCTGACCGACTGGGGGATGGAGGACTGCTTTGTTTGAAGATTTGAGGGGATATTTCCGTATTTCACCCTCGAACGCCCCTTCTTTTCACGGTACAAAAAACCAACCGCAATGCCCCCAGCTGCCGGAAAAGGTGGCCGGGGGCATTGCGGTTGACCCCAAAAATCAGGAGGCGTTTTTTGTGCGTCGGACAAAAGCTTTTTCAAATGCTGTAATCGTTTCCGGCAAGCGAGATGGCGTGATTGGCCAGCTCCTGCAAGGTCACATCGTCCACATAGTCGGTGATTGCGCGGTAAAACCCCTCCCAAAACTGAAGGGTCGCACAGGCATCGCTGCGCACGCACTGGTTCGGGGTGTCCCGCAGACAGGCGACCGGCGCCAGCGTTCCCTCCGCCGCGCGAAGGATGTCGCCGGCCGTATAGCTTTCAGCCGGCCGGGCCAGGCGGTAGCCGCCGTTGTTTCCCCGCAGGCTATGCAGAAAGCCTGCCTTGTTCAAAAGAGAAACCACCTGCTCCAGATACTTAACCGATATATCCTGACGGGCGGAAATATCCTTGAGCGCGATATATTCTCCCCCCGAATGGACGGCAATATCAATCATAACCCGCAAGGCGTAACGCCCCTTTGTGGAAATCATCATACAAAAAGGCTCCTTTCCATAAAAGCTCGCACTCTATTTTACTATAGGAATAATAGGAAAGTCAAGTAAAATGGCGGAAATTTTTCCGTCATTTTCCCATCGCTCTGCTATGGAGGAATTGCGCCTCCGGCAGAGTGGAGGTTTTTGGAAGGCCCTCTCCCCTCCCTGCCCGTCAATCGGAGGGAGAGAAAAAAGCCAAAGCCTCCTCCACGGCGCTTTTGCCGCGAAAGAGGCTTTGGGTTCATGCCGATCTCTGATTGATGCGGCTGATCAGGTCGTTGATGTAATTGGCGCCCCGGCTGGCGAAAATCCCGGTCAGCAGCTTTCCTACAAAGCCGCTCTGGAACGAGACGCCGACGGCCGAGAACAGATCCGCGCCCGCGATAAAGCAAAGCAGGATCGAGGTTGCCAGTGCCGAAATTCTGGCCACCAGCTTTTTATACTCCTTCTGGATCACATAGCCGTATATGCACCGGATGGCGTCGACAACCGCCTCCACCGTGACCGCAATGGCCAGAACAAGCGCTATGCCGTTCAACAGGAAACCACCCCTTTGCGAAAAAATCAGTTGATGCGTACGATCTGATGCAGCGTGTCAATCCGCTTGTGCGCGGATTTGCAGCTTTCCTCCGTCCGGGTCAGCCGGATGTCAATGCTGTCCAGCTTATCCCCCAGCGCACTGACTTCGGAGAGCGTACTGCCCACCATTTCCTTTATATGCTTAACATCGGATTTCAGTTCCGCGTCGGCAGCCGATCGCTTCTGTCCTCTGGAGACCAGAGTGGAAATCGTCACCGCAAGTGAGAGAACCATCCCGACCGCCGACAGAACTGCCACCCAATCCGAAAGAGCCAGTTTGTCCATTATGCCACCTCCTCTCCCCGATAAGGGCGCCAAACTCCTCCCGCTCCGGCGGGAACCGCACAGGGAAAGGCACCCTTTGTAATCCGGGGCAAAAGCAAAAGAAGTTGCCCCAAAAGAGGCAACTTCTTTTTTTATAGAGGATATGTAAAGCAGAGGTTTCGCACCATATTCCTTGACAAAACGCATTGCCAAAAGACTTACGGCGCCAAAACGTCGGCAGAGCTTTAAGCCGCGCCGCGCACGATCAGGGCGGGCAGTTCCACCACGTCGGAGACGGTCAGGCTCTTGCTCACGTCAAAATCGCCGGCCAGCCGCTCTGCGGCAGTGCTCTCTCCCCGGACGATCAGGGCGCGCAGCGCCACCACGTCGGAAACGGTTACGCCGCCGTCTCCGTCAAGGTCGCCGGACACCGCCACCACATAGGAGGCCGGTGTTCCATCGGTGTGCCGCAGGGTCATGCCGGTGCACATTTTACCGGATGTGACCGCCTTTCCGGCAGCGTCGAGCACCTCCAGCTTTCCGCAGGTGCAGGTAAGTCCGGACAGGAAGGACTGAACCTCCGTGCCGGCCGGCACAGCGGAAATGAACCCGTCGGCAGAGATCGCATACTGCTCGCTCGTAAGCGTGCAGGCCTCCTCCTCCTTCGCAAGGGAGTAAACCTCCATCTCACAAAGCTGGAGTCGGTAGCTGTTGGAGTCGGTCCCCTTTGCGCGCAGGCTGTCCGCATACAGGCGGACATAGCGAGCCTTTCCGGCGTTGAAGCTGAAGGAGAGCGGACCGTATTCGGGAAGCGGATAATCCCGCTCGGTCAGGACGGTCTCCCAATTTTCGCCGTCGGCGGAAAGCTGTATCCGAAAGCCCTCCGGCATGCCGTAGCCCAGCCACTTTCCGTCGACCAGGCTGCTGGCGGGATAGATCACAACGTTGTCGACCGACCGAACCTCTCCAAGATCAATCGACACCCACTCGACGTGGTTGACATCCGGTGTCGTCTCGCTGGAATAGCCGACATACTCGCCCGCCTGACGGCTCTCGTGCCTGATCTGCCCATCGTTCAGGTAGGACAGGTTCCAGCCCCAGTAATCATCGTCGTGGGTGGAGGAGACAGTCGCCTTCTTCCCGAGCGCCAGGTTCTCCGCTTTGGAGGCCTTCAGATCCTCCAGAGCGTTTTTCAGCGTCTCTGCGGCGGCGTCCAAAGCAGCGTCGTCCAGCGTGTAGTCGTTCACGGCTGCCTTTGCGGCTGCGAGGCTTGTGCGATAAGCCTTGCGCTTATCGACCGGGTAATGGGTTTCGAGAGGCTGCTCAGCCTCCGCCGCCTCGATCTGCGCGCGCAGCGCCTGCCGCGCGCCGCTGCCGTTCAGCAGATCCAGCAGATTGCGCAGCGCCTCCAGCGCGCCGTTTACATCATCCTGTGTTGCGGACGCGTTCTCCAGAACCGTCTTTGCGGCGGCGAGGGCCTGATCATACTTCTCCCGCGTGGCGGTGTCCAAAGCGGCGGCGTCGAAGCCCTCCGCCTCCGCCACGGCCGAGCGCAGGCCTTTCTTATATACCGTAATGCGGTCGGTCGGACTCCGGAAAAGATAGCTGCCCGAGCCGACGGTAACAACCGCCTGCCCGTCGACGACCGTAATCTCCTTTACGCCGTCAATTTCGGTGGAATGCACCTTGCCGTCCAGCATAACGCCGTCGGCAGAGGCCGTCGGCAGATAGATTTTCGCCGTCGCGCCAAAGGGCACGGTAACCTTAACCTCCGCCATGGCGTCGTCCGAAAGCTGCCAGCCGGCCTCCAGCGAACCGCGCGGAGTGTCGATGGCCGCGCCGGCCGAAGTCAGGTCGCCCATGATGCCCGGCTTGACCGAGAAGGTCTTGTACCCATCCACAATGTCGGTCACGCCGGCCAGGTGGCTGTAAAACCACTCGTCATACGTGCCGAGGAAGTAGCGGTCGTAGGAGCGGGTCGTAGACTCCCACATCTCCCAGGTGGAGGTAGCGCCGTTCTCCAGCCAGAAGCCCCAGCTCGGGTAGCTGGTCTGGGTCACGATGCGATAGGCGATGTCGGCATAGCCGTAATCGCAGAGCACCGGGAGGATGTACCGCGTGCCCACGCACCCGGTATCGAGATGATAATCCTTCTCCCGGATGTCGGCGATCAGATTCTCCACCACCGTCTCCACATATTCATCCGGGACGAGGCCGAAGCGCAGCGCAACCAGATTGTCGGTCTGACGATAGCGGGTGCGGGTGCCGATCTGGGTCCAGTAGTCGGTCTGATAAATGCCCTGCTCCGCCTTGTAGAACTTCTTGTTAAAGGCGGCATAAACCTTCTGCATGGCGTCGCGGTATTCGGCCGCGTCGTCTGCCTTGTCCAGGCGGACGGCCAGCCCGGACATATAGTCAAGCACGCCGTACAGCAGGGAGGTTGCGGTGATTCCCGCTCCCTCGGAAATATTCTCGTTATACGCTACATCCGGGTCGCTTCCGCCGATCGGCGCCACCCAGTCGCCGAGGCCGCCGTCGCCCCAGACCCAGCCGTTTTTCTTCAGCTCTTCAATCTGCATCAGGGCATAGCGGCGCAGAACGTCATACTTTCCGGCGGCGTATTCCGCTGTGCCGAAATACTGCTCCAGCCCCTCTATGCCATAGACAAAGAGGGTGTTCCAGACCGGCGTGTTGTCAATCCACCAGTCGGCCGTCGGCGCAGTAACCGTTACGCTTCCGTACTGCTCAAAGCAGTCCTCCATCACGGCCAGCCAGCCGGGCAGACTCGCCGCCATGTCATAGCTGTACATCAGTGAGCCGAGGGAGACGTTGGCATCTCCCAGCCAGCCGCACTTTTCAAGCACGGGATCGCAGTGCTCTCCCTGGAAGTTGTTGGCCATCGCCCGCTGCATCATCAGGTGCAGCTGATTCAGCATTTCGTTCGAGGAGGTAAAGGTGGAGATGTGATCCACACCGTTGGAGACGCGGTAAATCGTGATATTCTCCGCCGTCAGCTCGCCCTCGAAGCCGTCAATCTGAATATACTGATGCCCTTTGTAGCTGAACTTGGGCTCGAAGCTCTCGTCCCCTGTGCCCTTGGCGATATAGTTGTCCTGCTGGATATAGGCGTGCGGCCACCAGTGATTGGTCTTGCCGTCCGGGCCGCCCCACTTGACCACGGTTCCATCCTCATTCAGCGCCTGACCGTAGGTCAGCGTGATCTTGCTTCCGGCCGCCTGATTGATGCCGGAAAGTTTGGCCCAGCCGGCCACCATCTCGGGCGCGGTGACAAGGTAGGAGCCGTTTTTCAGCTTTTCGATCTTCGCGGGCTTGAACTCTGCCACCCGCTTGATCGGCGCTTTCATCTGGGCGCGCAGCTCTCCCTCCGGCGCGGCGGCAACCGCGGCCGTCTCCCAGGCGGAGTCGTCAAACCCGGCGGCAGAGAAGCCGGTCTGCTCTCTGCGGGCGTCATAGGTGTCGCCGTAATACATGCTGTTGGAGACGGTCGGACCCGCGTTGGTCACCTTCCAGCTCGTGTCGGTCGATACCGTCTCGCTCGAGCCGTCGGTGTAGCGGATCTCCAGATTCATCAAAAGCTTGGGATCGTCCCTCCAGGAGGCCGTCTGCCAGTTCCAGACGCCGCCGATCTCGTTGTAATAGGCGTTGCCAAGCTCCACGCCGATGGCGTTTTTACCGCTTTTCAGCAGCTCGGTTACATCAAAGGTGCGGTAAAGCACCGTCTTGTTATACTGGGTGATATACGGGTTGAGGAGGCTGTCGTCCGGCAGCGTTCCGTTCACCGTCAGCTCAAAGAAGCCAAGGCCGCAGATGTAAGTATAGGCCTCCGCAATCTCCTTCTCCACCGAAAACTCCTTGCGAAGCATGACCGCCGCCCGCGCGCCGCTGTACTCGAGGGCGAGGCCGGCGTCGATGTAGACAATTTCGATAAAGTCGTGCGCGTGCTCGGGATGCCTGCCCTCCACCCGGTCGACCAGGATCCGGACATCCTCCCCTTTGGTGATATAATCTATAAACTTGATCTCATAGGCCATCTGCCGCGCCTCCAAACCGCCGGAGTTTTTCTGCATATTTATTATAGGGGCAATCCGCCTCAAATGCAAGCCGTGCGCCGTCGGGTTTTTGAAAGGCGCGGCGGCCTTTCTTTGAAAAGAGGAGGGAAGCCTTTTCCTTTGCGGGAACACACAAAACGCCTCCGGCACCGGGTGCCAGAGGCGTTTTTGCATAAATCGGGATTCTGCAAAGCAGAGTTGTAGGATTACTTAACCTCCGCCTGGACGGGAATATCCACGTCCGACACGTGCACATTCACTCGCGACACGGCGCAGTTGGTCATATCCTGTATCGCCTTTTTGACGTTTTGCTGCACCTGCTCCGCAACGTCGAAGATTTTTGCCGTCCGCGCAACCTTGATGGATACGTCGAGGATAATCTCCCCGTCCCGGCGCTGGACAGTGACACCGTCAGCCCCTCCGGCCGCGCGCACAATCACATCCTTCAGGTTATTCGGCCGCGGGCAGAGGGCAGAGACCCCCGCTACCTCCAGCGCGGCCGCGCCGGCGATGGAGATGAAAACCTCATCGCTGATGACCAGGTCGGTTTTGCTTTTATTCAGTGGATTCATAAAAATTTGCCCCTTCCGTATTTTTTTCGATTCCACAGCCGGAGGTAAAGTATGCCGGGCTGTAAAGCCCTCCCCGGCGTGGAGAATTTTCCTGTTCTGCAATGCACCGTCCGAAGCCGGACGATCCCTTTGCGTATATCGTTTTGCAGGCCGCTTGACCCATATCGCCTGCACAAGAGCGAAAGGATTGTGCGTACCTGCGCACCCAATCTTCCGATCGGCCGTGCATTCGCACACCTGATTGTGCAGCACAACCGGCATTCCCGGCAAGCCAAGGCCGATATGCTGCTGTCAGGCCGATATGACCGTCACGCTTTAAAGCCCAGCGGTATAATAACCGCTCTGCGGTTATTATACCATGAACGCGAAGCGTGAATGGTATAATGTGCATAGCTTTTGCGGTTGCCGCCGTTTTTTACGGACGGCGAGCAAAAGATGCGTTAAAATCCAGCGGTATAATAACCGCTCTGCGGTTATTATACCATATTTTCCGGTTTGCACAACTACTTTACAGTAATTATTTTGATGTTTTCAAGGCTCTGCCCGGTCACAGAGGTCACCGCGTCCTGAATCTGCACCGTCTGATACTGCTGCAGCTCCCCGGCCGAGACGGTCACCGTCGTGCCGGCATCCCCGATTACGGCGATGGCCGAATACCCCTTTGCGCTGAGCAGCGTCTCAATCGAGGCTTCCTTATCCATCCGGTCGGAGATTTCACTGATCTTGGCCAGAGCCGCCTCCACATCGGCGCCGGAGGCCTTGGCGTCGTTTACCGTATCCTCCAACAACTCGATCGCCTCTTTCCTTGTGTCGGCGCGCTCGTTTTTCGCCTTTTTCATGCTGTCCGGCAGGGCGGCCACCGCCACCGCCTCCTCAGAGGAGACTGCCTCTCCCTCGACCGACGCGCCGACGTATTCCGCCTCCCCCAGATATTTTGAGGAGGCGCTCTCGGCCGTGAGGTCAAAGCCGCCCTCCTTCGCCGCGTAGTTCATGTTGAGCCAGACCGCGATCGCCAGCGCAAAGACGAGGCCGGCCAGCACCATTTGCCGTTTTCCGATAATCATGCTTTTTTTCATCTGCTACTCCACTCCGTTTCCGCCGCGTGCCGCGACATATTCATATGTTTTGCCCCCTGTATAAAATCCGCCTCTCACCTATCCGCCCATGCCGGTCACACAAACCCTGCGGGAGGAGAGGCCGAGCGCGGTCTTGACCGCCTCCTCAATCCGAACCCTGGTCGCGTCCTCTCCGCCGCCCTCGCAGACGACCACCACCCCCTGCACCGTCGGGGCATAGCTGGTCACCAGCAGGGCGACCTTGTTGCCGTTTGCGTCCTCGACCGTGATATAATTCTCCTCGGTGCTCCCCTTCTGGCGGAGGCTGCCGCTTTCCTCCCCGGTGACGTCGGTATCGCTCTTTTTGTCGTTGGCATAGACATACTCGGTTCCGGTGCGCAGCGTAATCATCACGCTGACCCGCCCGCTCCCCGTAATGTCGGAGACCATCGCGGCCACCTGCTTTTCCAGCAGCTCCCGGTACTCCTGATCGGTCAGCGCGGCGGTGCCGTCTCCGGTCGGGCGCGCCTTTCCCTCCCCCGCGAAAAGGGAGGAGAGGAAGATCAGCAGGATTCCGGCAATACCGGCAGCAATCAGCCATTTCCCGCCCCTGCCGGAGAAAAGCGCCGCCTTGATTTTTGTAAGCCCTTTTTCCACATTTATTCCTCCTGCGCTTTGACCGCGACGTCTCTGCCGATCTCTCCGGACAGGAGCTGATACGCCTCGTCCGTGCGGGCGGCGTCCGCCCTGCGCAGCAGAACGGTAACGTCTGTAAAATATATGCCGCCGTCGGCGGTTTTATCCGCCTTTATCCGAATTTCTTCCGGCGAGAGGGAAATTTTGTCCAGCGTTTGCAAAATCAGCTTGCGCATGGCGCTTTCGGCCGCCGCCGTGTATCCGTAGTCGGCCGCCTCCGAAAGATCGGTGGGCGGCTCGGCGGCGTAGAATTCCAGCTCCTTCGTCAGGGAGGAGTAGTCGGCCGACAGCGCGGAGATAATCACGCAAAGCACCACCGCCGAGCAGAGGAAGCGCAGCGGCCTCCCGAACTCGCCCGGCGGGGCAAGCAGCAGCACCGCGCCCGAGGCAATCAGCACCAGGCAAACCTGCAGGACTGCGGTTTTCACCGTCTCCATTCTTCCGACCTCCCGCCTAAAATTTTTCGTCCTCATCCCCCGCCGGCCAGGACAACAACGGTCAGCGAGATGATGAAAAGTAGCGCCGTCCAGACCGTCACCCCGATCAGGATCGAGACGGCCGACCCGACATTCCGGTAAAGTGAGGCAAGCATCCCGCAGCCGAACAGCTCCCCCGCCGCCTCCGACAGCAAAAGGGAGAGCCGCCAAAAGCAGAGCTGGAGGAAAACCGGCAGCAGGATGGCCAGCACGCCGACCACGCCGTAAGCACCCACCCCCGTCCGCAGCAGGGAGACGCAACTCTCCACCGTGCCGAGCGCCTCCCCCACCGACGCGCCGACCACCGGCAGAAAGGAGCCGGCGACAAACCGCACCGTCTTCATCGAGAGGCTGTCCCCGGCGGCCGAAACCGCCGTCTGGATTCCCAGCACGCCGCAAAACAGGGTCAGCAGCAGCCCGAGCAGCCAGGTCGCCGCCTTTTTTATCCCCTCGGTCAGCCGTCCCACCGGAAGGCTGGTGGCCGAGGCCGAAAAGGACAGCGCCGTGTAGAGCGAGACAAACGGAATGACAAGGCCGCCAATCACGCCCGAGGCCGCCGTCGCCGCAAAGAGCAGCAGGGTTTGAAATCCGGCCGCTGTCGCCGCCTTTCCCCCGGCCAGCAGGATACCGGCGTAAACCGGCACAAAGGCGGCCATGAATTTTCCGGTGCCGCCGACCGCGCAAACGGCGGTCGAAACCGTCTGTACCAACGGAAAGAGGCCGCCGGCCGCCGCGCAGACGGCGGCATACCCCGCCGTCTTGCCGATTCCCTCTCCGCCCAGCGCCCCGAACGCCGCAAAAAGCAGCACCGCCCCGAGGCAGACGGCAAGTCCTTTGGCGGGCGCGCCGACCCCCTCCGATGCGAGGGAAAGCAGCGCGGCCAGCATCCCCTCCCCCAGCCCGTTGGAAAAGCGCTCCGGCTCTCCGGGGGAAAGGCCGAGGGAGTCCACCCACGCTCTCGCCTCATCCGGCAGCGCGTCGGGCAGATCGGCCGCCCCGCTGTCGGAATAGAGGCTGTCATACGCCTCCCGCAGGCCGGTTTTTGCCTCTCCATCGGCCGCGGCCGGCATGCAGAGAAAAGAAAAACTCAGCAAAACGCTTATCCAAAATACAACCGTTTTTTTCATCATCTCACCAGAGTTACGGTAAATTCCACAATGCTGCGGATCAGCGGCAGGCAGAGCAGCAGCACCGCGCACCGGCCGCAAAGCTCAATCTTTTCCGAAAGGAGTGTGTGTCCCGAATCCCGGCAGAAGGCGGCGGCAAATCGGGTAATATAGCAGACGCCGAGCGCCTTGAGCAGCAGGGTGAAATACGCCGCGCCCTCCGCCGCCTCGAACAGCTCCCGAAGCTGTGTAAACACGGGGGAGGCTATGCTCAGCGCCGCCCCGAACACCATCACGGCTGCCGCCAGCAGAAGAAAGAAGGCGTGCTCCTCCTTATACCGGCGCAGCACGGCCGACAGAAACACCGTGATAATACAAAGGGCGGCGATTGTGATGATCCTCTCCATACGTTACAGCCCAAACACCGATTTGATGGTGTCGAAGAGGTTGGCAATCTGATTGATCAGCATCATCAGCACCACCACCAGACCGGCCAGAGTCGTCAGCATGGCCTGCTCCTCCCGGCCGGAGCGGATCAGCACCTGATTGAGGACGGCGACAATGATGCCGATCGCGGCGATCCGAAAAATAAAATCCACATCCATGACGAAACGACCTTTCCTTTCGAGATCTGTTGGTTTTTGCGGCAGACCCATGGCGGCGGTTTTTCTAAAAAGGCCGCATCTTCAAAGAAGCTGTCTTTCCAAAGAGTCCGCCCTTTCAAAGGGGCGGCTGCGTTGGTGCAGCCGCTGCTCCCATGCAGCCGCTGCTCCGGCGGCACAATCCGCTACTCCCCCATTGGCGGGAACGCGCAAGGTTTACATAAAGTCGAAGAAAGCAGCCTCTTCCCGGAGAGTTTCCCCTTCACAACGAGTCTGCCTCCCCGGGAAGAGTCTGCCCTTCTGCAAAGGGACAGCCCCTCCGTGCGCCGGGTCAGAGGAGCAGCACTGCCAGAAAAGCGCCCATATAAAATCCAAGGCTTCGATAAAGTCGCCCCTTTTCCAGATAGGTTTGCCGCAGCACCTCCCGATGCTCGGAAAGCAGATCGGTATAGGCGTCGCAGAGCGCCTCCTGCGCGGCGCGGTCGCTTTGTCCAAGCTCTCGGCAGAAGCCGGCGAACCCCTCCCAAAGCCCGGGCGGCAGGCTGCTGCCCGGCAGCGCCGTCCACGCCTCCGCCGGATCCGCCCCCTCCCGCATGGCGGTCGCCCACGGCTTCAGAAAGCCGAGGTGGGGGTAGTTCTCCTCCCGCGTCAGGCGATCTACAACAAGATACACCGGCACCACACTGCGGCGCAGCGCAATTTTGCAGGCCGCCAGAAAATGCAGCAGCTCCTCCGCCGTTTCGACCCGACTTTTAAGAGACATGCTTTTCATATACCCCGCCGCCGTCGCTGTTATAAACAAAATCAGAACACCCGCCAGCCGCATTCCGCTCGCCTCCAAAAACAAAAATCTCCGGCTTTGCAAAAACCTCCGGCAAAAACACGGCCGCGCCGAACGCGCCGGAGGAAAGCAGCGGCGCCGCTGAGGGACGCACCGCAAGCTCTTCCGGGCTCCCGGCATGGAGGGTGGTGACAAACTGCACGCCGCTGCAAAAGCCGGCCGAAACCGCCTGCGCCTCCTGCGGGCCGCCGATCTCATCAAACAGGATAACCTGCGGGTTCAGGGAGCGGATCGCCATCTCAATCCCCGCCGCCTTTGGACAGCCGGAGAGAATGTCGCAGCCCGGCCCGAAATCAAACCCGGCCGCCCCCTCACAAAAATCGCCCAGCTCTCCCCGCTCGTCCACCAGCACGCAGCGGTAGCCCCGCAGCGACAGCAGCCGGGCGGTATCCCGGAGATAGGTGGTCTTGCCGCAGCCCGGCGGCCCAAAATAGAAAAAGCTTCCGATCCCGCCAAAGTCCCGCAGCAGCCCCGACACCACCTGTGCCGCCACGCCCGAAACCTCCCGCGCGATTCGTATGTTGATGCCGTAGACCTCCCCCACCGAGGTGATCCGGCCGTTCTGCACCGCCATTTTTCCCGAGATGCCGGCGCGGTGTCCGCCCCGCATGGAGACAAAGCCGGCGGCCAGCTCCTGCTCATGGACGTGCACCGAATATTCGCACAGGGAAAAGAAGCTTCGGCGCACCTCCTGCGCGTCCGCGCGCAGCGCGCCGACGGTCAGCACACGGCTGTACCCTCCCCCGGGCATGAGATAGCCGGTGCCGTCCGGCAGAGTCAGCGCGACAGGCTGTCCGCAGCGCAGACGGATTTCAAACACCCTGCGTTTCACGGAATCGGGGAGAGCCTGCAGCGCCTCCCGCAGGCGGGGCGGAACGGCATAGAGCGCGCTGTCAAATCGGTCGGGCATAAAAAATCCTCCTTTAAAGGGCGGCGGAGGCATTTTCCTGCCCCTGCCGCTTGTCCTTAGTAAAAACTATATGCAAGGCCGGGGCGCGATATGCCACCGCTTTGTCCGGCGGAGGGGATAGAAAGGAAAGGTGGCTTCCGCCTCTTCATCCTGGGGCGATCGGCCTTTCCCGCGCCGCTGCAAAGCCTCCCCCCGGCCTTGTCCTTTTTATACACCATATGCAAAAGGCGGCGCAGGAATGCCGCAGGAGACGCGCCCCTCCCGCCGTTCGGCTATGCGTTTTCTGCAAAAAAATAAGGCTCCGGAAAACTTCCGAAGCCTTTAGATTTTTATTATTAAGAACGGCCGCTCAGCCGACCAGATGCTCCACCAGAATTTTGACCCCCATAAGGATCAGAACCACGCCGCCGGCAATCTCCGCCCCCTTTTTGTATCGGGAACCAAAAAAGCGTCCGATATAAAATCCGACGGTACAGATGACGGTCGTGGTGGCCGCAATGATTCCGCTGGCGCCCGAAATCGCCGCCAGTGTATCGACCCCCGCCATGGAAAAGCTGACCCCGACCGCCAGCGCGTCGATGCTGGTCGCCAGCGACATAAGCATCAGTTCCCTAAAATTAAAGCGGGAGACTCCGCTGTCCTCCTCCTTCGCAGAGACCGCCTCATAAATCATATGGCCGCCGATAAAGACCAGCAGTCCGAACGCGATCCAGTGATCGATCGCCTCAATCTTCGATGAAAAACCGATGCCAAGGCGCCAGCCCAGCATCGGCATAATCCCCTGAAACACGCCGAAGGACAGCGCTGAAATCAGTGCATGCTTAAAACCCGAGGAGGTTTGTTTGATCCCGTTGGTAATCGACACGGCAAAGGCATCCATTGACAGCCCGATCGCAATCATCAGAATCGTTAAAATTCCCATATAAACCAACCACCCTCCCAAGCAGGTAGAATCCCGGCGACAGGTCGTTATAAAAAGTATTATATCGCGTTACACTGGAGGAGTCAACCGTTTTTTTGAGTCGCAGCCCACACTTTTTTTGCAAAATCATCAACAATACACTGCGCACCGAAAAAAAGAAAATCTCCTTCAAAAAAACAATCGGGCAGCCGCACCGCCGTACAGCCGCACAAAAGAAGGATTATACTCCCGCCGGCGCGCCGCTTCACAATTGCAGAAGAAAAAAATCGCAATCCCTGTACGGATGGCTGAAAGCCACAGGCAGCTCGCTCTCTTCAACCCTTCTGAAGCCCGCCTTTTCATAAAATTTATGCGCTCTGACCGTATTGCGGGGTGTGTCCAGCAGGATGGTGCGAAATCCCCTCTCTTTGGCAAACCGCAGAAAAACGGCATACAGCTGCCGGCCAAGGTGAACCGGCTCTCCCTGATGGCTTTCGTATACAAAAAACTTTTTCAAAACAGCGATATCCCTGCCGCAGGGCATGATGCCGATAGAGCCGACCAATCGTCCATCCTCCAGCGCCAGCCAGAAGTTTCCGCCGGCGCGGATATAGGCGTCTGCGATATTCAGCAAATCCGGCTGATCGGCGACGGTTACGGTCGGACGCGTTCCATCATTTTGAAAATGCAGTACCAGATCAATGACATCCTGCGTATAACCTTCTTCAAACGGAACAATTGAAATCATGGCAACGATGCTTCCTTTGGAAAATTCATTTCTCTGATCCTATAAAAATATGTATTCCCAAAAACGGCGCGCAGAACCGATGTTTACAGATTCCCTGCGGCTCTATACCGGCATCCCGCAAACCACGGGCAAAAAGCCCCGGGAGAGCGAAAATCCTCCGGACCGCGCAAATTTCTTTGGCGGTGCAGGCCTTCCCGGCCTTTCCAAAAATGGGAACGGAGAAAAAGCGCGGCAAAAAGCCGGCGGTCGGATGTGTTTAACTCCCTGCGGGCCGGCGGCATGGAGGCCGCATATTACAGGCATATCTCCTCCAGCAGCGCGCACCAGTCCTTCGGATAAACGCCCAGAAGCTCCTCATGCCGCAGGTTCTGTTCGTGAATAACGGGGTTCTTAAAATATTTATGATATCTTTTCAAATATTTTTCCCCCATCTTTTTGGCGTAAAAAACATGTATCTCGGTTTCCCCGTTTTCGATTTGCTCGGGAAGCGGTGTGGCAAGATCCGATCGGAACTGATTTTTCAAGCTTTCCTTTGTGATAAAGTGCATATCATACCGATCTCTGCCAACCATCGCCACAAAGGCGCGATTGTACGGATCGGGATCCTCCATCTGTTTTTTGAAACGCTTTTGCATGAGTTTGGAGCGGTATTTTCCGGTATGGATAAAAGAATAGGTTGCCTTTACCATCAGGTTGGCCAGCAGCCCGGCTTTTATTTTTCCGGCCTGATCCATGTCCGAGCTGCCTATAATTCCATATTGCATATGGATGTTGTGCCTTGCGGCGAGATGCGCGACAAAGCTTCCACCCAAAGAACAGCCGTAAGCCGCACGGATTTCGCCGTTATAGTGCGCCTTTATATATTCTTCTATTTTTTCCAGCTCATCTTCAACGCAGATATAATTTTCAGAATCTCCCTCGTCAAAGCCGGTGTATGCAACCACCGCGACAAAGAATTTTTCGGATAGCCGATCTATAACACGGCCGAAATTGCCCTTCCAGTAACACATCGTCCCCGGAAAAAGCATTATAACCGGATTTTTCTTCTCTCCAAATTCATGAACGGTCATTCTTCATTTCTCCGATTACGGCAGCGGTTTTGGCAGATATTGCAGAGCCTTTCAAAAATGGGCAATCCCGATCAGGACTGCCCATTTGTTTTTTTGAAATATGCGTTTTTTCTCCTCCGGCGGTTTTCGCAGGCGGATGCTGCAAAAATTCCAGAATCATGGAAGCCGCCGCTTTAATACAGCTTTGCGCCTGCCGGAATGTGGCTGTCCACCATCAGCAGATGGAGGCGCTCCTCCCCCTCCTCCGAATGGACGGCGGAGAGCAGCATCCCGCAGGAGTCAATGCCCATCATCGCTCTGGGCGGCAGGTTGGTAATGGCAATCAGCGTCTTTCCGACCAGCTCCTCCGGCTCATAATAGCTATGAATGCCGCTCAGGATGGTGCGCTCGGTGCCGGTTCCGTCGTCAAGCGTGAACTGCAGCAGCTTCTTGGACTTCTTCACAGCCTCACACGCGAGGACCTTCACCGCCCTGAAATCCGATTTTGAGAAGGTTTCAAAATCCACAAAATCCTTGAACAGCGGCTCAATCTCCACCTTGGAGAAATCAATAGGCTCATCCTTGATCTCGACCTCAACCGTACCCTCGGCGCCGCCGATGATGGCCGCTTCCTCAGGCTTTTTCTCCGCCTTGGGGGCGCCCAGCGGCTTCATTGTGGGGATTCGGACAGAAACCCGGAATTATCGGGAATTATCAAGCATTTACGGGCATTCCCCAATAATAAAACCACACAAATAAAGTCATATCGAGAATTATCAAAAATTCCGGCGTGCGTATATTGGTGTAACTTTTGGCGTAAGGTGTAAGCTTGATATACCTAATTGCCCGACAAAGAAGCACATCTTTCATTCCAACAAAGCTGTATTATACACCAAAACTCCAAGAAAA
>UQRS01000023.1 GCA_900543525.1 uncultured Oscillospiraceae bacterium
GTGTCGTTGGATTATTTGGTCGGGATTGAGAAATCGGAAATGGTTTCTTTAAATTCTTTGTCTGAGCAACAGATACAAATAATTCACCTAATTATTGCTGAATTCAAAGATCGCACAACGGAATCAGAAGGATTATCCGCACAACAACAAGAAATATTTAATGCTTTGTTTAAAGAATTTTCATCCAAACGCAAATCATAGATAGGACATTTTTGTTTTATGCATTTTCTGCATAAAAGTCAACGTGTAGTCATCGAATACGCTATGATTACTTTGGTGATTGTAATGTACCGTCGAATTCGCGACCTGCGTGTAGATAAAGATAAAAGCCAAACCGAGTTAGCCAAATATTTAAACGTCAGCCAGTCCACCTATTCCCGGTACGAAAGTGGAGAACTTGACATTCCGAGCGGCGTGTTGATTGCGCTGTCACACTATTATCATGTATCAATTGATTATCTCTTAAATTTAACAGATTATAAAAACTGACCCGTCGAACGTTTGCTGTTCAGCGGGTTATTTTTATAAAAATATCAGCCAAAGCATCTCATACACATTCTATTTTGATTTAGCTGTTATTTTTTAAAAATTAGTTACAAATTCACGCCTATGTATGCTATAATGAACACACGTCGTGTGCGGCGGTAAAATCGCCGACGCCTGAGTGTTCATTGAACGGCTGAATCGCGGCCGACGCCGACCGGCGACTCTCGTCGCCGTCCATGCTGCGCATGGCGATTCATGGTATAATATAAAATGATTCTGTATGCACCGCAGAGTACCCCTCTGCCGACCCGGGAAAGGAGTGGAAAAAACCATGCGAAAAAGATTTGCGCTGCTGGCGCTGATCCTCTCTCTCTGCCTGTTTTTGCCCTCCTGCTCGACCGTCGGCCGGGACATCGACTCCCTGCTGGAGGCACCCAAGCTGACCGGCGACATGTACGCCATTCAAAAGGCGGTCGAGGACTCCGCAAAGGGGGAGATCAACCTGCGCTACCCCAAGAAGGGGGAGTATCTCTCCTCCTTCGTCCTCTATGACCTGGACAACGACGGCGCGGAGGAGGCGGTCGCCTTTTACAGCATGGCGGGCGACACCACCTCGGGCGAAATTTACATCTCCTTTGTCGATAAAAACGGGGAGGGGGCCTGGTCGGTGGTCGGCAGCGTTCCGATCACGGCCATCGGGGTCGAGCAGGTCAGCTTTGCCGATCTGGACGGCGACGGCACGATGGAAATCGTGGTCGGCTGGAACGTTTTCTCCACTTTGGAGAAGCAGGTGGCCGTCTATACCGCGAGCGCAGAGAAGTTCACCCAGCGCCTTTTGGAAAGCTATACCGAATATGTGGTCTGCGATATTATGGAGGTCGGGTACTCCCAGCTGCTGACCGTCAACCTGAACCTGACTGAAAAGACGTCGACCGCCCGGCTGTATCATCTGGACGGCACCGGCATAGCCGAGGAGGGCAGCGCCGCCCTCGACGGCAGCGTGACCGGGTATCTGACCCCGGTCGTGGCAAGGCTTGCAAGCGGAAAGCCGGCCGTCTATATCGACGCGACCAAGGGAACCTCCTCCATGATTACCGAAATTCTGTATTTTCAGCCGGTGGATACCAGAACGGAGAAAGCGTCGGGAGAGAATTTGCAGGTCACCCGCTCGAGCGCGCTTGTTTCCCCCTTCCACGACGGCACAACAAATGAGAATGAAATCACCAGCCGGCCGACCGCGGCAAAAATGCGGGACATCGACGGCGACGGCGTGATGGAAATGCCGCTGATGACCGCCCTGCCGGGATTTTCCTCCCGGACGGATGACGAGAAGCTGTATTACACCGTCTGGCGGCATTATGATGAGAAAAAGTTTGAAACCGTGCTGACGGCCGTGATGAACTACGCCGCCGGCTATTACATCCGGTATCCCGACCAGTGGCTGGAGGGCTCCTCCTCCAAAATCACGGTCAGCCGCAACAGCGATTCCTCCGTTTTTCAGTTCTCAGTCTGGAATTCCGAAAGCTTGATGAAGGAGGCGGACCTTTTCCGTATTCAGCGGTTTACCCACGCCGACTGGGAGGGGCGCGACACCGGCAAATACGCCTCCTATTTTGTCGTCCGCTCGGACAAGGATTTTGTCTATGCGGCTTATATCATGGATCGGGATCACGCCCTCTCGCTGGATGAGGCCGGGATTGAATCGGCCTTTGTCCTTCTGGACGCGCGAACCCCCGACTAAATGCTGTCCGTTTTTTGCCGATCTGCTTTTTGCTTTGAAAGGATGATTGTATCCATATGAAAAAGGTTCTGGTTGTGGAGGATGAAACTGCCATCCGCGAGTTTGAGGTTATCAACCTCAACCGCGCCGGCTATACCACCGTCGAAGCCCCCAACGGGGAGGAGGCGCTGCGCCTCTATGCCGAAGAGGGGGATTTTGACATTGTGCTGCTGGACATCTCGATGCCGGGGATCGACGGCCTGACCGTCTGCAAGGAGCTGCGCAAAAGCTCTCCCACGCTGGGCATCATCATGCTGACCGCCAAAACGCAGGAGATGGATAAAATCAGCGGCCTGATGCTGGGGGCGGACGACTATGTCACCAAGCCCTTCAGCCCGTCCGAGCTGACCGCCCGGGTCGACTCCCTCTACCGCCGGGTGGAAATGCAGAAGAAGGCCGTCTCCGGCGCGCCGGCCGGGGATGAGATCACGCTGGGCGAGTTTACTCTGAATCTCCGCCGCCGGTCGCTGCTGAAAAACGGCCGGAACATCGAGCTGACGCAGGTGGAGTTTCAGATCATCGAATATTTCTTCACCCATCCCGATACCGCCCTCGACCGCACCGATATTCTCAACCGGGTGTGGGGCGACGCCTATTTCGGGGAGGAAAAAATTGTCGACGTCAACATACGGCGCCTCAGGATGAAGATCGAGGACGAACCGTCCTCCCCCAAGCATCTGGTTACCGTTTGGGGCATGGGGTATAAATGGGCCACCGACTGACCGTCGGGGCCGCAGGTATTTTTCAGAGAAAGGGAGGGAAAGGCGGCTTGAAAATTCAAATGCCGGGCAAGCTTCTGGTCGCAAAGGGAATCACCCGTCGCTGGCTGCTCAATGTGTTCACCGTCTTTGCCGGGGTAATCGTCATTGCAGAGGTTACCTTCTCCCTTTTTTACAGCAATTATTACTACGGAAGCCTGGCTTCGGCCGCTTCCTCCTACGCACAGGCCTTCAACGTCCTCGCCCTCGTCCCGGAGGAGGAGTTTGAAGCCCGCGCCCGCGAATATGCCGAACAGTTTGAATTCAAGCACAAGGTGGAAATTCAGATCATCGACAGCACCGGGGAGGTTTTTGTCTCGACCAGCGGGTTTCAGCCGACCCAGGCCAACATGCCGGATTACAACGCGGCGCTGAAATCCTCCACCGGGTCGGCTACCTGGAGGGGCAAATCCAGCTCGGGGCAGGGCATCTACGCCGGCACCTATATCCTCGGGGAAAGCAACGGCGTTTCCAACGGGGCGGTGCGCTGGGTCGTCTCGACCGAGAATGTCACCCGGCACATCCTGATGGTCGTCGGCGTGTATCTGGCCGGCGGCATATTCGTCCTCGGCTTTGCGGTGATCTCCGGCCTTTATTTTGTCAAGTCGATCGTCCGCCCGGTGCAGGAGGTTACCTCGGCCGCCCGCAAGATTGCGATGGGCGACTTCGGCGCGCGAATCGACTCGGACGACGATGGAGAAATCGGCGCCCTTTGCGACTCGATCAACTATATCGCCAGCGAGCTCGGCCAGACCGAGAAGATGAAAAACGATTTTATCTCCTCAGTATCGCATGAGCTGCGCACCCCGCTTACCGCCATCCGCGGCTGGGGAGAGACCATCAAAATGTCGATCGGCAGCGATCCCGAGCTTGTCTCCAAGGGGATCGACGTGATTTTGAACGAAGCCGGGCGGCTCTCCGGCCTTGTGGAAGAGCTGCTGGACTTCTCCCGCATGCAGTCGGGCAGCCTGTCGATGAATATGACCCGCTTCCGCCTGATCGACACGCTGGATGAAGCGGTTTACATGTATAACGAGCTGGCGCGCCGCCAGAATATCGAGCTGGTCTTTGTCAAGCCAAAGTTTTCTCCCCTTGTGATGGGGGACGCCGACCGGCTCAAGCAGGTCTTTATCAACATTATCGACAACGCGATCAAGTATAACAAGCCGGGCGGCCAGGTGCTGATCGAATCCTCTCTGGAGGAGGGGTGCGTCCGCATTACGGTCACCGACACCGGCTCGGGCATTCCGTCAAAGGACATCGACCGCGTCAAGGAAAAATTTTATAAAGCG
Organism: uncultured Oscillospiraceae bacterium; assembly: GCA_900543525.1. Lineage (GTDB taxonomy): Bacteria > Bacillota > Clostridia > Oscillospirales > Acutalibacteraceae > UQRS01. The sequence goes on from UQRS01000023.1 coordinate 4,317, forward strand.
GACAAAACCGTCCGCGGCTCGGGTATCGGACTCGCCGTCGCGGATGAGATTGTCAAGCAGCATCAGGGGCTTCTCTTCCTCGAAAGCAAGGAGGGGGTTGGCACCACCGTCACCATCGTGATCCCCACGATTGAGGAGGCGACGCCGGAGGAGGGCGCAGCCGAGCTGATTCCGCCTTCGACCGTGACCATCCCGGGCGAAGCCTCTGCAAATGAAGAAAAAACCGACAACGAACCGAAGGAATCGGTTTAAACCGCCTTTTTTCAGAGGGCAATTCTTTCGGATGAAAGAAAGGAATGGACAGTTGCATGAGCTGTAAAAAAGCGACCACGATCGGAGGTCAGGCTCTGATCGAGGGCATTATGATGAAAGGGCCGCACCGCACGGTTGTCGCCGTGCGCGAGCCGAGCGGCAACATCCTGATCGAGGATATGAAGGAAAGCAGCGCCGCGAAAAAGTGCAAGCCGCTCGGCTGGCCGATTATCCGCGGTGCGGTCAACCTGGTGCAGTCGATGATCACCGGGTACAAGGCGCTGATGCTCTCGGCCGAAAAATCCGGCATGACCGAGCTGGAGGAGGAAGAGGACGAGAAAAAGGCCGCCGCAAAGCGGGAGAAGAAGGCCGACCGTCTCACCGCCAAAACCGGCCGCGACAAGGCGGAGGTTCTGGCCGAGCTTGAAAGAAAGGACAAGGAAAAAAGCGAGAGCGGTGCGCTGATGGGCGCGATTATGGCGATCGCATCGGTGCTTGGCGTGGCGCTGGCGCTCTTCCTCTTCATGTGGCTGCCGGCGACCCTCTTCGACGGGCTGCGGTCGATTGTGCCGGGGGATATCTCCAACTGGCGCGCTCTGTTTGAAGGGGTCCTCAAAATGGCGATTTTCGTCGGGTATGTGGCCGCCGTCTCTTTGATGAAGGAGATCAAGCGGGTCTTTATGTACCACGGCGCCGAACACAAAACCATCTTCTGTTATGAGGCGGGCGAGCCGCTGACGGTCGAGAATGTCCGCAAGCAGCGCCGTTTTCACCCGCGCTGCGGCACCTCCTTCATGATTTTGATGCTGATCGTCAGCATCATCCTGTACGCGATTTTGTCCATCTGCCTGCCCATTCTGACCAAGTACCGGATGGTTTGGGTCCTTTTCAAAATCCTCATGCTGCCGGTGATCTGCGGCCTCGGATACGAGCTGATCCGGTTCTGCGGCCGGCATGACAACCTCGCCACCCACATTATCTCGGCGCCGGGCATGTGGCTTCAGCGCCTGACCACCAAGGAGCCGGACGACTCCATGATCGAGGTTGCCATCGCCTCAATCGAAGCGGTCATTCCCGAAAATCCGGAGGAGGATGTTTGGAGATGACCGCCGCTAAGGCAGTCCGCCTCACCCGCGCCGCGCTGGAAGCGGCCGTGGTGGAAAACGCCGGCTTTGACGCGCGCCAGCTGGTCGCCGCCGCGCTGGAAATTCCGGCCGGCCGGCTTCCTCTCGTTTTGGGGGAAGAAATCTCCCCCGCCGCGCAGCGCTCGCTCGACCGCATGACGGCCGACCGGGCGGGAGGCCGTCCGCTGCAATATATCCTCGGCAGCTGGGAATTCTACGGCCTGCCCTTCGCGGTCGGCGAAGGGGTACTCATCCCCCGGCCGGAGACCGAGCTGCTGGTCGACGTGGGGCTGGAATTTCTGAAAAGCCGCCCGGAGGGGGAGGTTATCGACCTCTGCTCGGGCAGCGGCTGCATCGCGGTCGCCGTGGCCAGGCATGCGCCGGCCGCACGGGTGACTGCGATCGAGCTTCAGCCCGAGGCATATCGCTTTACTGTCCGAAATATCGGACTGAATCACTGTTATACTGTACAGGCCGAGCAGGGCGACCTCTTCGACGGGCCGGGCGGCAAAACGGCCGACCTGATCCTTTCCAACCCGCCCTATATCCGCGCCGGCGACCTTGCCGCCCTCCAGCGGGAGGTGGAAAGAGAGCCGCAAACCGCCCTCGACGGAGGGGCAGACGGCCTGCGCTTTTATCGTGCGATCGCCGCACTCTGGAGCGGCGCGCTGCGGCCGGGCGGCTGCCTCGCGGTGGAGGTCGGGTTCGATCAGGCCGCGGCGGTGGCTGAGCTGTTTTCGGCCGCCGGCCTTGAAAAAATCGAAACCCGCCGCGACCTCTCCGGGATAGAGCGGGTCGTCCTCGCCCGGAAAAACGGATAAAAGGAGGAGGAAGCACGCCTCCCCCAGGCTCTTTTTTAAAAAAGCAAAACACCCGTGCAAAAAAAGAGGGCGTGCTTGCCTCAGCCCCGCCCTTAACGGAACAGATTTTCAGGAAATATAGCCGGTTTTCCGGCGGAACGGAGAATGCAAAAATGGCAGTCAACAAAAACAAAACCAAATCGTTGGACAAAACGATGAACGGCGATAAGGCAAAGGCGCTGGACACCGCCCTTACAGAGATTGAAAAGCGCTTCGGCAAGGGCTCGGTCATGCTGCTGGGACAGAACCAGACCATGAATGTCGAACATATCTCCACCGGATCGCTTACGCTCGACTATGCCCTCGGCATCGGCGGCGTACCCCGAGGCCGTATTGTGGAGATCTACGGCCCCGAGTCCTCCGGTAAGACGACCATTGCCCTGCAGGTTGTCGCCCAGGCGCAGAAAAAGGGCGGCACCGCCGCCTTTATCGACGTCGAGCATGCCCTCGACCCGGTCTATGCCTCCAACCTCGGGGTGGATATCGACTCCCTGCTGGTGTCCCAGCCTGACACCGGCGAGCAGGCGCTGGAGATTACCGAGGCGCTCATCCGCTCGGGCGCGATCGACGCCATTGTCATCGACTCGGTCGCGGCGCTGGTCCCCAAGGCAGAGATTGAAGGCGAGATGGGCGACTCCCACGTCGGCGTCCACGCCCGCCTGATGTCCCAGGCGCTGCGCAAGCTGGCGGGTGCGATCTCGGCCTCCAACTGCGTTGCCATTTTTATCAACCAGCTGCGGGAGAAGATCGGCGTTATGTACGGCAATCCCGAGACGACGACCGGCGGCCGAGCGCTGAAATTCTACGCCAGTGTACGTATGGATATCCGCAAAACCGATACCCTCAAGGGTACCGGCGGCCAGCTGGTCGGCAACCACGTCCGCGTCAAGGTTGTAAAGAACAAGGTTGCGCCCCCCTTCCGGGAGGCGGAATTTGACATTATGTACGGCAAGGGCATCTCCCACGAAGGGGAGCTGGTCGACATCAGTGAGACCATCGGCATCATCAAGCGCAGCGGCGCCTGGTATTCTTACGGAGACATGCGGCTGGCACAGGGCCGGGATAAGACCAAGCAGCTTCTGGCCGACTCTCCCGACCTCGCCGCCGAGATTGAGGAAAAGGTACGCGCCGCCATGGCCGAGCAGCAGTTCGCTCCACAAAGGAAGGGCAAGGACTCTGCGGCCGGTGAGGCGCAGCAGGCCGAAGCCTCTGCAGCGGACACCCCGGCAGAAAATGCCGCTTCCGCGCCGGAGGAAAAGCCGCGTCCCAAGGTAAACATTGACGTGGCGGTTGATGACTGATGCGGATTACCAGCCTCTCTGTCCGGAGGAAGCGGCTGATCGCCATCGGCTTTGATCTGCCGCCGGAGGAACTCCCGGTCGGGGAGGATTTACCCCCCGCCCGCCGGTTCGATCCGAACGGCCTCCTCCTGCTCGACCGCTCGACCGTGGAGGAGGCAGGGTTAGCCCCCGGCGCCTCCCTTTCGGAGGAGGCGCTGCTCGACCTGATCGAGCGTTCGGATTTTTCCCGCGCCAAAAGCCGGGCGCTCTGGCTGCTCGGGGGGCGGGACTATGCCGCCGACGAGCTTTGCCGCAAGCTGGCGCCCGATTTCGGCAAAAAGGCGGCCTGCGCCGCCGCAAAACGGATGGAGGAACTCGACCTCATCCATGACGAGGTTTATGCCGCCCGGCTGGCCGAGCAGCTTCTTTTTGTCAAAAAGGTCTCTGCCCGGGACGCGATTTATCAGATGACGGCACGCGGCCTCCTGCGCGAGACGGCCGAGGCCGCGGTCGAAGCCCTCGCTCCCGACCCGGCCGAGCAGCTCCGCGCCCTGATCGAGCAGAAATACAGCCGCAGCCTCTCGGATGAAAAGGGGGTGCGGCGGGTGACGGCCGCGCTGGCCAGGCGGGGCTTTTCCTACAGCGATATCCGGTCGGCACTGCGCCCCTACCTTTCGGGGGAGGAGGAGTGGTAGCCCGACCGCTTTACTTTCGGCGATACATAACTACTTAAAAAGGATGATTTGGATCATATGACCGGAAAAATCGGAATGGTCTCTTTAGGATGCCCGAAAAATCAGATCGACGCAGAGCAAATGCTCGCCCGCCTGACCGAAGCCGGGTTCACCGTCACGCCAAACGAGGCGGAGGCCGACGCAATCATCGTCAACACCTGCGGTTTTATCGAAGAAGCCAAAACCGAAGCCATCGAAAATATTCTGGAGGTCGCCGCCTATAAAAAAAGCGGAAACCTCAAGGCGCTGATCGTCACCGGCTGTCTGGCCGAGCGGTATCGGGATGAGATCACCGACCTGATTCCGGAGGTTGACCTGGTGGTCAGCATCGGCCGCAATGCGGAGATTGTTCCGCTGGTTTCCGCCGCGCTGGAGGGAAAGGCGGAGAATGCCTACGCCCCGGCGGAGGCCATGTCGATGGACGGCGGCCGGATCCTGACCACGCCGGCCTATACCGCCTACCTCAAGGTGGCGGACGGCTGCGACAACTGCTGCACCTACTGCGCCATTCCCGCCATACGCGGACGCTTCCGCAGCCGCCCGATGGAGGAGGTTGTCGCCGAGGCACGGCGGCTTGCCGCCGGCGGCGTGAAGGAGCTGATTGTCGTCGCGCAGGACACGACCGGCTACGGCGCCGACCTCTACGGCGAGCCGAAGCTGGCCGAGCTGCTCGAAGAGCTCTGCGCGATTGAGGGGCTGCACTGGATCCGCACCCTCTACACCTACCCCGACCGGATCACCGACCGGCTGCTCGATCTCATCGCCCGGGAGGAGAAGCTGGTTCCCTACCTCGACATCCCGCTCCAGCACTGCGATAAGGAGATTCTGCGCCGCATGAACCGCACCGGCGACCGGGAGAGTCTTACCGCCCTTTTGACCCATATCCGAAAGAAGGTTCCCGGCATCACCCTGCGCACCACCCTGATCACCGGCTTCCCCGGCGAGGATGAGGCGGCCTTTTCCTCTCTGGCGGAGTTTGTGCGCGAAATCCGGTTCGATCGGCTGGGCTGCTTCGCCTATTCGGCGGAGGAGGGAACGCCGGCCGCCGACTTCCCCGATCAGGTGGAGGAGCAGGTGCGTCAGGACCGGATGGAGAATATCATGACCGACCAGCTGACCATCTCCTCCGAAAAGAACGCCGAAAAGCTGGGTACGCAGCTTGAGGTGCTGGTGGAGGGGTACGACAGCTACATCCGCTGCTACTTCGGACGGAGCGCGGCCGACGCACCCGACATCGACGGCAAGGTGTTCTTCATCTCTCCGAAGCCGCTGGAAATCGGCAGCTTTGTTCAGGTACAGATCAACGACACCATCGAATACGATCTGCTGGGCGAGCTGTACGAAGAAAAGGCATAAAAAAAGGGGGCTTTTCCTTATGAATTTACCGAACAGGCTGACCGTGCTTCGTATTTTTCTGGCTCCCGTGTTTCTGGCGCTGCTGACCATTCGTTTTCCCGGACATTTTCTGCTGGCGCTGCTGGTATTTATCGCCGCATCGCTGACCGACCTGGCCGACGGGAAGATTGCCCGCAGCCGCGGGCTGGTCACCGATTTCGGGAAATTTCTCGACCCGCTGGCCGATAAAATGCTGACCACCGCCGCCTTCATCGGCTTTATCGGGCTGGGCTTTGGCTGCGGCATTGTCTGGATCACCATGATCGTCCTGACGAGGGAGTTTCTCATCACCTCGCTTCGGCTGACCGCCGCCGGCAGCGGCCGGGTAATTGCCGCCAACATCTGGGGCAAGGCCAAGACGGTCTGTCAGATGGCGGCCATCATCGCAACACTCGTCTACTACTCGGTGGGAGATATCTCTGCTCTGCCGGGCGCCTTTTCCGATATACTGCATGTCCTTTCGGTCGTGCTGCTCTGGATTTCGGCCGGAATGACGGTGCTCTCGGGCGCGATTTACCTCAAGGACAACGCCGGCTTTATCAACACGAACAAGTAATGCCGCTTATCCGAAAAGAAAAATATAGACAAATCGCCCGTTTGGGCATATAATAAAAGTATCACCGCCGAACAGAAGGCTTTTTTCTTCGTTCGCGGCAAAAACCGTTTATGCAACATAAACCGCTTATAATGCGACGATTCGGGAGGAGTACCCGTCCCACCCCCTCCATAAAACAGAGAGTAGGCGTCATCGGCTGCAAGCGCCTTTGTGGAGCGCGGACGGAGAATGCACCCGATAGCAGGCAGGGGGAACCCGGCATTCCGACATTTTTGGAAGGCCAACAGTATCTCTGCACGGCCGGGGCGCCGTTACCGCCTTTTTTTGAGTGAGAAACAGGAGTGGAACCGTGGTATAAAAGCCGCCTCCGTTGCCCTTTTTTAGGGGGCGCGGAAGCGGCTTTTCTTCTTTCCGGCACAAAAAGCTGTCCGTTATCCGGCGGCCTCCCGTTTTTCTCCACACCTCCATGAAAGAATGGTGAATACAGTGTTTAAAAATATCAAAGAGGACATCGCCACCGCTCGCGAGCGCGACCCTGCCGCCCGCAGCGCGCTGGAGATTTTGCTGCTCTACCCCGGCCTGCGGGCGGTGCGGATGCACCGGCGGGCCAACTGGTTCTACCGGCATAATATGAAATTTTTGGCGCGCTGGATCTCCCAACGCGCCGTGCGGAAAACCGGGATCGAGATTCATCCGGCCGCCAAAATCGGCCGCCGCCTCTTCATCGACCACGGCGCCGGCGTCGTCATCGGCGAAACGGCCGAGGTCGGGGACGACGTCCTGATCTATCAGGGGGTGACCCTCGGCGGAACGGGCAAGGATACCGGCAAGCGGCACCCCACCATCGGCAACAATGTCATGATCAGCTCGGGCGCCAAGGTGCTCGGCCCCTTCAGGGTCGGGGACAACTCCCGCATTGCGGCCGGCGCCGTCGTGCTGGAGGAGGTTCCCCCCAACTCGACCGTCGTGGGCGTGCCCGCCCGGGTGGTCAAGCAGAACGGCGTGCGGGTCTGCCCGATGATGGATCAGGTGCACATGCCCGACCCCGTCGCGCAGGAGCTCTGCCGGCTGCAGCACCGCATCGACCTGCTGGAGGAGGCGCTGGCCTCCCGCGGCAAAGAAACCGCAAAAGAGCCGGAGGCTTAAACTCTCCCGAAAAAAAGCAACGGCTCCGGAAGGTCTGACCCCCTCTCGGAAGGACTCACCCTTTTGCAGGAATACCGCGCACCTTTTGCAAAGCTTCAAAAAAATAAAGGATAATACCATCGGTTAACAAGGGAAGACCTGCCTTGTCAACCGATGGTACACCCGGCGGACGAAAAACGGGCGGATTCCCTCCCGATAAAAACGCCCCGCCGATTCAGAAAGGAATGGCATACGATATGAAAATCTTTAACACCCTCACCCGAACCAAGGAGGAGCTTATCCCTTTGAAGGAAGGGGAGGTCTCGATCTACGCCTGCGGGCCGACGGTCTATAACTTCATCCACATCGGCAACGCCCGGCCGCTCTGCGTATTCGACGTGCTGCGCCGGTATCTGGAGTGGCGTGGCTACAAGGTCAACTTTGTACAGAATTTCACCGACATCGACGACAAGCTGATCAAAAAAGCGAACGAGGAGGGGATCACCGTCCCCGAGGTTGCCGAGCGCTATATCGCCGAGTTCTGGACCGACGCCGAAGGCCTCAACATCCGCAGGGCAACCGTCCATCCCCGCGCAACCGAGAATATCGACGCCATCCTCTCCCTGATCGGCACTCTGGTAGAGAAGGGATACGCCTATCCCGCCGGGGGAGACGTTTACTTCCGGGCGGCAAAATTCAGCGGGTACGGCAAGCTCTCCCACCAGCCGCTGGAGGAACTGCAGACCGGCGCGAGTGAGCGCGTAAGCGACGCCGAAACCGCTGTAAAAGAGGATCCGATGGACTTCTGCCTCTGGAAAGGGGCAAAGCCGGGTGAGCCGGCATGGCCCTCCCCCTGGGGGGACGGCCGCCCGGGCTGGCATATCGAATGCTCGGCCATGGCGGGGCGCTACCTCGGCAAAACCATCGACATCCACTGCGGCGGCAAGGATCTGATCTTCCCCCATCATGAGAACGAAATCGCCCAGTCGGAGTGCGCCAACGGCTGCGATTTCTCCCACTACTGGATGCACAACGGCTACATCAACGTCGACAACCGCAAGATGTCCAAGTCACTCGGCAACTTCTTCACCGTGCGGGAGGTCGCCGAAAAGTTCGGCTATGAGCCCATCCGATACATCATGATCGCCTCCCACTACCGCAGCCCGATCAACTACAGCCTGGACATTCTCGAGCAGAGCAAAAATGCCCTCGAGCGGCTCTACACCTGCCGGGAGAATTTAACCTTCGCCATCTCTCACGCAGAGGATGTGCCGACCGAAGCACCGGCCTTCCTTTCCGCCCGTCGGGAGGAATTCATCGCCGCGATGGAGGATGACCTCAACACCGCCGATGCGCTGGCAGCCATCTTCGGCCTGGCGCGGGAGTGCAACACGCTGGCCGTTTCCGGAAAGGCGAACAAATCCGAGCTGGAGGCGGCGCTCGCCCTCTTTGACGAGCTGTGCGGCGTGCTCGGCCTGCTCTACAACCGGCAGGAGGAAACCCTCGACGCCAAGGTGGAGGCGCTGATTGCCGAGCGAACCCGCGCGAGAGAGAGCCGCGACTTTGCATCGGCCGACGCCATCCGCGACCAGCTGAAGGAGATGGGTATCCAGCTTGAGGACACCAAAGACGGCGTAAAATGGAGCCGGATATAATTCTTTTTTCCAATTATAAAAGGAGGATTTTCCATGCTCGACTGCGAACGCGGCGGCTTGCCTTCGGAAAAGGGGCGGCCGCCTGCCCTTCCTGCGGCAATTCGAAAATCCGCCCTGCGAAGAAGAACGACCCGGTTTTCCTCTCGACATTAGAGGGGATTTCGGCCGGGATGCTCGAAAATCTGCTGGAGGAAAACGGGATTCCCTTTTTCAAAAACCGCAGCCGCACCTATCGCCAGATGATGCCGCAAGCCTACGACCGCTGCGACTACTACATTCCGCTGGGCGCGCTCAACCGGGCGCGGGAGCTGCTCTCCCTCACCAGGGCGGGTGCGTAAAGGCCGCGTTTCGCCGGCCGCAAACAGGAAAGGACGTGCATACGCTATGGACTCCATCGAAAAATATCTGCGAACCATCCCCGATTTTCCAAAGCCGGGCGTGCTGTTCCGCGACGTCACCGGCATTTTGGAGAGTGCCGACGGCATAAAGCTCGCGGTCGACAGCCTGCAGGAGAAGCTTTGCGGGCTTGAATTTGACCGGATCGCCGCGCCCGAATCGAGAGGCTTTCTGTTCGGGATGCCGCTGGCCTACAACCTGCACAAGCCGTTTGTCGCCGTCCGCAAGCCGGGCAAGCTCCCTTGCGAGACGGTCTCCGCGTCCTATGACCTCGAATACGGAAGCTCCGTGCTGGAGATGCACCGCGATGCCATCCGGCCGGGCGACCGCGTTGTAATTTTTGACGATCTTCTGGCCACCGGCGGCACGACCGGCGCAATCATCCGCCTGATAGAGGCGCTCGGCGGCCGGGTGGAGAAGATCCTCTTCCTGATCGAGCTGAAAGGCCTCGGCGGCCGGGCGCGGCTGGCCGGCTATGACGTCGACAGCGTGCTGGCCTACGACGGCGCCTGAGGTTCGCTGTTCTTTTTTGAAAAAACTATCCGGATGAAAAAGAGGGGAGGGCGGCTTCCTCCAAAAGGGAAGCGCCTCCGGACGCAAAAAAGCCCGGCCAAAAGCACAACCGGACCCACCCGATAAAAAGGCCTCTTCCCCGGCAGCTTGGATATCCCCCTGAATAACGGACAGTGAAAAACGCACCCTGCTATAGAAATAAAAGCTTAAAAAACGATCCTGCAAAAAAACCGCCACCGAGAGATTTTCTCCCGATGGCGGTTGTTTTATTTCGTAAAAAGGCCAAATCCGGCCGGCGGAAAGACGCGCGCGGGTAAAAAAATCGGCGCGGCGACCGCCCGACCTCACCCTTTCTGCGGCTGCAAAACCGTCCTTTCGTCCGAAACGAGAAGAACCCGGTCGGCAAAACGTGCGGCCTCCCCCGCGTCGTGGGTCACAAACACCACCGTCTGCCCCTGCAAGCGGGAGAAGGTGTGCGCCGCCACCCGCTCCTTCAGCTCGGCATCCAGCCCCTTGAACGGCTCGTCCAGGAAGAAAACCTCCCCCGGATAGCCGAGGGTGCGGGCCAGCGCGACCCGGCGGCGCATTCCGCCGCTCAAAGCCTTCGGATAGAGGTCGGCCGTTCCCTCCAGCCCCATGTCGCGCAAGAGTCCCTCCACATCGGCCGCAGGATTGACCAGCCGGATGTTTTCGGCCACCGTGGCCGTCTCCAGCAGCCGATCCTCCTGAAACAGGACGGAGGGATAGCGGCAAACCTCCCCCGCGGGAGGGTAGTCGGCCGCCTCCAGCCCGGCCAAAATCCGCAGCAGCGTGGTCTTTCCGCTGCCCGACGGCCCCATCAGGGCCGTCACGCCGGCCGCCGGCAGCGTAACCGCAGCGTCGTTTAACACCCGCTTCTCCCCAAAATGCTTGGAAATTCCCGATATGCTGCGGGCGCGGCCGGCCTGCGGCCGGGGGATTTCCGGCGGCGCGGAGGCCTTCATCGGAACGTGGAAGGTCAGCCGGCCAAGGAGCAGCACCAGCAGCCGCTCGAGCAGCATGCTGAGCAAAATCACCACCGCCGTCCAGGCAAAGAGGTCGACCGTCTCAATATAAATTTTGGCATTGTGCAGCATCAGGCCGATCGAGCCGCGCGGCGTGCTGAGCACCTCGGCCGCAATGCCGGCCTTCCAGGCGAGGCCGAGCGCGGTCGTCGTCCCGGCCAGAAAATATGGAAAAATGTGGGGAATATAGATGTGCAAAAGCCTAGCCTTTCGCGAGAGATGAAAGCTTTCCGCCATCTCCAGAAGGGCGGGCGGCGTGGTGCAGATTCCCTCATACACATTGCCGAACACAACCGGAAACACCATCAGCGCGGCGATAAAGGCCGGGATCCTCCCGGTGCTGATCCAGCAGAGCGCCAGAATGATAAAGGAAGCCACCGGCGTCGCCTTGGCAATTCCGACCAGCGGGCGAAAAAGGGCATGCAGAACCGGCAGCGCGGCCGAGGCCGCCGCCAGCACCGTCCCGACCAGCAGGCCGGAGAGAAACCCGCAGAGAATCCGCAGCAGCGAGCTGCCGGTGATCCTCCAGAAATCGGCCGTGCCGCACAGCTCCGCAATCCGGCGAACGGTCGCCAGAGGGGAGACGATCAGAATCTCCTTCTGGATCAGCAGGTAAAGCCCCTGCCACAGCAAAAGCCAAAAGGCGGCCACGGCCGCCTTTTTTCCTGCGCTTATCAGTATTTTTTTAACCCTTGTAGCCTTTGTAGTAGAAACCGTCATCCGGCAGTGCTCCTCCCACGGACGAGGGGTTGGCGTCAAACAGAACCTGCAGATTTGCCTTGGCAACCTGCTCCATCTCATTCCCGGTTAAGAAGACGATGTTGCAGTTCGGAATCGCCTTTTTCGCCAGAGCCGCCTTGGCCATAATGCCGTACTGTTCGATCAGAGCCGAAGCTTCGTCCAGGTTTTCATTTACATAGGTAACCGACCGGCCATACTCCGCAAGGAAGTTGTTGACCGCGTCCGCATTCTCCTCCACAAACGCCTTGCGGGCGATGATGCAGCCCTGCGCCAGCTTGCTGTCGCTGATCTTCTCCCACTCCTTGGTCAGATCAAGCGCGATGCGCAGACCCTGCTGACTCTGCGCCAGGGCGGCGGTAACGTTCGGCTCGGGCAGAACGGCGATCGCCGCATCTCCCGAAGCGGCCAGCGTCGCCAGCTCGCTGTGCTCGGTCTTATACTCGATGGTCACATCGTTTGCCGGGTCAATGCCGTTCTTCTCCAGCACATAGTTCAGGATGTACTCTGGCGTCGAGCCCTGCCCGGTGGCATAGATTGTCTTGCCCTTCAGATCCGCAACGCTCTGGATCGAGTCGCCGTTCTCCAGCACATACAAAACGCCGAGCGTGTTGACCGCCAGAATCTCGATCTCGCCGCCGGTTTTCTTGTACAGCGTGGAGGCGAGGTTGATCGGGCAGGCCGCGATGTCGGCGCTGCCGGAGGAAATCGCCGCCACAATCTCATCCGGAGCGGAGGAGAGGGTGAATTTATAGTTGTTCGCGGCCGTTCCCGCGTCGGCGTCGGCCATCAGCTTGGTCATGCCCATGCCGGTCGGCCCCTTGAGGGTGAATACATTCATATCCACCGCCGCCGCAGTCGAAGAGGTGCTCTCCGGCTCGGAGGAGGTGCTGCCGCCCTTCTCCCCGCAGGAGGCAAGGCTGAGCAGCATCAGCAGCGCCATAACCAGCGCAATTCCTTTTTTCATCATTTCGCAATCATTCCTTTCCAGATATAAGGCAGGCGCCAAACAGCCTGCCCGCCCGCCTTCGAACGGCAAAAACAGATGATTTTTAAAAAAGCCGCCCTTGACGGGATTTTTTTATTATAGTATACTGGTCAGAAAAGAACGTTGCCACAGCAACAAAAGAAGGGTTTTCTATGCAATCGGAAAGCAAAAACAGGGTGCTCGAACCCTACTACCCGCTGCTGCGCCGCGCCACCCTCTTCCGGGATATGGAGGAGGGGGAGATCGCCCGGCTGTGCCGCTGCCTTCAGTGCTATGTGCAGGATTTTGAAAAGGGAGAATATCTCTTTCTGGCCGAGGCGAAAATCACAGCCGCCGGCATCCTGCTGGAGGGGCGCACCTGCGCCGAAAGCCTGCACCTGAGCGGCGAGCAAAGTATTGTGCAGACCTTCTCCCCCGGGGAGATGTTCGGCGACCTTCTGATGTCGGGCGGCTCTCCCGGCAGCCCGGTCAGCATGCGCGCCGCCGAAGGCTGCCGGGTGCTTTACCTCCCCTTTGACCGGATTATGGACGGCTGTGCCGAAAACTGCGCCGCCCACCGGCGGCTCCGGGTCAATCTGCTGACCGAAATCTCGGGAAAATTTTTCCGCCTCAACCGCAAAATCCGCTATCTCTCCAACCGATCCATGCGGGGACGGATTGCGGAATTTTTGCTCGACTGCATGTCCGATGCCGGCAGCCGCACCTTCAACACCGCCCTGTCGAGGGAGGAGCTGGCCGCCCTGCTCGGGGTCAACCGCCCCGCCTTATCAAGGGAGCTGTCGCGGATGCAAAGCGACGGCATCCTCAGCTTTTACAAAAGCAGCTTTAAAATTGAAAATCCCGACCGGCTCCGGGACTGCTTCCGCTGAGCTATTCCGGCTTTTCGGAGGTTAAAAACCCGATTGCCCGCTCGACCGCGTCGCGGGCGTCGCCCCAGTCGGCCTTCTCCCCGCTGTTGCGGTAGTCATACATGCTGCAATATTTCCGCATGTCCGAAAGAAGGGCTTCCAGCTCTTCCGACACGGCGGCCGAAAGGGTCCTTTCAAAATCGGCGTAAAATTTACCCATCTGCTTTTTATCGGCCGCCCGGAGCAGCGCCGCGTAGTGGGGGAGGCAAAAGGTCCGCTGCATATCAAACAGGCGGCGGAAATCCCCCTCCTCGGCATACAGGCGGCAGACAGTGGCCAGCATGCGCTCCGTACCCCAGTTGATCTTCCGGCAGAGGAAGCAGTCGTCGGCGACTGCGGCGGCCTGCGACCCCTTTTTGGCCGGGTTGGAAAACAGCCCCTGCTTAGCTACAATATCCTCCCGGATGTGCTGCAAATGGGTTTCCAGCATCAGCGCAAGAGAGAGCCGCCCCCGCCGTCCCATCATTTTTTCAAGATGCCGGGGGCAGAATCCGGCCTCATTGGTAGTTTGCCGCACGTCCGGCTCCATCATGGCCGGCCCCATAATATAATCCAGAAGCCGCTCCTCCACCCGGTCGTGCATACGGCAGATCGGGCAGCCGTCGGCCTCCTCAAAAACCTCGCTGACCGGGATGGTGCAAATGTCGTCCCGCATATGGCGTCCTCCTTTTATCCGCACGGGCTATCCGCTTTTGTGGATAACCGTTAACCGACTTTAAGCATACCACATTTTTTGAAAATAGAAAAGTCTGCATTTGTTAAAAAAAGAGAGGTCCTTCAAAATGTCCGCCAAAGCTTTAAAAATCCGGGAGGAGGGGGAGAATCTCCTCCTTTTTCCGATAGAGCATTTTTCGCTGGCCGATACCCTGGACTGCGGCCAGTGCTTTCGCTTTTCGCCCCTGCCGGACGGCCGGTGGGAGGGGATTGCTCACGGCCGCCTGCTCCGCCTTGGGATAAGCGGCGACCGCCTGACCCTCTATCAGACGACGCGAACCGAGTTTGAAGCCGTCTGGCGGCGGTATTTCGACCTCGACCGGGATTATGCGGCCGTCCTCGCCGCTCTGGAGGGGGACCCTATACTTCAAAAAGCCGGGCAGTACGCCGGCGGCATACGCCTTTTGCAGCAGGATATGTGGGAGGCGCTCTGCTCCTTCATCCTTTCCCAAAACAACAATATCCCCAGGATCAAGGGGATCATCGCCCGCCTTTGCCAAGCTTTCGGCGACCCGATCGAGGGCGGGTACGCCTTTCCGCCGGCCGAGCGCCTCGCCCCCCTCACGGTCGAGGCGCTCGAACCCCTGCGCAGCGGCTTTCGGGCGAAATACGTCCTTGACGCGGCAAGGAAGGTCGCGGACGGCAGGGTGAATCTTGCAGCCTGCCGTACCCTCCCTCTGCCAAAGGCGCGGGAGATGCTGATGCAGATTAACGGCGTAGGGCCGAAGGTGGCCGACTGCGCCCTGCTGTTCGGCGCAGGGCGGATCGAGTGCTTTCCCGAGGACGTCTGGATCAAGCGGGTCATGCGGGAGCGGTTCGGCGGGCGGCTGCCCGACTGCGCCGTTCCGTATGCCGGGATTGTGCAGCAGTATCTTTTTCACTATGCCCGCACGGGAGATGGGCTTAAATAAACAGGATCTTTTTAATTTCCTGCCGATCCCGTCCGGGCGCCGAACCGGCGGGGAATTGCTGCGATAAAAAAGACAAACCGTCCGGACTTTTGCGGACGGTTTGTCTTTTTTTGCTTTTTTGATCCATACGCGGCGCAAAGGCCTTATGCTCCGTACATTTCAAAATGCGGGAAGGCGGCCCTTGCGGCCTTATCCGATTTTAAAGCTGTACTCCTTTATTTCGGACGGATTGATCTCGTTTACGCGCATGTGTATTTCCTTTGCGGTCAGGAGGAATTTTGCAAGATCCCCTTCGTCCTTTACATCATCCGGGATGTATGTCCCCCCCTCGGGGCGGTAGGTATCTCCATGGAAATCGCAGCCGCAGGTGACGATAAAGCCGCGTTCCTTCTGCATTTGTATGATTTCCTTTGAATTTGTGTTGCCATACAGCGGATGGCAGTTGATTTCATACCCGTCGCAGTCGGTGTACGGAAGCGGCTGCGTCCCCCCTCTGAACGGGTGCGCATGGATGACGCATATGCCATTTTTGTGGCACAGCTCGTACAGGGCGCGGCTGTCCAGCAGGTACATCTCTCTGTTCTGCCGTATGAAATCCGGTGTGGCGCCGTAAAGCAGGATGTGAATTTTGGGGCTGATTTCATATGTAAGCTCGACGCCGAAAATCACTTCGACGCCGATTTTTTCGCCCTGCGCCTTTGCTTTTTCATACTCGGCGATATATTCTTCCGCAAAAACGGAATAGTCTCGCCCATCGAGATAGCCCTGGGTATAGTGGTTGGTCAGCACAATGCCGTCATACCCGACCTCCTTGGCCTTTGATAAAATCTCTTCGGAATTTAAGCGGCAACATCTGCTGATCCCGGACGTGTGACAGTGCAGATCGTAAAATTTCAATTCATTCACCCTCAGATAATCGTGATAACCGTGATCTTTATTTTGGCCGGCACAGGGCGGCGCAAGCGCTTTTCCGGGAGCGGCACTGCGGTCGTTTTTCTCGCGCTTTGCCCGCCGCTCTCCGACTTTAAGACAAGTATAACAAAAAGCAGAGCGGTTTTCAATACACCAATACACCCGGAGGAAACCTCTTTGCCGGAACGGACACAAAAAAATCGCCCGGAGGGATTCGAACCCCCTGACCTTCGCATCTCGCAAAGCAAGGCTGCCCGCCTCCGACCCACTCTTCATCTTTTGCGAGGCTGCTCGGAAGGCCGGGTACATGGATACCTCCCGCAACAAACAAAAAAAGAACCGTCTGCAGCAAAACGCTGCAAACGGCTCTTTTTTGGCCCGCCCGGAGGGATTCGAACCCCCGACCTTCAGAATCGGAATCTGCTACGCTATCCAGCTGCGCTACGGGCGGTAATACGAGAGATATTATAGCACTTTGCCGCGCAGTTGTCAAATTAAATTCCCGGCAGAACGAAAAAAATTTTGCTCTTTCAAAAAACGGTTGACACCATCCGCCTGTCCGCTTATAATTAGAGAGGCAATTTTGGGGGAGTAGTCAGCATAGAGTATGCGGTTAAATCAACATCCTGTCGTTTTCTGCCGGCTCTGGCGGAAAACTTCTGGTTTAACATGAAATGACAAGACCTGTATTTCGCCCGCAAGGGGCGGAGTATCGGTCTTGCTTTTTTTTGCAGCAAAGATTTCGGCCGCCCTGCTCCTTCGGGTATACTGATTATCGAGGAGGATTTTTATGGAGTTTTTGTACGCAAGCTTTTTGGCGCTGACCTGGCAGCAGGTGGTTATGTACCTTGTGGGCGGGCTGCTGATCTACCTCGCCATATGCAGGGATTTTGAGCCGGCGCTGCTGCTGCCGATGGGCTTCGGCGCGATTCTGGTCAACCTCCCCTTTTCGGGCGTGATCGACCAGTTCATGGCCGGAGCGGGAAAGACCAACGGCATCATCCAGTGGCTGTTTGAGGTCGGGATCGAGGCGTCGGAGGCCATGCCCATCCTTTTGTTTATCGGCATCGGTGCGATGATCGACTTCGGCCCGCTGCTGGCGCGTCCCAAGATGTTCCTGTTCGGAGCGGCGGCGCAGTTCGGTATTTTTGCGGCCATCGTGATCGCGGTGCTGCTCGGCTTCGATCTGAAGGACGCGGCCTCGATCGGCATGATCGGCGCGGCGGACGGCCCGACCTCCATCCTGGTGTCGCAGGTGCTCGGCTCAAGCTATGTCGGGCCGATCGCGGTGGTGGCCTACTCCTATATGGCGCTGGTACCGATTATCCAGCCGGTCGTGATCAAGACCATCACGACCAAGAAGGAGCGCCTGATCCGCATGGAGCACACCTCCAAGGTGATTTCCAAGCGGACCCGGATTCTCTTCCCGATTATCGTGACCATTGTTGCGGGGCTGGTTGCGCCGATGTCGGTTTCGCTGGTCGGTTCGCTGATGTTCGGCAACCTGATCCGGGAGTGCGGCGTGCTGAACCGCCTCTCCCAGACGGCGCAGAATGAGTTCTCCAACATCATTACGCTTCTGCTGGGGCTGACCATCTCCTTCAGCATGCGGGCGGAGCAGTTTGTCCGGCTGGAGACCATTTATATCATGATTCTCGGCCTGGTCGCCTTTATTTTCGACACCATCGGCGGCGTGCTTTTCGCAAAGCTGCTCAACCTTTTCTCGAAGAACAAGATCAACCCCATGATCGGTGCGGCCGGCATTTCGGCCTTCCCCATGGCGGCGCGGGTGGTACAGAAGCTCTCGCTGTCGGAGGATAAGACCAACCATCTGCTGATGGAGGCGGTTGGCGCCAACGTGTCCGGTCAGATCGCCTCGGTCGTGGCCGGCGGCGTGATTCTTGGATTCTTCTCATAAACCAAAGGAGGAAACGATAATGTCTGAAACCTTGAAACAGGCCTTTCTGATTATGGGGCAGGGCATGGGCGGCATCATGGCGGTTATTCTTCTGCTGACCCTGATTGTGTATATTTTCTCAAAGCTGGACGCCGCCTCGCAGAAAAAAGAAACCGAAAAGAAATCGTAAAATTTTTGCTCTGTTGCCCGGCTTCGGGCAACCGGGGGCTGTTTTCTCTCTGAATACAAAACGGCTTTGTAAGGAGAGATGGATATGGCAAGCACAAATAAAACGACCAACGGCCTCAACCAATGGGTGCTGAGCGACACCCCCAAGATGGAGGATTTTAACGCCGACAACCGGATTCTCGACGCGGCCATTACCAAGGCCAACGCCCCGCTTGAAAGCATCGGCGCGGGCGGCATCACCGGCGACTATCTGGCGGAGGATATCCGCGCTTTCGGAAAATTCTGCATCGCGCTCGACAGCTCCAGCTTCGATACGCCGCTGACGCCGGACGCCGCCGGTGCACCGCTGTATGTCCGCGCCGGAGATCACATCACTCTGGCCAACTGGAGTCAGGGGGAGAACTACCAGCAGCTTTACATCGGCGTTAAGGAGATGCTGCCCTACTACGGTGTGCAGAGCGGCTTGGATCTCATCCGGATGGAGGGGATTTACAAGGTGGTCAACACCGCCCTCAGCGCCAATCCGGAGTCGGATTTTACAAGCGCTTTGCTGATTCATCATGTGCCGGGAAACAGCGAGCACACCTACTGCCAGATCTGGATCGGCAGCGGAATATACAAGCGCTACAAGCTGAAAAGCACCGGGAAGTGGACAGCCTGGGAGGCGGTTGCGGGCAATCTGCAAAAACGGCAGAGCGGCGCCAGTTCGGACAGGCCGGCCGCGCCCAAGGCCGGCGAGTGCTATTTTGACGAGACGCTCGGAAAGCCGATCTGGTGGCAGAGCACCGGGGAGAAATGGGTCGACGCGGCCGGCGCGGCGGTCTGATTTTCCTCCCACCGAGGCAATATTTCCTCTGGTCTTTTCATTGCCCCGTAATAAAATCCCGGTTCAAATGCCGAATCCCTCGCCATGTTCCGCATGGCAGCCGGGATTCACGGCGGCAAAGCTGGTTCTATGCCCGCTGCATGTGTGTCATGCGGCGGGCTTTTTTCCTTTTGCCGAAGGTCTGCGCGGCCGCCTCCCTTCCCGGCCGGTTGAATAATCCTTCAAATTCTCTTGACAGATAGGGCGCACGCCTGTATAATAAACACAATTTAAAACGTTTTAATGAAAGGCGGTGGCGTAATTATGCGCCGTTTTTTGGCCATTGATATCGGCGCGTCCAGCGGCCGGCACATCCTGAGCTGGATGGAGGGCGGCCGGCTTCAGCTCCGGGAGGTATATCGGTTTAAAAACCGGATGGAGCAGAAGAATGGGCACCTCTGCTGGAATCTGGACTACCTCTCGCGGGAGATTTTGCAGGGGCTTCGCCGGGCGGCGGAGCTGGACTGTGCGCCCGACTTTGTCGGGATCGACACCTGGGGCGTTGATTTTATCCTTGTCGACGGGGAGGGCAGGCCGGTCGGCGACGCGGTAGCCTACCGGGACGGCCGAACCGACGGCGTCCGGGAGGCGGCCGCAAAAATCCTCTCCCCCGAGGAGCAGTACCGCCGCACCGGCACCCAGCCGCAGCCCTTCAACACGGTTTATCAGCTGCGCACCGTGCCGGAGGAGATGCGCAGAGCCGAACGTCTGCTGTTCGTGCCGGAATATCTGAATTTCCTCCTGACCGGGAGGATGACGAACGAGTATACGGTCGCTTCGACCAGCGGCCTGCTCGACTGCCGGACGCGGGACTGGGATCGCGAGCTTATGCAAACCCTCGGCATTCGGCCCTCTTTGTTCGGGAAGGTCGAGATGCCGGGTCTTTCGCTCGGCCGCTTCCGGCCGGAGATTGCAAAGCAGGTCGGTTTTTCGGCCGAGGTGATTTTAATCGCCGCCCACGACACGGCCTCGGCCGTGCTGGCCGTGCCGGAGGACAAAAGCCTCTACATCAGCTCGGGAACCTGGTCGCTGCTCGGAACCGAGCTGGAGGAGCCGATCACCTCTCCCGAGAGTCTGGCAGCCGGCTTCACCAACGAGGGGGGCGGCTATGGCGGCTACCGTTATCTGAAAAATATCATGGGGCTCTGGATGATTCAGTCTATCCGGGCCGAGCTTGGCAGCGCGCACAGCTTTGACGATCTCTGCCATATGGCGGAGGGCAGCCGGTTCGACGCAGTAGTGGACGTAAACGACGACTGCTTTTTGGCGCCGCGCAGCATGAGCGCCGCGGTGCGCCTCTATTGTGAGCGGAGCGGCCTTCCGGTGCCGCGGTATACCGGAGATTTGCTGCGCTGCGTTTACCGCGGCCTGGCAAAGAGCTACGCCGCCGCGGTGGAGGAGCTGTGCAGCCTGACCGGTCGGCGGTTTGACCGGATTCATATTGTCGGCGGCGGCAGCCGGGACGGGTATCTCAACCGCCTGACGGCTGAGGCGGTCGGCCTCCCGGTTGTGACCGGCCCGACCGAGGCGACGGCGGCCGGAAATCTGCTGGTGCAGATGATCTATGCCGGGGAGATTGCGAATTTGGACGAGGGACGCCGGGTTATCCGCGCGTCGATGGATGTTGAGGACAGCCAATACGGTAAGGAGTGATCATGTTGAACAATCATAATACCTTCTATTCATATGCGGCCGAGCAGTACAAAAAAATCGGCGTCGATCCGGAGGAGGCGCTCCGCCGCCTTGCGGGGATCGCGGTCTCGGTGCACTGCTGGCAGGGGGACGACGTCCGCGGGTTTGAGGGGAGCGATACCCTGACCGGCGGAATCGCCGCAACCGGAAATTATCCCGGACGGGCCCGGAACGCAGCCGAGCTGATGGCCGACTTTGACGCGGCCATGCGGCTGGTCCCGGGCAAAAAGAGGCTGAATCTCCACGCCTCCTATGCGATTACCGAGCAGCCGGTCGAGCGGGACGCGCTGCTGCCCGAGCACTTTGCTCCCTGGGTGACCTTCGCAAAGGAGCGGGGCTACGGCCTGGATTTCAATCCGACCTTCTTTTCCCATCCGAAGGCGGCCGACAACCTCACCCTCTCCCACCCGGATGATGAGATCCGGAACTTCTGGATCCGGCACGGCAAGGCCTGCCGCCGCATCGCCGCCAGCTTTGGAGAGGCGCTCGGCAGCCCGAGTCTCTGCAACATATGGATTCCCGACGGGTACAAGAATACGCCGGCCGACCGGCTTTCTCCCCGGCTGCGGCTGAAGGCCAGCCTGGATGAGATTTTTGCCGACCGGTACGATCCGCGGTACATCATCGACTCGGTCGAGAGCAAGGTTTTCGGCCTCGGGCTGGAGGCCTACACCGTCGGGTCGTCGGAATTCTATCTCAACTACGCCGCCCGGAAAGAGGGGGTTTACAACCTGCTGGACAACGGGCACTATCATCCGGATGAAAAGGTCAGCGACAAGATTTCGGCCATGCTGGCCTTCTGCGACCGGCTGCCGCTGCACGTGACCCGGCCGCTGCACTGGGACAGCGACCACGTCGTCTTGCTGGAGGATGAGCTGCTCGCCATCGCGGGGGAGATTATCGCCGCCAAAGCGGAGGATAAGGCGATCATCGGCCTCGATTACTTTGACGCGAGCATCAACCGGGTCGCCGCCTGGGTCATCGGGACGCGGAATATGCAGAAGGCGCTGCTGCACGCCCTGCTGACCCCCTATGACGAGCTGAGCCGTATGCAGGAGGCGGGCGACTTCACCGGAATTCTCGCAGCCGGCGAGGATCAGAAAACCCTCCCGTTTGGGGAGATCTGGGCTGAATACTGCCGCAGACAGGGTGTGCCGACCGACGGCGAGTGGTACAAAGCTGTGCAGGAATATGAAGAAACCGTACTGAAAAAGAGGGTATAAAAGATATGGAGATTTTGGAAAACAGCGCAGTGCGGGGCTTTATCCGCATGTGCGGGGACGGCTGGCGGCAGGGCTGGCACGAGCGCAACGGCGGCAACCTGACCTACCGCATGACGAAGGAGGAGGCCGACGCCTGCCGGCCGGGCTTTGATTACAGCCGACCGTTCGTACCGATGGGCGTGCAGGCCGAAAGCCTCGCCGGGGAGTGCTTCCTTACAACCGGAAGCGGCAAGTTCCTCCGCAATGTGGAGGAGGCGCCGGCCGAGAACATCGGCATTGTCGAGATTAGTGAGAAGGGCGACGCCTGGCGGATTGTGTGGGGCCTTTCCTCCGGGGCGCGCCCGACCAGCGAGTTTCCGAGCCATTTTCTAAACCACAGTGTAAAAGCGGCGGTCGATCCCGGCTATCGCGTGATCTACCACGCGCACACGCCCAGCCTGATCGCGCTGACCTATGTTCTGCCGCTGACGGCGCGGGATTTCAGCCGCGTCCTCTGGCAGAGCGCGACCGAGTGCCCGGTGGTTTTCCCGGACGGGGTCGGCGTGGTCGAGTGGATGGTGCCCGGCGGGGCGGAGATTGCATGGGCCACCTCGGAGCAGATGCGGTCGTTCGACGCGGTAGTCTGGGCGCACCACGGCCTCTTCTGTGCCGGGCCGGACTTTGACACCACCTTCGGCCTGATGCACACGATTGAGAAGGCGGCCGACATCTATGTCCGGGCGTGCGCCACCGGCCTCCCCATCCGGCAGACCATCACCGACGACAATCTGCGGGCGATTGCCCGGGATTTCGGCGTTACCCTGCGGGAGGAATTTTTGGGAGAGTAGTTCGCGGCAAAGCCTCCAACCCCTTCTGTTTGCGGGTGGACGGCACCTTTGTGAAAACAAAATTAAAGATAAAAAATCCGACAGGTTTTATACTGTCGGATTTTTTAGACTGCGGCAGAGGATTTATAAGTTCCGGGGTTCTCTTTTAAGCCCCAGAACATAGTCGGAGGAAAGATTATAGAATTTGCATAACACAATAAGACTGTGAATCGGTAATGCGTTTACCCCGCGTTCGTAGCCGGAGTAAACCGATTGGGAGACATAAAGAAGGGCTGCAATTTCCCTTTGGGACAAATCCCGATCTTCCCGGCAATCGCGCAGAATCTGGTAATATGGTTTGGGCTTTTGTGCCATTGTGCATCTCCTTCTTATTTTTTGTGTAGATGGAAATTGTTTCTATTTGCATTTTTCTCTTTTGCAGCCATAGCATCTAAGCCTGTTCGAATCAGCGTTTCGATAATTTCCGTTTGTGTACAATTTGAAAAGGCTTCTGAAACGAGATGAATGGTTGCTGTTAAATCCGACGGTATGGAAAAGGAGAT
>UQRS01000024.1 GCA_900543525.1 uncultured Oscillospiraceae bacterium
GCAAGGATGTCCTGAACGACTATAAGAACGCCACGGCCGATCAGATCCGGCAGGTCGTCTTTGCAGAAGGCGAGGATGTGGATGTCTACACCGCCTACGGCTTCCGGCTGCGGAATGTGCTGGAGGAGCGTGTGCGCGCGGCTATGTTCTATGTCGAGTATGAGCTGAACGGGCACACCTACATCCTGCTCAGCACGGTGGATGAGGCCATAGCCATCATCGCGGAATAAAAAGCCGCAGGTGTTCTTTTAGAGGAACGCCCGGAGGTCTTCTCTTAAAAAATAACTACAAGGCATCCCGCAGATTTTTTTGCGGGACGCTTTTTTTGCTCTTTGCAAACCGATTTAAAAAAGCCGACCCGTGACCCCTTGACATTTTGCGGCGGCGGTGCTATCATATCTGCAAAGCGTTGATTGGGACAGTACCCTTTCGAGCGAGGTTTTTCAGAGAGTCGGCGTCATCGGCTGCAAGCGCCGTAACCTCCCGTTTGGCGAACACCACCCATGAGCGCCCGGCAGCAGCAAGCCGGGCCGTCTCTGCCGCGTTAAGGCTTTTTTAAGTGACGCCGGAATTTTCGGCGTAATCCGGGTGGAACCGTGGAGCTTTGCGCTTCATCCCAGAGTGTCTGGGATGAAGCGTTTTTTTATTGCTTTCTAAAAATCCTCCCGCTGTGATTTAAAAACCTCCCGCAAGCTTTGCGGAAATGAATTGTAAAGGAGCGTTTATCATGTCCATCAAGGTAACTTTGAAAGGCGGCACGGTCAAGGAGTACGCCGCTCCCGTCACCGTGGCGGAGATTGCCGGGGAGCTTGGCCCCGGCCTCTATAAAGCCGCCTGCGCCGCCAAAATCGACGGGCAGGTCTGCGACCTGCGCACCCCGGTCGACCACGACTGTGAGGTTGCCATCCTCACCTTCGAGGATAAGGATGGCGCGCATGCCTTCAACCACACCGCCTCCCACATGCTGGCGCAGGCTGTCAAGCGCCTCTATCCGGAGGCGAAGCTGGCCATCGGCCCGGCCATCGACGGCGGATTCTACTATGACTTCGACGTGGAGAAGCCCTTCACTCCCGAGGATCTGACCAAGCTGGAGGCCGAGATCAAGAAAATCGCCAAGGAGGATCTTCCTCTTGAGCGGCTGGAGGTTTCGGCGGCCGAGGCCGAACAGCAGATGGCCGACGCGGGCGAGATTTACAAGGTTGAGCTTTGCCGCGAGCACGCCGAAAAGGGCGACACGATCACCCTCTACCGGCAGGGAGAGTTCTGCGACCTCTGCGCCGGCCCGCATTTGATGAAAACCGGCGTGGTCAAGGCGGTCAAGCTGACCCAGAGCACCGGCGCTTACTGGCGCGGCGACGCAAAGGGCGCCAGACTCTGCCGGGTGTACGGCACCGCCTTTCCCAAAGCCTCCCTTCTGGAGGCGCACCTTGCCCAGCTGGAGGAGGCCAAAAAACGCGATCATAACAAGATCGGCCGCGATCTGGAATATTTCACCACGGTCGATGTAATCGGCCAGGGTCTGCCGATTCTCCTGCCGAAGGGGGCGCGGGTGGTACAGCTTCTCCAGCGCTTTGTGGAGGATGAGGAGCGCCGCCGCGGCTATCTGCTCACCAAAACGCCCTATATGGCCAAGAGCGACCTCTACAAAATTTCCGGCCACTGGGATCATTATAAAGAGGGCATGTTTATCCTGGGGGATGAGGAAAAGGACGAGGAGGTTTACGCCCTGCGGCCGATGACCTGCCCCTTCCAGTATCAGGTCTTCCTCAACCGCCGCCGCTCCTACCGCGACCTGCCCATGCGGCTGGGAGAGACTTCGACCCTCTTCCGCAACGAGGATTCGGGAGAGATGCACGGCCTGATCCGGGTGCGGCAGTTCACCATTTCGGAGGGACACCTCATCCTCCGTCCCGAGCAGCTGGAGGAGGAGTTCAAGGGCTGCCTTGAGCTGGCGATTTTCATGCTGAAGTCGATCGGCCTCGAGGAGGATGTCACCTACCGCTTCTCCCAGTGGGATCCGAACAATACCGAGAAATATATCGGCACGCCCGAGCAGTGGGATGAGGCGCAGGGCGCCATGCAGAAGATTCTCGATCACCTCGGCGTAAAATATGAAATCGGCATTGATGAGGCGGCCTTCTACGGCCCCAAGCTGGACATTCAGATCAAAAATGTCCACGGGAAGGAGGATACCCTCATCACCATCCAGATCGACCAGATGCTGGCCGAGCTTTTCGGCATGGAGTATGTCGACGTCGACGGCAAGATGCGCCGCCCCTACATCATCCACCGTACCTCCATGGGCTGCTACGAGCGCACCCTCGCCCTGCTGCTGGAGAAGTATGCCGGCGCCATGCCGATGTGGCTGGCACCCGAGCAGATACGGGTGCTCCCGATCTCGGAAAAGCAGGCTGACGCGGTGCGCCGGATCGTGGAGAAGCTGGACGCCGCCGGCCTCCGCGTGACGGGCGACTATCGCAACGAGAAGATCGGGTACAAGATTCGGGAAGCCCAGATGGAGAAGATCCCCTACATGCTGATTGTCGGGGATAAGGAGGTCGAGAGCGACACCGTCTCGGTCCGGGCGCGCAGCGGAGAGGATCTCGGTGCACGCAGCGTCGATCAGTTCCTGGCCGACGCACTGGTGGAGGTTGCGACCCGCAAGCTTTAATGGCTCTGACCGGGGCGCGGCAAAGCCTCTCATCTTTTATAGCTATGTTGTACCAAGTGATAAAAACAGTTTAACAAAACCCGGGATACAAAATGCACTGTATCCCGGGTTTTTTGCTCCCGTTTCGTGGTCGGAAAATCGGTTGACGGTTTTGACGATTTGCTGCACATACTAAGGGAAGGAGGGCAAATCTGGCTATCGGCCCTCGCCTTAATAAGAAGTGCAGCTGTGAACGGCATATATGTGAAAGGAGATGGCCTCATGACCGAATCTGTATGGCACGCCCAAACCGTCCTGCCCCGCTTTCCCCGGCTGGAGCGGGATCGCACGGCCGACGTGCTGGTGATCGGGGGAGGCATTGCCGGCCTGCTCTCTGCCTACAGGCTGCAGCAGGCCGGCGCAAGAGTCCTTCTGGTCGAGGGCGGGCGCATCTGCGGCGGCGTGACCGGGAACACAACCGCCAAGATCACCGCCCAGCACGGCCTGCTTTACGATAAGCTGCTGCGCCGGTTCGGTGCGGAGCAGGCCGGCCTTTATCTTCGGGCAAATCTGAAGGCACTGAAGGCTTATCAAACCCTCTGCCAAAGGATCGACTGCGATTTTGAGCTGCGGGACAGCTGCGTCTACACCCTCGACCGGCCGGAGAAAATTCATGCCGAGCTGGAGGCTTTAAGGCGGCTCGGCTACCCGGCGGAGTTTTCGGTCGCCGATGAGCTTCCCTTTCCCACGGCCGGGGCGGTGCGCTTCCCGGCACAGGCGCAGTTCAATCCGCTGGCTTTTCTGGCCGCTCTGGCCGGGCGGCTGCCCATTTTTGAGGACACCTTTATTACCGAGATTCGGGACGGCGCCGCCCGCACGGCGAACGGGCGTACCATCCGGGCGCGGCAGTATGTTGCGGCGACCCATTTTCCCTTTATCAACAAGCACGGCAACTATTTTTTAAAGCTGTATCAGCAGCGCTCCTACGTTCTGGCGCTGGAAAACGCGCCGCCCCTTTCGGCCATGTATCTGGATGAGAAAAGCGGCGGCCTCTCCCTCAGAGGGTATCGGAATCTGCTTTTGCTCGGCGGCGGGGGACATCGCACCGGCAAGCCGGGGGGAGGCTGGGATTATCTTCGTCAGGCGGCGGTGCGGTACTATCCCGCCGCGCTGGAAAAATATCGCTTCGCTGCCCAGGACTGCATGAGTTTGGACGGCATGCCGTACATCGGCCGGTATTCGTCCGGGACGGCCGAACTGTACGTGGCGACCGGGTTCAACAAATGGGGGATGACCACCGCCATGACGGCGGCCGAGGTTTTGACCGCGCTGCTGCAGGGGAGGCCCGATCCTTACGGCGGGATTTTTTCTCCCTCTCGCAGCGTTTTGCGGCCGCAGCTTTTCTGCAACGGGGCGGAGGCTGTGGCGGGCCTCCTCACGCCGACCGCGCCGCGCTGTCCCCACCTCGGCTGCGCGCTTCGGTGGAATCGGATGGAGCACAGCTGGGACTGCCCCTGCCACGGCTCCCGCTTTGGGGAGGATGGCAGGCTGCTGGACAATCCCGCCACCGGGGATTTGAAGCGGTGACGGTTCTGAAAAAAAGACGGCAGGTCGACTTTCAAAAAATCCGGCAAATAAAAAAAGCAACCGGGAGGGGGCTCTCCCGGTTGCTTTTCGGTTTACATAATTTAAAGCTTCTCGGCCGCGATTCAGGAAATTGTGTGCTTGACGCGATCCTCTACCTCCGCACGCTTTGCGGCGTTGAAGCGGTCGAGCGTGCCGACCAGATAGCCGGTGATCCGGCGGATGCGGTCGAACGGAATCGGCTCCAGATCATATTTGATGTTTACATAATCTCCGTCCAGCTCGATTTCCAGGCCGTTGACCTTGCGATCGGGGTATTTCTCCTTCGCGTGGGCGATATAGGCGTCAATCTCCTCCTGCTCGAGCTGTCCGCCAATGACTGTGATTTTGATATCCTCCATAATAGAGTCCCTATCCTTTCTGCAACATATTGTATTTACGATATTATTCTACTACAATATCCTGTGCGAATCAATAGGGGGAGAAGAGATTTTTTAAAAAATTTGCAAAAGCGATCAAAGCGCGCCGACCAGCCGCCAGACGGCCGCGATGCCGCTGCACAGCAGAATGCCGAGCAGGGTGGGCAGCAGAAAGGCCAGCGCCGTCCATTTGAGGCTGCCCGACTCCTTGTGTATGGTCAGGCAGGTGGTCGAGCAGGGGAAATGCACCAGCGAAAAGGCGATGAAGCAGACGGCCGTCATGGCGGTCCAGCCGTTGGCCGAGAAAATGCCCAGCAGCTCGGCGGTTGACCCGGCCTCCGTCATGACGCCGGCGCCGGTGTAGCACATCATGGCGATGGGCAGGACGATCTCATTTGCCGGAAATCCAAAGACAAAGGCCAGCAGGATATAGCCGTCCAGCCCCATCATCCGGCCGAGCGGATCCAGAAAATGACCGATGTGATGGAGGAGGCTGACCTCCCCGACCGTGATGTTGGCCAGCAGCCAGATCACCAGCCCGGCCGGCGCGGCGACGGCCGCCGCCCTCCCCAAAACGAAGAGGGTGCGGTCAAACACCGAGCGGTAGATCACCCGCAGGTAATCCGGCTTGCGATAGGGCGGCAGCTCCAGCGTGAAGGAGGAGGGCACCCCTTTCAGCAGGCTCATGGACAGCAGCTTGGAGCTGAGCAGTGTGATTCCGGCGCCGGCGACGATGATGAGCAGGAGGGTCAGCGCGGTGTAGACTGAGCCTAAGAATCCGGCCGCCGAAAACAGCAGGGCGGAGACGGCGATCATTCCCGGAAAGCGGCCGTTGCAGGGCATGAAGGTGTTGGTCAGCATGGCGATCAGCCTCTCTCTGGGAGAGTCGATGATCCGGCAGCCGGTCACGCCGACCGCGTTGCAGCCCAGTCCCATGCACATGGTGAGGCTCTGCTTGCCGCAGGTACCTGCCCGGGCGAAAAAGCCGTCCATGTTGAAAGCGATGCGGGGAAGATAGCCAAAATCCTCCAGCAGGGTGAAGAGGGGAAAGAAAATAGCCATGGGCGGCAGCATAACCGATATGACCCAGAAGAGGGTGCGGATCACCCCATCGGTCAGCAGCCCGGTCAGCACCGGAGGAGAGCCGATCGCCAAAAGCCCGGCGCGGATGGCCTCCTCAAGCTGAGAAAAGGCGGCCGACAGCCAGCCGGAGGGGTAGTTGGAGCCGACGATGGTCAGCCAGAACACGGCGAACAGCGCGCCGAGCATAATGGGGATGCCGAGGGCGCGGCTGGTGAAAATTTTATCCAGCCGCCGGTCGAGGCTGCTGTAGCCTTTTTTGCGCAGGGTGGATTTTTTATAAATCGAGTGGGCCAGATCGACGACCGCCCGGACGATGACCTCGGTCGGCGTATCGTCGGGAAATTCGGCCTTAATGCCGGCGCGCGCAGTCCTTACGGCCGCCAGAATTTCCGGCGTGTCGAGATGAACGCCGGTTTCGACGCCGGCCGTGTCGATGATGTCCCGGCTTCCTTCGATCAGCTTGAGGGCGAGAAACCGCCGGGACAGCCGGCAGTTTTTCGGCAGATGCAGCAAGGGGGAAATTTCCGCGATTCCCCGCTCGACCGACGCGGGGTAGGGAATTTTGAATTCCCCCTTCCTCCCGCGGGAGGAAAGCGCGGCCTTGGTCAGCTCGCGGATGCCGCGGCCGCTGCGGGCGCTGGTGCCGACCACCGGCGCCTGCAGCAATGCGGAGAGCTTCTTTTCATCAATCGAAACGCCCTTGCGCGCCGCCTCATCCAGAAGATTGACGCAGACGACCAGATTGTCGGTCGCCTCGGCAATCTGCAAAACGAGGTTGAGGTTGCGCTCGAGGCAGGTGCCGTCGGTGACCGCGATAACGCAGTCGTGGTCGCCGAAGCAGATATAATCTCTCGCGACCTCCTCCTCCTCCGAGGAGGAGAGAAGGGAATATGTACCGGGCGTGTCGACAAGGCGGATGACGCCCGCGGAGGTGCTTACCTGTCCGCTCGTGCAGGAGACGGTTTTGCCGGGCCAGTTGCCGGTATGCTGCTTTAAGCCGGTCAGCCGGTTGAAGATGGTGCTTTTTCCCACATTGGGATTGCCCGCGAGGGCGATGGTGAATTCCCTGCCGCATTTGGCACAGCTTTTCTGCAATGTGTTCACGCCCTTTGCGAAAATATGGATGGCCGCCGTTTCATGTCCGCGGT
Organism: uncultured Oscillospiraceae bacterium; assembly: GCA_900543525.1. Classification (GTDB taxonomy): domain Bacteria; phylum Bacillota; class Clostridia; order Oscillospirales; family Acutalibacteraceae; genus UQRS01. The sequence goes on from UQRS01000024.1 coordinate 6,885, forward strand.
CAGGACAGCAGTATGTGATCGGCGTCGTTTTTGCGTATGGCGATGACCGCGCCGCGTATGGCGTAAGCGGAGATGCTGCCGCCTGCCCCTTTCATCAGGCAGGTGACGCCGGTGCCTCCCGTCAGGCCGAGATCCAGCAGCCGGCGGCGAAGCGCCTCCCCGACGTTGAGCCGGTCGACCCGGCCGCTTTCTCCGGCGCCAAGCTCGGCGAGATTTTGTCTCTGCATTTTTATGACCAGACCTTTCGTAAAAAATCTTTCCTGTTTTCCCGTATTCCTGTTTTGGGGAGAGTGCGACTGCAAAAAAATCAACGGCCTCGGCCGAGGGGTTTTCACCTATCTGCGGCACGGCTTTCCAGCGTCCGGGCCTGCGGCAGCCGCACCTCGGAAAAAGGGCGGGAGCGGCGGCAGGCTTTAATTTCACTTCGATAGTATAGCGTATGACGGCCGGCAGGGTTCTGTGACTGGCGAAGGCGGCCTCCTTCGCGAAAAACAGGCGGCCTGCGGATTGTAATGTTTGTCGGAATGTGTTAAAATAAAAACCGCTCGAAGGTTTTTGCAAATCTTCTATTGCCCGGCCGCCTTTTGAAAAACCTTTCTTCCGGATCGCTTCCCTTTGCGGAGGTCTTGCTGAAAGAGGCGTCCTCCGGGCTTTTGTATGCTTCCAACCCTAAATTCCGAAAAAACAGAAGGTGTTTATCATGTCAACCCAACTGATCATGGGCAATGAGGCCATCGGCCTCGGCGCGATACGAGCCGGCGTCGGCCTTGTCACCGGGTACCCCGGCACGCCCTCTACCGAGGTGCTGGAGTCGGTCGCAAAGCACAATCCCGGACACATCTATATCGAGTGGTCCGTCAATGAAAAATCCGCGCTGGAGGTTGCGGCCGGCGCCGCCTATGCCGGGCAGCGGGTGCTGGTCACCATGAAGCAGGTCGGCCTGAACGTTGCGTCCGACCCGCTGATGTCCCTGGCCTATGTCGGGGTGAAGGGCGGATTGGTGCTGCTGGTGGCCGACGATCCCGGCCCGATCTCTTCCCAGACCGAGCAGGACACCCGCCGCTTTGCCGAGTTCTCCAAGCTTCCGGTATTTGATCCCACCAGCCCGGAGGAGGCTTATGAAATGATCGGGGAGGCGTTCGACCTCTCGGAAAAATACGGCACGCCGGTGCTTTTCCGGCCGACCACCCGCATCTGCCACGCCTATGCCTCGGTCGAGGTGTCGGAGGAGATCCGGAGGACAGAGCCGGATGGATTTGTAAAGGATTCCCGCTGGGTAATTTTCCCGAAGCTCTCCTATGCCGCGCACCTTCGAATCGAGGAGCGCAACCGCCATCTGCAAACCGAGCTGTCCGCCTATCCCCGTAATCTGATTCATCCCGGTGGACGCCGGGCGATCGCGGCCGGCGGCGTCAGCTATATGTACGCGAGAGAGGCGCTCGCCCTTCTGCAGGCCGAGCCGTCTCTTCTCAAGATTGCGACCCCGCACCCCTTCCCCGAAAAGCTGGCTCTCGACTTCCTCCGCGGCGTGGATGAGGTGCTGGTGCTGGAGGAGCTGGATCCCGTGATCGAGAAAGCGCTGCTTCAGATTTGCGGGAAGTACCATCTCGACGTTGCCATCCACGGCAAGCTGGACGGCACGACGCCCGACGCGGGGGAGAACAGCGTCGACGGCACGGCGGCGATCCTGGCCGCCTACCTCGGCCTGCCGGAGCTTCTGCCGCCGGCCTGTGCCGCGCCGGAAAAGCTGCCGATCCGGCCGCCTGTCCTCTGTGCGGGATGTCCCCACCGCGCCTCCTTCTATGCCGTAAAACAGGCGATGAAGGGCAAAAAGGCCGTCTTTGCCGGAGATATCGGCTGCTATACCCTCGGCAACGCCATGCCGCTGGATATGACCGACACCTGCCTCTGCATGGGGGCGGGCATCACGATTGCGCAGGGCATCGGCCGGGTCGAGCCGGACACCGCCTGCTTTGCCTTTATCGGAGATTCGACCTTCTTCCACACCGGCATCGCGGGGATTGTCAACGCGGTCTATAACGACGCGAATATCGTAGCAGTCATCCTCGACAACTCGACTACCGCCATGACCGGGCAGCAGCCGGGGCCGAGCACCGGCTTCAACGCAATGGGGGAGGTTGCCCAGAAAATTGATATTGAGGCGGTGCTGCGCGGCCTCGGCGTAAAGGATGTGCAGACGGTAAATCCGTTCGACACCCCGGCGGCCGTTGCGGCGGCTCGTCACGCGGCGAAGGTAAAGGGCATTTCGGCCATCATCTATCGCGCGCCCTGCATCGCTGTTTCCCGGCCGAAGCCGCTGCTCGCGGTCGAGCGGGAGAAGTGCATCGGCTGTAAGAAATGTATAAGAGAGCTGGGCTGCCCCGCGATCGTCAAGGACGGCGACCGGGTGCAGATTGACGCGACCTTGTGCTACGGCTGCGGACTCTGCGCCCCGGTTTGCCCGGTCGGCGCCATCGGCAGGAACGCAGAAAATGGAGGGAAGAGCAATGCTTAACATACTGTTTGCCGGCGTCGGCGGCCAGGGAACCGTCCTCGCCTCCAAAATCGTGGCAAAGTCGGCCATCGCCCGCGGCCTTTCCGCCCACACGGCCGAGACGATCGGCATGGCGCAGCGCGGCGGCTGCGTCGTCAGCCATGTCCGGATCGGAGATGGAGTGTATTCTCCCCTGATTCCAAAGGGGCAGGCCGACGTCATCATCGGCTTTGAACCGGCGGAGGCGGCGCGCGCCCTCCCGTATCTGAAAAAAGGCGGCCGGGTGGTCGTCTGCGATACGGCGGTCAAGCCGGTCACCGACGCGTTGTCGGATACCGACTATGACGCGGGGCGGATGCTCGACTACCTCCGCGCGCAGGAGATTTCGCTGGTCGTGCTGGACGGGAGCGCCGTCCTTGCGGCCTGCGGCACGGCCAAGGTGCTCAATGTCGCACTGCTTGGCGCGGCGGCTGCGGCCGGTGCGATCGGGATGACGCCCGACGACCTCCGCCAGGTGGTGGAGAATATCCTCTCCCCAAAATTCCGGGAGGTCAATCTGAAGGCGCTGGCCCTGGGTGCGGCCGCCTGCGCGGACGCGTAAAGCCTTTTTTCGCACGGCTTTTGTCAAAAAATGAATATCGGGGGTTGACAAACCCGAAAAGCGGTGCTATGATATGAACAATTTAATACAGCTATAAAGCACGGCCTTTTCCGCCGTGCAAACCGATGAGTAAGAGTAGTACCCGGTAAAGGTTGTGTACAGAGAGCCGCAGACAGTGCGATTGCGGAGATAAACGTACCGGCGAATGGACTTACGAGGGCAAACCGAACGGCCGCGCGGCTCAGTAGGGGCGACGGAGGTCTCCCGTGATGAGACGGACGCATGTTGGTGCGTCGCAGAGTGCGCTCCCGCTTGATACGGGAACGAATTAGGGTGGTATCGCAGAAGCAGCAGCTTTTGTCCCTTGTTTTAAAGGGGCAAAGGCTGTTTTTTATTGCTCTTTGCAAAGCTGTGTTTTGATCGTCGGCTTTTTTGACCGCTCTGCCTTTTTTATATGGCGGCCAAAGGGGCAGAAGATAAAATATTTCCGGAGGTTTTTTTGAAATGATGATTTTGCTGAAAGAACGATGGCGCAGGCCGCAGAGCTGTAAACTGAATATTTCTTCTGCCGCGTATCGTTTTGCGTGGCAAAACAAAAATCAAAAATAATTTCGGAAAGAGATTTTAGCAATGGAAAACAGAGAAAAAAGAGTCGTCAAGGAAGAGGTTAAAAAAGGTCTTTCGATTTCGGATATTATTCTGGTCGCCGTGTTGCTTGCGGCCGGCTTTGTGCTTAAATTTTTTGCAGGTTCGTTCATCAATATCGGCGGGATGAAGCCCAACTTCATCATTGCGATGTACTGCCTCGCCATTCTGATCATCCGACCCAAGGTGTATGAGGCCGCGATCATCGGCCTGCTGGCCGGCGCGGTCTGCCAGTTTTTCCCCGGCACGCCCTACATCAATCTGATCAGCGAGCTGCTCGGCGCCACTTTGATGGGACTGCTGCTCCGGCTGCCCATGCGGATCGGAAAGTTCTCCCTCCATCCGATTGTAGCCACCTTCCTCAGCACAGAGCTGAGCGGCGGCATCTACACCGTCTGCCTGTTTGCGTTTGCCGGCGCGGATATTGCCACGATGGCGGCCTACGTGCCGATCGTTTTCTTCACCGGCGTCCTCAATGCCGTGATCGTGCAGGTGCTTTACCTCCCGCTGAACGCCGCCTTTAAAAAGAACCGGGCGTAAAAGAGGCTTTAAGCGACCGGTGCCATGCAGCTTTGACAGAGCAGATTTTGAAAGGGTGACGACCGTGCCGATCATCGAGATCAAGGATTTGACATTTCAATATGCAAACAGCGGCAAAGCCGCCCTCGAGCATATCCACATGACGGTGGAGAAGGGGGATTTCATCGGGATTATCGGCAACTCCGGCGCCGGAAAATCCACCCTGACCTACAGCATCAGCGGCGTTGTGCCACATCACTACCGCGGCGATTTTTACGGCGAGGTTCGGGTGGCCGGCATGGACACGGTGGAGGTGCGGCCGGAGCAGCTCTCCCGGGTGGTCGGCAGCGTTTTTCAGGATGTCGACGCCCAGATGGTCGCCGCCGTGGTGGAGGATGAGCTCCTCTTCGGGCTGGAAAATTTCGGCGTCCCGAAGGCGGAGATTGCCGACCGTATGCAGACGGCGATGGAGCAGGTTGGCATCGCCGACCTCAAGGATCGCAGCATCGCCTCCCTGAGCGGCGGGCAGAAGCAGAAGGTCGCCGTGGCCGCGATTCTGGCCCTCCAGCCGGAAATCATCGTTCTGGATGAGCCGACCGGCGAGCTGGACCCGGTCAGCAGCCGCCAGCTTTTTGAGATTCTTCGTGAATTGAACCAGCAGCATGGCATTACCATCCTGATTGTCGAGCAGAAGATCATGCTGCTTTGCGAATATGTAAAACGCCTCGCCGTGATGGAGGATGGCCGCCTCCTTTATTTTGACGAGGTGCGCCGAGTGCTCGACCACAGCGCCGAGCTGCGCCGGATCGGCATCCATGTGCCCCGTATCGTCTCACTTAAAGAGGCGATGCAGGCGGCCGGGCTTCCGGTCGGCATGCCGCCGGTCAGCATTCCGCAGGCCAAAGCAATGGTGGAGGAGGTGCTCTCATGCTCGAACTGAGTCACGTCTCCTTCGGATACGGGTCGGAGTCGACCGTCCACGATGTCAGCCTTTCGGTCGCGAAGGGGGAGTTTGTCGCCTTGCTCGGCTCCAACGGCGCGGGAAAGTCAACCCTCTCCAAATTGGTGCGGGGACTGCTGCGGCCGACGACCGGCAGCGTGGTGATCGACGGGATTGATACAAAAAAGGTCAAGGCGAGCGCCCTTGCCTCCAAAATCGGATTCCTGTTCCAGAATCCCGATCGCCAGATCTGCAAAAACACGGTGGGGGAGGAGCTGACCTTCAGCCTCACCCACGCCGGGATCGACGCCGCCAGAGGAAAAGAGCGCCTGACCCGCACGCTGGAGGTTTTCGCGCTCGATCCGGAGGCCGCCCCTTTCTCTCTCAGCCGGGGAGAGCGGCAGCGGGTCGCGCTGGCCTCGGTCCTTGTGAGCGAGCCGGATCTGCTGATCCTGGATGAGCCGACGACCGGCCTCGATTATAAAGAATGCATTCAGATTATGGATTATGTAAAAGAGCTGAATCAAAAGGGCGTCACTGTCCTGATGGTGACCCATGATATGGAGATTGCGCTGGACTATGCCAGCCGGGTGGTTTTGATGCATGACGGCCGGGTCGTGGCCGACGGCAAACCGGAGGAGATCTTTTATGATGAGGCCGCCATGGCCGCTGCCTCCCTCCTCCCACCGCAGATTATCGGCCTGTCGCTGGCGCTGGACGGTCGGCTCGGCCGGGTCACTACGGTGGACGAAATGACCGACGCTATCCGCGTCCGGGTCGGAAAGGGGGCGGCGGGACAGTGAAGGGCTTTCTGGATTATATTCCCGGCAACTCGGTGATTCACCGGCTGGACCCGCGCACCAAGCTGCTGCTTGCTCTGATGATCTGCATCGGCTGCTTTGCCTGCAACAATCTGTTTGTGCTGGTGGGCTTTGTGCTTTTTGACCTTGCTATCGGGGCGGCGGGCGGCATTCTTCCCTATGCGCTGCGGATGCTGCGGGGGCTTGTCAAGCTGTCTGTTTTTCTGTTCGTTTTGCAGGTGCTGTTTATCCAGAAGGGGACGGCGCTGGTTACCCTGCCTTTCGGCATTCTGCTGACCGACTACGGCTTTTTCGTCGCGGCGCAGGTGGTGCTCCGCCTGATGGGCCCGACGCTGCCGCTGGCGCTGATGATTACCCTGACCAAGCTGAGCGACCTCTCCAACGCGCTGGTCAGCCGCTGCGGCATTCCGTATAAATATGCCTTCGCCATCACCTCGGCCGTGCGGTTTATCCCGGGCTTTACCGCCGATCTCGCCGCGATTATGGAGGCGCAGACCGCCCGGGGCGTTGCCTTTGATACCAAAAATATCTTCAAAAAGCTGGGGCTGATCGTGCCCCTTTGCGTGCCGCTGCTGATCTCCTCTGTGCAGAAGATTGACAGCGCCGCCATCGCCGCCGAGCTGCGGGGCTTCAACCTGCGCAAAAAGGACAGCGGCTATAAAACCGTCAAATTTTCGGCGCTCGACGGCGCGGCCCTGCTGATCGGGGCGGCGCTGATCGCCGTAGGCATCGTTTTCTAAAATTCTTAATCTTCGGACGAAAGGATGATCTGCACTATGCAACCGAGCGAAATCCAGTTGGAGCAAATCCGCGGCCGGATCGAGGCGGTCAAGGCTTTCCCTGGCGGACTGTACGCCAAAAAGCTTGCCGATATCGACCCCGCCTACATCACCACCAAAGAAGCGTTTGAGGCCCTCCCCTTTACCGAGAAGGACGAACTGCGGGAGGTGTATCCGCTGGGGATTCAGGCCGTCCCGGATGAGGAAATTGTCCGGATTCACTCCTCCTCCGGCACGACCGGTACCCCCATCATCATCCCCTATACCAAGCAGGATGTCGAGGATTGGGCGACTATGTTTGCCCGCTGTTATGAGGTGGCCGGTATTACCAAATCCGACCGGATTCACATCACGCCCGGCTACGGCCTCTGGACGGCGGGAATCGGGTTTCAGCTCGGGTGCGAGAAGCTGGGAGCTATGGCCATTCCGATGGGGCCGGGCAACACCGACAAGCAGCTCAAGATGATGGTCGATCTGAAAAGCACGGTACTCTGCGCCACCTCCTCCTACGCGCTGCTGCTGGCGGAGGAGATTGCAAAGCGCGGCATCGGGGATCAGATTCATCTGAAAAAAGGCATCATCGGCTCCGAGCGGTGGGGAGACAAAATGCGTGCCCGCATTGCAAACGAGCTCGGCGTCGAGCTGTATGATATCTATGGCCTGACCGAAATTTACGGCCCGGGCATCGGCATCAACTGCCAAAAGGATGAGCCGATGCATTACTGGGACGATTTCATCTATCTTGAGATTATCGACCCCAAAACCGGCGAGGTTCTCCCTGACGGAGAGATTGGGGAGATTGTCATCACCACCCTGAAAAAGGAGGGCGCGCCCCTCATCCGGTATCGGACCCACGACCTCTCCCGGATTGTGCCGGGCGAGTGCGCCTGCGGCCTTCACTATCCGCGGATTGACCGGATCATCGGCCGCAGCGACGATATGGTCAAGGTCAAGGGAGTCAATATCTACCCCGGTCAGGTGGAGGATGTGCTTCGCGGCGTTGACGGCGTCAGCAGCGAGTATCAGGTTATGATTGATCACATGAACGGCAAGGATATCATGACCCTCTTCTTTGAGATGGAGGCGGGCGCAGACAGAGAAACGGTCGAAACGGCCGTCCGTGCGGAGTTCAAGATCAAGGTCGGACTGCTGATCGAGCCGAAGGGCGTCGCCATCGGCGACCTCCCCCGGAGTGAGAAAAAATCCACCCGGATTTTTGACAACCGGTATTGATTTTATAAAAAACGGTGCAACGGTGCGGCCGCACGGCTGCCGGGACAAAGCAAAAACCTTGCATATATGCGTATAAAGGATCGCAGAAAAAAGGGACGGAAAACCCCGATTTTTCTGCGACCCTTTTTTTGCCTGCATTCCTTGCGCGTTCATTTTCTGCCGCCTGCCGCTTGTAAAGCCTTGCAAGCGATTGCTTCTTTTGCGGCGCCGGAGAATGCCGCGTCCACACCTTTTGCGGCGTTCGGGCAGCCTCCGCCGCTTTTCCCCCTTTTTACCTGTGGTGAAAATGACCGAATTTACGGCGGTTTCTTAGTGGATTATACAAAAACGGCTGCAGCGGGACGGAATCCTTTTAAAACGTTTGATTTATCGAAAAATGGCTGGTACAATGAAGCTATATATCCTTGTTGTTAAGCGGACGGCGCCGCCGATTTCCTCCCTTGTGTTTTTCCGGGGGAAAGGCGATTTTTTTAGAAAAACCGCGCCGTCCTTGCATTACATGTCGGAGGTGTCCGCTTTGAGAATATGCCGAAAAATAACGGCGGCTTTGCTGGCTGTCGTTCTGACCGTCACCTGCCTTGCCTGCCCGATCCCCGCCGCGGGGGAGACGGTGGAGGCTTTTACCGACTATGCCGCCGTCGGCCGCCAGATTTCCGAATCGCTGGCCGACATCGTCTGGCAGCCGGACAATGAGCGCGCCTATAACCATCTTGCGGCGAAGAGCGGCGACTCCTTCCTCTGGAGCTACGGTTCGCTGCTGGAGGGGCTGGGCGCCCGGGTCACCTATGACCCGGACGATGCCTCTGCCGTGGCGGAGTACAAAAAGGCGCTGCGCAACGTGCTGAATTATGAGGCCAACAATCTCTACGACAAATACGGGGTGGAGGAGGCCGACTATCTCGCCCTCAACTGCCTGCCGAACAACGTGAATACCGAGGTGTTTTATGACGACGACATCTGGATCCAGAAGGAGTTTTTAAACGCCTACAATTCGCTCGGCAATCCGGAGTATCTCGACCTGGCGCGGCGGGTAATGAATTATATCTACCGCGGCTGGGATGACAAATTCGACGGCGGCATTTACTGGAAGGATACCGGATACGGCGGCACCTCGGGCAAAAACACCTGCATCAACGCGCCGGCCGCCATGGCCTCCTGCAAGATGTATATGGCCACGGGGGAGCAGCGCTACCTCGACTGGGCGATCAAAATTTACAACTGGATGAACGAAAAGCTGGTCGATCCGGAGGATCACCTGCTCTGGGACAATATTGATTATGACAGCGAAGGCGGCGTGCGGATTGACAAGGCCAAGTTCACCTACAATTCCGGCTGCTATCTTTCGGCCGCAGTGCTGCTCTACGAAATCACCGGGGAGGAGGCCTACCTCACCTCGGCCAGGGCGACGGCCGCGTCCTCCCTTTCCCGCTGGCTGTATCAGAAGGAGTTCCCCCAGCTGGGGGAGACGGCCTATGCCTGGAACAGCGACCATACCTGGTTCAACAGCAGCCTGGTGGAGGGGTTTCTGAACCTTGAGCGTGTGGCAGGGGATAAGGCCGGCGCCGATGCGGTGCGCAACTCTCTGGCAGCTGCCTGCCTCCTCCGGGGGGAGACCGAGGCCGGCTGGCTCCCGGACAACTGGCAGAGCAGCGAACCGGTCTCGCTCGAACAGGTCAGCGTGTTGCAACAGGCGGCCTCGGTACGCACCCTCTTTTTGATCGCCGACTCGATCGGGCGGGACGCCGATCCGGTCGAGGTGATTGAGTCGCTCTCCCACGAGACGCCGGGCAGCGCCGCTTATGCCGCCGCCGTGCGTTCGGCGATGGAGGCATATTATGCCGCGCCGGCCAAACGGCGTAAGGCCGTCTCCAACCTGTCGGAGCTGCAGGCGGCGCTGCAAACCCTCCTCGGCGGGGAGGGAGAGGCGGTTTTCACCCTGACCGGGAAAATCGCCGCCTTCTACTGCGTCACCCATCAGACCGAAGCCGAGCTGAAGGCCTTGCAAGCCGCCTATGCCGCTTTGTCCGATGCCGCGAAAGTGTATGTGACAAATGCCGATCTGCTGACCGTCCTGCTCGAAAAGCAGGAGGAACTGTTCGACTCCTTCGACCTTACCGTTACCGGATGGGCAGAGGCTGGGCTCACGCCCTGGCTGTCATCGGCCAGCGACCGCGCGAAGGAGGCCACCCGAACGGCCGTGGCGGAGGAGATTTATCATCAATACCGCGACCGGCGGTACCGCATGGGTCCGGTGTACGGAAACTACGGTCTCAGCGGCTACAGTGGCATGCTGGGAATGCAGATGGATCGCCGGCCGAATGACAATCTCTATAACCCGTGGGGACACGCCAACCGCCGCTGGGCATACACCGTCGTGCCGTTTTCGGGGATGGCCTTCAGCATCACGGGATATTTTGCAAACGCCTATCCGCTGCCGATCGGCAACAGCTTTGCTTATAACGGTAATGTGTATCAGGTGTATATGAACACCATCCGCTATTATGCCGAAACGCCGTATGTCGTCGGCGGCTCGGTTCAGATGCAGACTCTTGATCGCTATCCCGGTTCGGGCGAGAATGGAGATGCAGCTGCCCGCACCTTCGCTTACAGCTATGCGCTGTACGGGCAGGAGGGGAAGCGCGCCCTTGCCACCCTCGGTATTCCGACCGGCAATGTGCAGACCTTTGGGGAGATTTTGTATCAGAAGTACGAGGGGCCGGAGGGTACGGCCTACCTCCTCAACACGGCCGCCAGAATCGCGTCCGCCGCAGCTTTGGAGGAGGGCGACGCAGCCTTTGAGGACACGGTCAGGGACAACCGCGCCTTTACTCTCTCGGGCGATCTGGCGAAAGCCTTCCTCGCGCTCGGAGAGAGCGGGACGGCGCGGCTTGCTGTGACCGGCGCGCCGGTGGCGCAGGAGGCCGACGGCGCCATGCTGTTTGAAAAAGGCGTGCTGACCGCCGCCGGCTTTACCGAAACCGCGTATATGAAGGCGGTCGAGACTGTGAACGCCGCTATTGCCGCCATTCCGCCGACCGCCGCCCTCACGCTGGCGGACAGAGATAAGGTGGAGGCGGCGCGCGCCGCCTATGACGTGCTGGACGATATGTGGAAGCCAAAGGTTTCCGCCTATGACAAGCTGGTCGAGGCGGAGGCGCAGCTTCTGTATCTGCAGTATGAGGCTGACTGCCGCGCGGCCGCTGCTTCCGTGAATCGACAGATTCTGGCTCTGGGGGAGATCGGCCTTTCCTCCCGTCCGGCGGTGGAGGCGGCGCGTGCCGCCTATGACGCGCTGGACGCGCTGGCGCAGCGCTTTGTCGAGACGGCCGAAACCCTCCTTGCTGCCGAGGCACGCATCCACGAGCTGTTTGACACGATCGACCGGATCAACGCGATCATCGCCTCTTTGCCGGAGGAGATCACCTATCGCAACGGCCCGGCTGTGCGATCTGCTCTGGCCGATTATGGAACTTTGAGAGCTGCACAGCGCGCCTACGTCCGGGGGTATGCAAGGCTTACGGCCGCCATGACGGCGCTGAAGGCCGACTACGCCTCCTTTGGCATTACGGTGACCGGCTGGGCGGAGGCGTCCGCCACTTTCTGGATGGACAGCCTGACGGAAGCGGAGCGGGAGGCCACCCGTGCCGCCATCGCCGACGAGGTAAAGTATCAGTATGTCGAAAACGGTTACAACGTCGGCGTGGTAAACGGCGGCAGCTGGTCGGTTGGCAATTACAGCGGCATTGTCGGTATACAGACCGAGGCGCGGCCGAACGACAACGTCGGCAACCCCTGGGGCTCGGCGGAACGGCGCTGGTCAACCGTGGTCTCGCCCTTCGGCGGGACGGCCTTCAGCGTCTGCGGCTACTTCTCTCGCCATTTCCGGTATGAGGCGGCGATCGGCAACGCGTTCCTTTACAACGGCGTGGTCTATCAGCAGTACCTCAGCTGCGTCTACAGCTATGCCGATCAGCCGCTGGTGGACGGCGGCAGTGCGGAGATGTCGGCGGTTCGCAGCTTCCCCGGCTATGACGGCCGGTCCGACGTGACGGGCATGACCTTCCGCCATGCCTACGCCCTCTACGGGCAGGCGCACAAGTGGAAGGGGGAGACCCTCGGCATTCCGGCCGCAAACGCGGTGGCGGAGGAGTGGGGCGTCTATCAGAAATTCGAGGGGCCGGAGGGTACGGCCTACCTCCTCAACACGGCCGAGCGCATTGCCGCCGCAAACCGGGAGGAGGAGCAAACAATCGCGGAGAATACCGCCTTTGTGCTGACCGGCGGCGCGGCAGAGGCCTTTGCGGCGCTCGGCGACAGCCCGCTGGCGCGAACCGGCCGGCCGCTCATCCAGCGGGAGGACGGCATCCTGTTTGAAAACGGCCTGCTGACCGCCGACGGCTTTTTTGAAAAGGGCACGCCCGAGTGGGTTGTGGGCAGCCTGACCGTTTCTATCTCGGCCGGCATGGTAACCAAGGGGGAGGACGGCCTGCGTGACATCACCTGGAACGGGAATATTTATACCATGGCCGATCCCGAAAACAGCGCCGGGCTGCTCAACGGGACAGAGATTGCTTTTCTGGCCTATGGCGCGTATTTCGGCATTTCGGAGGGCGAGATCAACCGCCTGATGTCGGGAAATGTCAGCGCCGCCGCCCGGCAGGAGATTTTCGCCGGTTCGATGGCGGCCGACGCGGAGGAGATTGATATTTACGCCCGGTTTGGCTTCCGGCTGCGGCGGGTGAGCGCCGGGGCGAGCCGTACGGCGGTGTTCTTCCTCCGGTACCGCTGCGCCGGGCGGGAGGTTTTGCTGCTCAGCACGGCCGACTGGGCGGTTGCCTATCTGGAATGATTTTTGCCGCTGCTTTATTGCGGCATCCGGCCTTTCGTAAGTGCTTCGGGTAAAGCAAAAGGCTCCGGATACAGCGCGTTCAAACTGCATCCGGAGCCTTTTGCTTATATAAAATCTGTCCCGCAGCCTCCGCGGGGGAAAGCGCGCTTTTCGGCAGACATCGGATCAAGGCTTCTGTTTTCCTTTGGAAGAATCGCCCGGCAAAATCTCCAGCACCGTCAGGCAGTCCCCCTCTACCCGGAAGCGGACGTCGGTGTTGGCAAAGGGCATGCCGTAAATCCGATCGGGCGCGCTCTGATAGGCGGGGCGCGGGTCCTGAGACAGCACCTCCAGCAGCGCCGGCCGGCGGTCGGGCGGAAGCTTTTCAAGCAGCTCGTCCGGGCAGAGGACGCGCAGCCTCCCCTCCGGCGCCAGGGCGGCAAAACCTCCCACAGCCTCCGGATGGGCGTCGGTGTAGGGAAGGTAGGGCTTGATGTCGAAAATCGGGCTGGAATCCATCAGGTCGGCGCCGGAAATATGCAGTACCGGCCCCTCATTTGTGTGGAGGTCGACCCCCTCCAGCCGGACGGAGGAGAGCCCGATAGCGTTTGGCCGGAAGGGAGAGCGGGTAGCAAACACGCCCATGCGGGTGTTGCCGCCCATGCGCGGCGGCCGAACGGTGGGGGACCAGCCCTCTCTCCTGGCGGCCGAGAACTCCCACAGCAGCCAGAGGTGGGAAAATCCCTCGATTCCGCGCAGGGCGTCGGGGTTGCGGTACTCCGGCTCAAAAACGATCGTAGCGCGCAGCCCCTCCACCAGACCGCTTTGCCGGGGAATGCCGAATTTGGTGGGGAAATCGCTGCGGATATGTGCAATAACCTGCATGGGAACGGCTTGAGACATGGGCGGACACCTCGTTTCGGCGGCGATTCGAACGCTGCCTTCGTTTGTAATTTAAGGGCGTGTGAAAAAATCCGGCTGTATCGGCGTTCCGGCCTCTGGCCTTCGGCAAGCGCTCGGATCGAGCGCGTTTTGCCTCCCTCACGCCCGCCGCTGCCGGAGGGGGCGTATCCAAAAAAGGAAATCGGAAAATCCGCAAAACGCAAAGCGGCAAACTCCTCCCGCCGGCGGCTGTTTACAGCGAAAAATCTATGTTATTCTATCATAAATTTCTCCGAAATACAATTCGGAAAGATGGCTTTATGCCGCGTTCTGCCTAGTGGAGAATGGGGATTGCTGTTTTCTGCTTTTCAGTATATAATGGGGCATGGAAAATTTCGGCCGAAACGGTAGCTTGTAAAATCGGAAAACCCCGATTCATCCAATCGCAGAAGGGGATAGAGAAAGGAAAAAAGACATGGAAAAGATAAAGAATGTCGTCAGACCCAAAATCGGATTGTACACCTCCGGGTTGAAAGCCTATTGGACCCAGTTCGAGGGGCTGAGAGAAAGGCTGATCGAATACGGAAAATTTATTGAAAAGAGATTGGCTGCCTTTGCCGACGTGAAAAATTACGGCCTGGTCGACGACGAGGAGGAGGCAAGAAAGGCCGGCGAGTGGTTTCAGCGTCAGAATGTAGACCTGATCTTTTCCCACTGCGGCACCTATGTTACCAGCGCCTCTGTTTTGCCGGTGCATCAGCTTTGCAAAGCGCCGGTCATTGTTTTGAACCTCCAGCCCACGGCGAAAATCAACTATGCCAAAACCACCACCGGAGAATGGCTGGCGCACTGCGGCGCCTGCGTCGCGCCGGAGATTGCCAACGCCTTCAACCGCGCCGGCATTCCCTTTAGAATTATAAACGGCCTGCTGGGAATGGACTATACGCCCGAGATCTCGCTGACGGATGAGAACACCGCCTCCCGTCCGGAGGCGATCCGGGCGTGGAATGAGATTCATGAGTGGGTCAGAGCCGCAGGGGTTCTGGCAACGCTGCAAAAAAGCCGAATCGGCTTTTTGGGAGGCAATTACAGCGGCATGCTGGATTTGTACAGCGACTTCACCATGCTGCAGGCGCAAACCGGCGTCCATGTGAAGATTTTGGAGATGTGCGACCTGAACCGCATGCTGGAAACCGTGACGCCGGACGAGACCGAACAAAAGCTGGAAGAAATCAGAGCCATGTTTGAAATCAGCGGCGACTCTCCCTCCGACCCGCTGGTCAAAGCGCCGACCAAGGAGCAGCTGCTCTGGTCCGCCAGGGTTGCGGCCGCGCAGGAAAAAATGGTGCGGGAATATAATCTCGACGCGCTGTCCTATTACTACCACAGCGCGGACGGAAATCCTTATGAAAAGCTGCAGGGCGGATTTATCGTAGGGCACTCTCTGCTGACCGCGAAGGGGATTCCCTGCGCCGGAGAGGCGGATATCAAGACCGCGATTGCGATGAAGATCTGTGATATTTTGGGCCTCGGCGGCAGCTTTTGTGAGATTGTGGTAACGGATTATGTGGACGGAACCATCCTGATCGGGCACGACGGGCCTTTCCACATCGGCATTTCGGATAAGAAGCCGATTCTGCGCGGAATGGGGATATATCACGGCAAAAAGGGAACCGGCGTTTCGGTGGAAGCCAAGGTAAAGGCCGGGCCGATTACCACGCTGAACGTTACGCAAACGGTCGACGGCAGGCTCAAGCTGATCATCAGTGAGGCCGAAGCGACAAACGGAGAAATTATGCAGATCGGCAACACCCAAACCCCCGCAAAATTCAAATATGACCCCGATACTTATATGGAAAAATGGTTCAACGAGTATCCGACGCACCATTGCGCTCTGGCCGTCGGGCACAATGCCTCCCTGCTTAAAAAAGTAGGGCAGCTGCTCGATATAAATACGGTGGTGTTGTAAATAGGGGAGGTTTTGCCCACCGCCGAAAGGGCAGAGGTGCTGCTTTGCCTTTTTGGTGTACGCTTTTCTCTGTCGGACGGGGCACAGCCGAATATGCAGGAAAAAAGGGCTGCAAGCTTTAAAGCTTGCAGCCCTTTTTTGGGCGGATAGGCATGACGCCGACGCGCGGCTTTTTAGATCGCGGCCGGCTGCTGACCGACAGGCCGGCCTTCACTGATTCATCAGGAGGCCTGCTCAAACTGACTGTTATACAGCTCAGCGTAGAAGCCGCCGTGCCGCATCAGTTCCTCATGCGTGCCGCTCTCAACCACGTCTCCATCGCGCATGACAAGGATGAGGTCGGCGTTTTTGATGGTGGAAAGACGGTGTGCGATCACAAAGCTGGTGCGGCCTTTTGTGAGTTCATCCATTGCCCGCTGAATCAAAAGCTCGGTACGGGTATCGACCGAGGAGGTCGCTTCGTCAAGGATCAGCATGGGCGCATTCTGCAGCATGGCGCGCGCAATGGTGAGCAGCTGCTTCTGCCCGGCGGAGATGCTGGCGCTTTCCGAAAGAACGGTGTCAAAGCCCTGCGGCAGTGTGTGGACGAATTTGTCCAGTCCGCAGGCGCGGCAGACACTTTCAAGCTGCTCGTCGGTGATCCCCTCCATGTTGTAGACGAGGTTTTCCCGCACCGTCCCTTCAAAGAGCCAGGTGTCCTGCAAAACCATGCTGAACAGCTTGTGCACATTTTCCCGGCTCATTTCGGAGATCGGGACGCCGTCAATCTTGATGGCGCCGCTGCCTATCTCGAAAAAGCGCATGAGGAGATTGACCATCGTGGTCTTTCCTGCACCTGTCGGGCCGACGATCGCGACCTTTTGACCGGGATGCACCTCGGCGGAAAAGTCCTTGATGATGATCTTGTCCGGCGTATCGGGGTAGCTGAAGCGGACGTGCTCAAAGCTGACTGTGCCCCGAACATCGGTAAGGACGGTCGTTTTCTCACTCTCGTCGGGCATCTCCTCGCTTTCAAGGAAGTCGAAGATTCGGTGCGCGGAGGCCGAGGCCGTCTGCATATTGGTAAGCCCTTGCGCCATCTGTGTCAGTGGAGAGGTGAACAGGCGGACATACAGGATGAAGGAAACGATCACGCCAAACTCGATCTTGCCGTTCATGGCAAGAATCGAACCGAAAACGCATACGGCGACATAGGCGATGTTGCCGATAATATTCATCAGCGGCTGCATGATGCCGGAGAGGAACTGCGACTTCCAGTTTGCGTCATAGACGGCGGAATTGAGCCTATCAAACCCTGCGCCGATTCTGCGCCCGGCGCGGCTGATACGCACGACCTCGTGGCCGGAATACATCTCCTCCACATACCCGTTCAGTTCGCCGAGGCTCTTTTGCCGTGCGGAGAAAAAACGCTGCGATTTGGACATAATCAGAACGGTCAGAAGCATCCCCACAAGGGTCACGCCAATGGAAATGAGGGCAAGGTGCCATTCCGTGACGAACATCATGATCAGGCAGCCGATAAACTGCGTTGCGGCGCTGATGATCATCGGCAGGCTGTTCGTGAGTCCCTGCTGCAATGTGGATACATCGTTTGTGATCCGGCTGAGAATATCCCCCTGCGAGGTAGTGCCAAAATATTTCTGCGGTACTTTGTTGATCTTATCGGACAGTTCCCCGCGCATACGGTAGGACATTTTCAGGGTGACGACAGCCATTGTGTAATGCTGAATAAAGCTGAAAACGGCACTGAGCGCATAGATGACCGCGAGGAAAATTCCGATTTTTGCGATTGCCGCAAGGTCAATGCTGCCGGTAAGGCCGTCCGACATCAGCGTGGCGATCCGGCCGATCTTGTCCGGGCCAATGATGGTCATAACGGCGCTGAGGGCGGCAAGGATCAGCGCGGCAATCATGATTCCCATGCTGGAACGCATATATCCGGCAATTCTCGGAATGGTCGAGCCGAGGCTGTTTCCATTATTCTTTCGTTTCATTTTTCTCCCCCCTTATGCCAAGCTCCGCAGCGCTGAGCTGCGAGGTCGCGATCTCGCGATAGACGCGGCAATTCTGCATGAGTGCTTCATGCGTTCCCATTCCAACCATCTCTCCGCGGTCAAGAACAAGGATTTTGTCCGCGTGACGAATCGTGCTGATCCGCTGGGCGACGATGATTTTTGTCGTGCCGCGAAGCTGCTCGTTCAGCCCCTCGCGCAGCTTTGCGTCGGTCCGGTAATCCAGCGCCGAGAAGGAATCGTCGAAGATCAGAATTTCGGGCTTTCGTGCCAGCGCACGGGCGATGGAAAGGCGCTGCTTCTGACCGCCGGAGACATTGCGGCCGAGCTGTGCGATCTCGTATTCCGTCCCCTCCGGCAGCTTGTCGACGAATTCCTTCGCCTGTGAAAGCCGGATGGCATCGGTCAAAGAAGCCTCGTCCGCCGCGGCGGCATTTTCGCCGAAAAGCACATTGTCCCGTATAGTGCCGGAGAACAGAACCGCTTTCTGCGTGACATAGCCCAGCTTGTCATACAGCGCGTCAAAGGTGTAGTCCCTGACATTGACCCCGTCTACCAACACCTCTCCGCTTGTCGCATCGTAAAAACGCGGGATCAGGCTGACGAGTGTGGTCTTTCCGCTGCCGGTCGCACCGATAATCGCCAGAGTTTCGCCTTTGTTCACCTTGAAATCAATATCGATCAGTTCATCCTCCGACGCGTGCGGATAGCGGAAAGACACATTCCGAAACTCAACAGTTCCGTTTTCTTTTCCGCTTTGGACGCTGCCCTCATGGATTGAGGCGCTGCGCCCCAGCACCTCATTGATACGCTCGGCGGAAACCTGCGCCTGCGGCAGCAGCATGAAGATCATCGCCAGCATCATAAAGGCCATCACAATGTAGGTCGCATAGGTGCTGAATACCAGCACCTCGCTAAACATCGTCAGGCGTGCACCCATATCTGCGGCGGCGATATTCTCCACAAGTGCCGCCCCGACCCAGTAGATCGCCAGAGCCAGCCCGTTCATCCCGAGCGTCATGCTCGGCTGGACGAGTGCGAACAGCTTCTGGTTTTTCATCTGCAGATCCATCATGCCGCGGCTCGGGCCGTCAAATTTTTCGTTCTGAAAATCCTCGGCATTGAAGGCGTGCACAACATTGATGCCGGTCAGATTCTCGCGGGCGACGCGGTTGATTTTATCGGTCATCTTCTGCACGAGGCGGAAGCGCGGAATGCAGGAGCCCATGATCAGCAGCACCGCCGCTACAAGAACGACCACAAAGGCCGCGGTAACAGCGGACAGCTCCCAGCTTTTGCCGAGGATTTTGATGACCGCCCAAACCGCCATAATCGGGGCTTTGATCATCATTTGCAGTCCCATTGCAATGATCATCTGAATCTGCGTAATGTCGTTGGTGGTTCGGGTAATCAGGCTGGGGATAGAAAAATCCTGCATCTCTTCGCTGCCGATGTCCATGACATGGCGGAACAGCTTCTCCCGAACGGCGAAGCTGAATCCGGCTGCGGTCCTGGCGGCGAGGAAGCCGCAGGCGATTGCCGTAACCGCGCTGGCCGCCGTGCAGCCGAGCATCTTCAGCCCGACCGTCACAATGTCCGCCGTAGTGCCGGAGGTCTTGATAAGCACCGTCAGCTCGGTCATATAATCCGGCAAACGCAGGTCAAAATACACCTGCACGATCACAAATATCAAACAAAGCAGCGCCATCAGCTTTTCTTTTTGGCGCATATTTTTCAGTAGTTTCAGCATGGCAGCCTCCTATTCTTCCGGAGAAACGCCGCCCTTGCGGATCTCTTCAATATTGTCGCTGAGCACGGACAGACAGCTGCGGAACACCTCAATATCCGCGTCGGACAGCCCGGTGAGCAGCTTTTGCGCGAAGCTCTTTTGCAGCTCGCGCCCCTTTTCGATGAGGGGGCTTGCCGTCTCCGTGCAAATGAGCTGCGTTTTCCTCCGATCCCCGGGAACCGCCCGGCGCAGGAGCAGCCCCTCATTTACAAGCCGGTCAATATGAACGGACACGATGCCCGATTTAAGCCCACGGCAGCGGCAGATATCCCCCGCCGTGCCGCTATCCGGGTTGTTGGCGATGAACATCAGAATATCAACGGCCATCGGCGGCAGCCCGGCCTCTTTGCAGATCGGCTGCAATACCATGTGATACGCCTCAATCAATCGGTTTGTAGCGCTGAAAACCTTTGATGCGGTAAATTTCCAGTTGTTCATATATATCCTCCAATCATAGAAACTCTAAAATTAGAATATATATTATTATAATTATTTTTGGTAAAAAGTCAACCGGTTTTGAAAAAATGGGCTGTGATTC